>DUEH01000152.1 GCA_011192195.1 Chloroflexota bacterium | reverse complement strand
CGCTGGTCCAGGTCCAGTTGGCGCAGATATTGGCCGCTTTGGTCGTAGATGTCCAGCGTGTTTTGCAGATTGGGGTCTCGGTAAGACAGAAAGGTAAAAACGCCGGAATAACGGTCAAAGGAGCAGAAGCCGCCGTAAGCGCCGCCCTGCACGCGCACGCGCTCCCACAGCCAATTGTTGCGCAAGAAGTTAGAGACGGGCGCAATAGAGCCGTGATATTGATAGCCCAATTCGTAAAGGTTAGCGCCCTTGCCCACGTAGTTGACCTGCGCGGGAATGGTCAAGCCTTCGTTGGCGGGCAGAGGAGAAGGCGTCCATTGGGTTGTATTGGCCGGGTGAGCGGGCATATCGCGCAAAAAGGCCGCTAACTTCGGTTGGAACTGCTTCCAGTTTGTTTCGTCCAGGGTAATATTGCACAGCATAGCGTTGCGATTGAATAACCGTTGTCGAATTTCTTCCAGTTTTTCCAGCACAGCCGGCCAGTCATTTTCTACCTGTTCAATGAGTTGACGCGCAAAGAAAAGGTTGCTTACGCCGCCCATCTGCTCGCCGGCCCAGTCAGAGACGTTGAAGTGCGCTCGCAGGCGACTGTTGACCACGCCATGACCGCCGGGAATCAATCCTGCTTCGTGCCCGGCTTTGTCTTCCAGCAGCATTTGTTTGAAGCGTTCCGGATTGTCTAATTTTACCGTCAAGAGAACGTCGCGCATAATGTCCAGCAGGTCGTCGGTCTGGGCCATTGTGGCTTTACCGCGCAAAAAGGCCCAGGCAATCCCCTGTTTTGCGTCTGGCATCTCTGAAAGGTAGGACGATGTCCACACGCCCCCGGTTTTACGCCCAATTCGTTGCGATAATTTCACAAAATCTTCTTTTTCCGTACCAATCCCCAGCAAAGATTCTTTGAAAAGCGGGACGTAAGGCAGTAACTCTTGAGGCAGCGCGTACATATTAAAACCAATATCCAGATAAACAATGCCGTTGGTAAAGAGATTGTGATATAAAATTTGACTCCCCTGCTCTTTTGACGCGGCTATGGGGATGGTTTTATTCTGCTTATCCAGATCTGCCAGCGTGAGATGGGGGATACTTGCCAGCGCTTCGGGAGAATCCGGCGTTTCTTGAAGTTTCTTGAGCTGGCGCGTTTGCTCGATAAGGGCTTGTAGGTCTTCTTTGCTCATCGAAGCGCGGGCGGCGCTTAGACGCGCTTCTTCTGCCGCATCTGCGCGTTGTTGTTCTTCCGGGTCTGGCTTCAGGATAAGGGCGACGCGATGGGAATTTTGCAGCAGGTATTGTTTGATGAGCTGCTGGAAGAAGGTTTTGTCCTGTTCCAGTTGCTTTTTTATATAAGCCAGTGTTTTTTCAAAAGCCAGGGGGGTGATGGGGTCGTCATTGTAGAGCCAGGTGGTCAATGCGCCCAGCATCAGCGCCAGGCCGCGCGGGAAACTGCCGGTATTTTGCTCGCGCAGGCGAAATTCCAGGGTGTTAAGCGCCGCTTCAATCATACCGGGATCAATGCCATTATCAGCCAGATCGCTTAAGGTTTCCAGAATTAAATTCTCTACGGCATCAGCGTCCTTTAGGTCAATCCCCTTTAGCCCAACCGAAAAGAATAGCTGGCGTAAATGCCCTGACATGCCGCCGCCGGTCAAATCTTCGCCCAAACCGGAATCAATCAAGATTTTGCGTAGCGGAGAGGCGGCGGTGCCAACCAAAATATAAGACAGAATGTTCAAAGCGGCGCTTGTTTCAATTTCTACGCTTTCCGGCCAAAGCCAATTTACGGTGATCATCCCTTTATTGCCGTTGTCAGTCTCTGCGCCCATTGCATAGCTGCGGGTGACGCGGCGGGGGTGGTCAAAAGCGGGTTGTAGGGGAACGGAGGAATCAACGTTTAGCGCTTCAAAATCTTTAAGATATTCATTGATCATCTTCAGCCGGGTTTCTGGATTGTCATCGCCATAAAAGTAGATGTAAGCGTTGGAGGGATGGTAGTAAGTGTCGTGAAAGGCTTTGAATTGTTCGTAACTCAGGTCAGGGATATGTTTTGGGTCGCCGCCGGAGTTCAGGCCATACGTGTTGTTGGGGAAGGTAAGCTGTTGGCTGTATTCGCTCAAGACGCTGTCCGGCGAGGAGTAGGCGCCTTTCATTTCATTAAAAACTACGCCTTTGAAGTTCAGCGGCGCGTTCAGGTCTTCCAGTTCATAATGCCAGCCCTCTTGCTGCAAGGTTTGCGGGGTGATGAGTGGGTAGAAAACGGCATCCAGATAAACATCCACCAGATTATAAAAATCCTGGGTGTTTTGACTGGCTACCGGATAGACGGTTTTATCAGGATAGGTGAAGGCGTTGAGAAAGGTCTTGAGCGATCCTTTCACCAATTCGATGAACGGCTCTTTAAGCGGATATTTGCGCGAACCACAGAGAACGGAGTGTTCCATAATGTGCGCCACACCGGTGGAATCGGCGGGCGGCGTACGAAAGGTGATGCCGAAAGATTTGTTTTCGTCATCATTTTCCAGAGAAAGGAGTCTGGCGCCCGTTTTCAGGTGACGAAACAGGCTTGCTTTAATGTTCAATTCAGGGATATAAGTTTCTTTTACTTGTTCAAAGCCGTGGATAATGGTGGTCATTTTTCCTCACTGGTCAGGATAAGATTGTGGTAATGGCAGGAAAGTAAGTGATGGTGCGCGGAGGAAGCTCCCGCGCATCATCACTTACAACTTAACCGCCACCGAAATTTAAAAGCAGACTGAATGATTTTACCATTTTAGTGAAAATAGCCAAACCAGGATGGGAGGTGAAGCGAAATTGAAAATCAACTAGCCAAAAAGCGCGAAGCCGTGTAAAATAAATCTACACAAAACGCCCGCTTGTAGGAAGAAAGCCGCATTGACAAGCATGTGATTATGGGCTATGCTAAATCAGGTAAAAATACTTGGGGCAAGGTGCAGCCGTGGGAAAAACGTATACCGTTTTATACGTTGAGGATTTGGAGAATAACAGGATGCTGGTGCGCCGCATCCTTGAAAGCCGGAACTATCGGGTAGTAGAAGCCGTGAATGGCTTAGAGGGTATTGCCAAGGCCATTGAAATACAGCCGGATATTATTTTGATGGACATTAACCTGCCCGATTTGGACGGTTTTAGCGTTGTCACCAGAATCAGAAGCGAAGCAGCCTTGGCTTCCACACCTATCATCGCTGTAACCGCGCGCAATGTTGAAGATGACGCCGAACGGGCCAAAGCCATTGGCTGCGATAGTTATTTGAGCAAACCTTTTGGCGTGGCCGACCTGTTGGAACAAGTTGAAACGCATCTTGCCAAGCCCAGACAAACGGAAGATGTTTCACGCACAGAGCAATATTTACGCGAGCATAGCGCTTCGCTGGTAGGAGAATTAGAGCTAAAGTTCAATGAACTGAGTACAGCGCATGAAGAATTGAGCGTTATGCATGAACGCTTGCAACGCCTGGATGAAGCCAAGACAGATTTTATCAACGTTGCCGCGCATGAGTTGCGCACCCCCTTAACAATGGTTCACGCTTATACCGATATGTTGCGCGCGCATCCCAAGCTATCCGGCGATGAGACTATTGGCGAGATGATGAGCGGCTTGAGAAAAGGGGTAGACCGGCTAAATGATATTATTCAGGATATGGTCAGTATTGTGCGCGTAGAACTATCCACAATGGAATTGGCTTATTCACCTATGCCGTTGAGACTGCTTATGCAGTCTGTTGTTAAAAGCATCACGCCCAGCCTCCAAAAGCGAAACCAAACCATCACTGTAAATATTCCGGACTCGCTGCCAATGGTGGTTGGTGATGACAAGAAATTGTTACAGCTTTTCTCCAGACTTATTGGCAACGCCATCAAATACACCCCGGATTTTGGCAAAATCGTTGTCACAGCCGGTTGTTTTGAAGAAAAAACGCAGCAAACAGAAGACCAGTTTGTGCAGGTTGCTGTGAGTGATACGGGAATAGGGATTGATAAAAAAGACCAGGGATTGATATTTGAAAAATTTTATACCGCCGAAGATGCCTCATTGCACAGCACCGGCAAGACTCAATTCAGGGGAGGCGGCCCCGGTTTGGGATTGACCATTGCCAAAGGAATTATAGAGGCGCACGGGGGCCGTATCTGGGTAGAAAGTGATGGATACGACCCCGAAAACAATCCCGGCAGTGTTTTTTATGTGCTGTTGCCGGCTTATGATTCGCGAGAATAGTCCTATTTTTTGTCAGCCGGTCTGGGCAGCGGCAAACACTACAACGAATGGAGAAATCAACGAATAAAACACAGACAAATTCGTTCTTTTCCCAATTCGTTGTAGTGTTCTGGGCGGCTTCACTGAACGTGTACCTATTTTTTGTCAGCCGGTTTGGGCAGCGGCAAACACTGCCCTTCATTGGCGCAGGCGTCACGGCGATCTGTCAAGCGCGCCAAAATTTTATCCGCTTGATCTTGCGTGAGTTTTCCATCGCTTAAACCGCGCTCAACTTTTTCTACCCCCGCATTGTACAAGGCATTAGCAATAACCTCCAGAGACTCTCCTTGCTGAAGGGCAATTTCCGCCAAGCTATTTCCCGCTTCAAATTCTCTGAGCAACTCAAATATATTCATATCCACGCTTTTTGCCGTTAGGCGAAGCGATTGCAGAAGGTATCGCTCGGCCTGCTGTTTTAGCTGTGTTCGTCTCTGAGGTAACTTGCAGTTACCGTCATTCACGCAAGCGTCGCGGCGTTCAGCCAAACGGGTTTCTATCTGCTCAGCCTTTTCCTGTGTCAATTTCCCTTCGGCTACAGCGGCATCCAGGCGCTCAATGGCGTCGTCGTACAGGACCTTGGCTATGTCGCTCATCGTTAGCCCCTGCTCGGCTGCTAATTCTTCCACCGTTTTCCCGGCTTTTAATTCATCTCTCAATTCGTCCACCGACATATCCAGCGTTTCGGCCAATAATTTCACCCATACCGCTTGTTTGCCTGAGGCTTGAGCGGATTCTTCTTCCGGCCCCTGCGCCAACGCCGCGCCGGTGAAAAGTATCGTGAATACAAGAAGCAAAGCGCTTAATTTCGTCCATTTCCAAATGGTTTTCATCAATCTCTCCTTTTTGGTGTATAATCTGTTGATACCTGTATCATAAATTAAAAGTATGACCAAAGTATGACCAAAATGTAAATAATTTGTAAAAAAGGTATAGATGTGTTTCAAATGGATTTTATTGAAATTGCGATAACGAATATTGACGGCGAAGCCGCCGAGGCGGTGAGCGAGGTTTTTGACCGCTACGGCTACGGGGGGGCGGTGCTGGAAACAGCCCCCCCTGATTTCAAGCAGGTGACAGTTCGCACGGTCATTCCGGCGGAAGACAAGGGCTTGCTGCAAAAAATCGAGATGATTCTGGCCTTGATGGGCAAAGCTTTACCCGGCGGGCTTCCTGCGCCGCAGACCAAATTTATTGGACAAAATGACTGGGCCGAAAGCTGGAAAGAGAATTTTCACGTGGTGAAGATTGGCCCGCGCGTGGTCATTCAGCCCAGTTGGCGAGACTACAGTCCCCAACCGGGCGATGTGGTCATTCGTCTTGATCCGGGTGTGGCCTTTGGCAGCGGGTTGCATCCAACTACCAGCCTGTGCCTGAAAATTCTGCAAGAAATGCCGCTGACCGGGGTGGATATGTTCGATGTGGGGACCGGCTCAGGCATCCTCTCGATTGCAGCGGCCAGGATGGGCGCCGGCCCGGTGAGAAGCGTGGATGTGGACGACGTGGCTGCGCGCGTAGCCAGAGAAAATTTTACCTTGAACGGCCTGCCGGATATTCAAAGCGATGTGGGGTCGGCGGAAGCGAGGGGGGGGAAGCGGTGGTCGCTGGTGGCAGCCAATATTCTCTCCAATATCCTGATTGAAATTATGGCCGATTTGAAAGCCGCCCTGGCTCCAAACGGACAACTCATCCTTTCCGGCATTATCAATGAACAAGAAAAACCGATGCTCGACTGCCTGACCGAACATCGGCTGCGGATTCAATCTCGGTATGTGGAAGGGGATTGGATAGCGTTTGTAGTGAGAAAGTAAGTGGGTGGGCAGGTGAGAAAGTGGGCAGGTGAGCAGGTGAATTTTTCTCACTTTCTCACCCGCTCACCTGCTTTTTATCAACACCCGCCACTCTCCTTTTTGCACGGTTTTGCCATCTTGATTGAGCATTAAGGCTTTTAGCGCTACCAGCCCGCCCCCTAGTCTGGGCATTGGCTTCAACTCAACTACTTCAGCGACCATATGAATGGTATCGCCAATAAAGACCGGTGAGCTGAATTTCCAGCTTAATTCTCTAAAAGCCAGCGCTGTCCCGTCAAGAAACCCTTGCCGGTCTGCCAGGCCGGTAGCAATGGAGACTACCAGCATTCCGTGCGCAATGCGTCGCCCGTAGGGGGTAGTTTTGGCAAATTCTTCGTTGGTGTGCAGCGGATTATAGTCGCCGGAGAGGCCGGCAAAACTGACCACATCTGCTTCGGTGACGGTGCGAGCAGGCGTGGCGATTTTTTGTCCCGGTTCAAATTCTTCAAAATACATTCCACGCGGAGGGGGTGTCATTGCGTCTCCAATGTTAGATTCTTAACTCAGGCGCTCCTCCTTGTTCCCAAACAGAGTTTGGAAACGAGGAGAAGCGCCTGAGTTTTTAGCAAAAATACAAGATCAAGCCTGCCGCTGCCGGGACGAGTAAATTATCTATTCCCCATGGAGAAGCGGCTTCTACGGCGGCGGTAACAAACGACACAATTACGGCAATCAAAAGGCTGGTTCCAATTCCCATTGACGGTACCATTGACGGTACCATTGACGGCGGCAGAAGCCACAAAGCCGGAAAAACGCTGATCAGGCTGAACAAGACCATACTAACAGTCCCTTCCACCGAGCGCGTATGCCCAAAAAGGGTGTATTTGATATGCCCGTATTGTTTTCCCAACACAGCAGCCATTGCGTCGCCCCAGGTCAGGGGCATCAACGCGGCAACCAATTTGTTGGGAGTATCCCAAAATATCAACACAATAAAGACAAAGGCCAGAGGAAAGTAGATAGTTCCCAGATTAGACTTATCGGCGCTCTCCATTGCCTTGAAAGTTTCTTTTTTGTAGGAGATGTAGTTGAGAAGCACAAAGCTTGCCGGAGGAATGATTGCCATCCAGCGGCTTTGAAAGAGGAGTATCGTTCCAATAGACCACATTCCCACGGCAATGTGTACAAACTTGCGGGTAAACTCCGGGCTAAGCCGAAAAACCTTTCGCAAGCCTTCCGCTATTCCCAGCGAAGCGAAAATATAGATAAATGAGATGACAATAGCCAGCCAATCAGACATACGGGAAACCTATTGAGACTGGGAGACAAGGGGATAAGGAGACAAGGGGATAAAACCTCACCCCTCCTTCATCCTTACAGTTCATAAAGTTGGTCCAGATTTAAATTTTCGGCGACGCTGTCTTCTGATTGAAGCGTTAAGGCGGCGGCGCTGGCGCCCAGTCGAGCGGCTTCATCAATGGGGAAGTTGTTTAGCAGGCCAAAGATGATGGCGGCGGTGAGGGCATCGGATGCGCCGGTAAGGTCTACTACGTTGCTTGTCAATGCGGGAATGTGTCCGCTGGTGTCGTCGGTAGCGTAGACAACGCCTTTTTCAGCCAGGGTGATCACCACAATTTCTACACCCATTGTCACCAGTTTTTGCGCCGCTTTAATGGCCTGTCGCCTATTTTTGATATTTTGACCGGCTAAGACTTCCGCTTCTGCGGCGTTAGGGGTGATCATATACAGCTTGGTTAGATGAGGAATGAGCTTTGCGGCTAAACCGGTAGAAGTGGGGTCGGCCACCAGAGGGATGTTTTTAGCAAAGGTTTGCTTGACTACCGAGTTGATACTTTGCGCCGATAAATTACTGTCCAGCACAACCATGTCGGCGTCAAAAATTAGCCCCCGGTTTCGATAGATGATTTGGGGGGCGATGGTTTCTACCACGCTCATATCGTCAATGGAATACATGAGCGATTTGTTTTCATCAAAAAGCGCCAGATACGCAGCGGTGCGATGCCGCTCTGAAACAAGGAAGTGGCTGATGTCAACGCCAGCATCGTCCAGCCGGTTCTTAATGCGATTCCCTGAACGGTCATTCCCGATGGCGGAAAGAAAGATAACCTCCTGCCCCAATCGAGCCAGGTTTTCGGCGATGTTGCGGGCTACGCCGCCGGAATTACTTTTGATTTTGCCGGGGTTGCTGGTTCCAGACATTAAGGGAGCCAGGGCGCGACCTTTGGTATCAATTCCTGATGTTCCTATGGCTAATACATATCCGTCTGACACGGGCGCTCCTTTTTGGAAAAGGGTCTGGAGATCATTGTCTGGACTATACCATAATTTTGAAAGAGTTTCAAGATTAGGTAGTGGCAGGAGGTGTCATTGCGAGGGCGCAGCCCTTTTTACTCGTTCCCAAACAGAGTTTGGGAACGAGTAAAAAAGGGGGAGGTTAAATCACTTCCAGCCCGCCCATATACGGGCGTAAAACTTCCGGTACAACGATGCTGCCGTCGGGCTGCTGGTAATTTTCAAAGATGGCAATCATCAGGCGCGGCAAGGCCAACCCGGAGCCGTTGAGGGTGTAGACGTGTTTGGGCTTGCCTCCATCTTTTGGCCTGTAGCGAATGTTGGCGCGGCGCGCCTGAAAATCGGTAAAGAGGGCGCATGAGCTGACTTCCAGCCAATCCTGACTGCCGGGGGCCCACAGGTCGATGTCAAATTTAATGGCGGCCACAAAGCTTAAATCGCCGCTGCACATTTGCACTATCCGGTAGGGTATATTCAGCAAACGGCAGATATTTTCGGCGTCGTTTAGCAGTTTGTCCAGCTCTTCGCGTCCGGTTTCCGGGGTGACAAATTTGACCATTTCCACTTTGTCGAACTGGTGTCCGCGTTTGATGCCGCGCACATCGCGTCCGGCGCTCATCTTTTCACGCCTGAAGCAAGGCGTGTAGGCTACGTGGTAGATGGGCAGTTGTTCTTCGTCCAGAATTTCTTCCCGGTAGAGGTTGGTGACGGGAACTTCGGCGGTGGGGATGAGCCACAGGTCGTCCTCGATGTCGCGGTAGAGGTTGTCGCCAAATTTGGGCAGGTTGCCAGCGCCAATCAGGCAATGCTCACGCACCACAAAGGGCGGGTAGACTTCGGTGTAACCGTGTTGTTCGGTGTGTACGTCCAGCATCCAGGTAATGAGGGCGCGTTGTAGTTTGGCCGCTTTGCCTTTTAGCACGTAAAATCGGCTGCCGGATAGCTTTACGCCGCGCTCAAAATCTATCAGGTCGCGTTCTTCGCCTGTTTCCCAATGCGGTTTCACTTGAAAGTCAAAACTGCGTTTTTGGCCTTTTTCAGCTATAACCACGTTATGGCTGTCATCCGGGCCAAGAGGCACTTCAGGGAGGGGCATGTTGGGAACCAGCAGCAGGTTGTGATTGAGGCGCGCTTCCACTTCTCTAAGCTGCTCATTAAGCGCGTCAATCTGCCCGCCGATTTGGCTCATACGCTGTTTTTGCGCTTCGGCTTCTTCTTTTTTGCCCTGACGCATCAACGCGCCAATGGCTTTTGAGCCGGTGTTTCGCTCTGCGCGCAGAGCCTCTACTTCTTTGAGTGTGGCGCGCCGTTTGGCGTCATCTTCAAGGATTTGGTCAACGGGGGCGTCAGTGTTCAGGTCGTTCAACGCCTGTTTCACTTTGTCCGGGTTTTTGCGAATAAAATTCAGATCCAGCATTTTTTTGTCTCCGTGTGTTGGTATGGTCTATTTTTTTAGTAATCCTACTTCTTGCAAGGCTTGTTGTATCTTCTGCGTCTGGGCGTTGGTGGGGGAGGACAAGGGGGGGCGCGGAAGACCGGCGGTGTAATCAAGCATGCTCATGGCGCGCTTCAATCCGCCGATTCCGTAGGCCCCCCCAGTCACCTCGCTGACGGGTAGAATCAGGTTGTGCAGATATTTAACATCGGTAAAACTGTCCGCTTCCGCCGCCCGGTGCAAGGATACGCAGATTTCCGGGATAACGTTGGCTACGGCCAGAATTGCGCCATCGGCGCCGCAGATAAACGCCTGCGCCAGCGAGGGCGCGTGTCCGGTGAGTACGGCAAAGTCTTCCGGCGCGGCGTGGATGATGCTTGCAAGTTGCTGGCTGTTGCCGGAACTGTCTTTAATCCCCGCAATGTTGGGATGCTGCGCCAGGGAGAGGATAGTGTCAACCGACATACTCAGGCCGGTGAATTTAGGCGCGTTGTAAAGCAGCAGCGGAATGGGGCTGGCGTTAGCGATGTCCCGGTAGTGTTTTTCAAGGGCGTTGGCAGAGACGCTGGATTTGTAAAACGAAGGCGTAATGACCAATGCGGCGTCCGCGCCTGCTTTTGCTACGTTTTTACACATCTTGATGCTTTGAGCGGTACTTTCCAGCCCGGCGCCAACCACCAATGTCATTCCGTCTGCCATAGAATTTCTGGCGGTTTCCACAAGTTGTAGTCGTTCTTTGCGGCCCAAGAAGATCGCTTCGCCGGTGGAGCCGGCGGCCAGATAACCGCGCAGGCCGTATTCGTTCCATCGTTTGATATTTGATTTCAAGGCGCTTAAATCAAGTTTCCCCTCTTTGTCAAAAGGGGTGATCATAGCAGGAAATATCCCTTTGAATAGTTCTTTGCTCATAGCAGCGTCTCCTTTTTTAGTGAAAAATGAAAAATGAATAGTGAATAGTGAATAGTGAATAATTTGGCCGAGGGGCGAAAATATTTGCGGTATAAACCCGAATTTTTCACTGTTCACTGTTCACTGTTCACTGTTTTATAGTTTTTTTTCTCTTTTGGCTGTTTTTTGCCGGGTATGATGATTTAGTTCTTTTTTGCGGACGCGCAGCGATTGAGGCGTTACTTCCAGCAGTTCGTCTGCGCCCAGATACTCAATTATTTCGTCCAGCGACATAATTTTAGCCGGCGTTAAGCCTACTGTAATATCGGAGAAGGATTTTCTGACGTTGGTCAGGTGTTTTGTTTTACACACATTGACTACCAGATCGCCGTTTTTGATGTATTGCCCCACCACTTGCCCGGCGTAAACTTCGTCGCCCGGTTTGACAAACATAATACCCCGCTGTTGCAGGTTTGTGAGGGCGTAGGTTGTAACCATTCCCGTCTCCAGCGCCACCAGCGAGCCGTGTTCCCGGTGAGAGATTTGTCCCTGCCAGGGTTGGTAGCTGTGGAAAAGGGTATGCACAATGCCTGTGCCGCGCGTTATCATCACAAATCGCTGTTGAAAGCCTAACATTCCCTGGGTGGGAACCAGATACTCCAGATACACGGCGCTGTCTTCGCCGTAGCGCATATCCAGCATGCTTCCTTTGCGACGGCCCATCATTTCCGTGACCGCGCCAACCTGATCGCCGGCGACTTCGATGAAGACGTGTTCAATGGGTTCTTCCAGGCCGTTTTCGGTCTCTTTCAGGATGACTTCCGGTTTGCTGACGGAAAATTCGTAGCCTTCGCGGCGCATTGTTTCGATGAGAATGGCTAAATGCAGTTCACCGCGTCCGGAGACAATGAAGCGGTCAGCGCTGTCTGTTTCTTCTACGCGCATTGCCACGTTGTTTTCCAGTTCCTTCCACAAGCGCTCACGCACCTGGCGGCTGGTAACGTATTGACCTTCGAGTCCGGCAAAGGGGGCGTTGTTGATGCTGAAGGTCATGCGCACGGTTGGTTCTTCTACTTTGATGGGCGGCAGGGGGCGCGGGTCGTCCGGGTGAGCAATGGTGTCGCCAATGCCAATGTTGGGGATGCCGGCCAGCGCCATAATTGTCCCGGCGTCAACTTTGTCTCGTTCTTCGCGTTTCAGGTTGCGGAAGATGTAGACCTGGGTGATTTTTCCGGGGGTAACTTCGCCTTGCGTATTGATGTGGACAACGGGTTGTCCTGAGGTGAAGGCTCCGCTGCTCAGGCGTCCAATGGCTATTTTGCCCACGTAGGCGCTATATTCCATATTGGTGATCAGCAGGCGGGCGGGCGCGTCCGGGTCTATGACGGGCGCGGGGATGTGTTTGACAACGGTGTCAAAAAGAGGATACAGGTTATCCGCCAAAGCATCGGGGGTAAATCCGGCTTTACCTTCCAGCGCGCGGGTGTAGATTACCGGAAAGTCGGCCTGCTCATCGGTGGCGCCCAATTCAATGAAGAGGTCAAAGGTGGCGTTGACGGCGTAATCGGGCCGGGCGGCGGGGCGATCAATTTTGTTGACTACAACAATGGCTTTGTGCCCTTTTCCCAACGCCTGCCGCAAGACAAAGCGGGTTTGCGGCATAGGGCCTTCTACGGCGTCAACCAACAGCAGCACGCCGTCTACCATGTTCATTACGCGCTCTACTTCGCCGCCAAAGTCGGCGTGGCCGGGCGTATCAACAATGTTGATAATGGTATCTTTGTAGCGAATGCCGGTATTCTTTGCCAGAATGGTGATGCCGCGCTCGCGCTCCAGATCATTTGAGTCAAATATTCGCTCTGTGATCTGTTGGTTTTTGCGAAAGACGTTGCTTTGTTTCAGCATCCCGTCTACCAGGGTGGTTTTGCCGTGGTCAACGTGGGCAATGATGGCTATGTTTCTAATATCGTTTCTGGGTTGTTGCATAAGTTCCTTATCTGGTAGTGGTAAAAAAGCAAGTGATGGAGTCCAAAACTACAGTTCTGGATTCCGCAATCATCACTTACAACTTAACCATTACCCCTTATCTCTTGAAAATAAAAAACCCTTCGCATACAAAAGGGCGAAGGATTGTCGCGGTGCCACCTTTTTTTTTACCAGTATCGCGTCGCTGCGGTATGGCCTTTAGACGCTGTAACGGGCGTACCCGGCCGACTCATCGCCGGTCCGGCTCAGGAGTGGATTTTCAACGCTGCGAGGGGCGCTTTTCAGCGACCAGCGCCTCTCTGAACCTCACATAAACGTTTACTTGGCTCCGTCATCGCTAATCGAGAGGATTATACTTTGGGCGGTGCGTGTTGTCAATACCACGCTACTCCATTACGCAACACGCCTGTCCGGTAACGTCAGCGCAACGCTGCCCGATAGATTCAATGACAATGCCATACGCGGCCAGCGCGTCGGCCAGATCTGTCAGGGGCAGCCCCATAACACCGGCGTAGCATCCGTTCAAGCGGGCAACCGGAGCAAAGTCCGGGTGCTGGATGGCGTAGGCGCCGGCTTTGTCCATGGGATCGCCGGTGGCAATGTAGGCGTCTATTTGGGCGTTGGTGCAGGGGCGCATGCTAACTATGCTTTGGTTGAGGACGGTGTATTCTACGTTATTTTCCGGCCCTGTCAAGGTGATAGCGCTGTAAACGCTGTGCTTTCGGTCTCTCAGGCGGGTAAGCATTTCTTTGGCGTGGGCAGGGGAAGTGGGTTTACCCAGTATTGCGTCATCAAGAACCACAATGGTGTCGGCGGCGATGACGAGGGCCTGGGGGTGGTCTTTGGACACAGCCTGCGCCTTTTCCTGGCTCAGGCGACGGACCAGGGCTGACGGCGACTCCTGCGGATGAGGCGTCTCGTCAATATCAGCAGTATGAATGTTAAAGGGTAATCCCAGCGCCCGCATAAATTGATGTCGGCGGGGAGAGGCAGAAGCCAGGATAAGGGGGTAAGAAAGCTTCATTTACTGGACGTTGTTTTCTGTTTTTTGTTTTAGTGGCAGGCTTACATAAAAAACAGCGCCCTCACCGGGAATGCCGCTGCTTTTTACATATACGCTGCCCTGATGGGCGTTGACAATTCCTTTGACAATGTTTAGCCCAATTCCCATTCCGCCTCCCATAAATTTCACTTTGTGGCTGCTGTGATGCGTGGTGTCGCCGGAAATATAGAAGCTGCTAAAGATGTTCTCTTGCTCCTCTTTTTTGATGCCAATACCGGTATCGCTTACTCTGATAAGGATATAATCGTCAATTACTTCGCCGTCTACCGAAATAGAACCGCCATCAGGCGTGTATTTGACGGCGTTACTGAGTAAATTCCAGAAAACCTGACGCAAGCGGTTTTCGTCGGCTTCAATATCGGGCAGACCACTTAAGGGCGGATAGATGTTGATATTCAAGTCTCGTCCGTGTTCAAACGGGTCAAGTTCTATCAAGGCTGAGTTAATAACTTTTTCCAGCGAGACAAAGCCTATGTCCAATACCATTTCATCGGCCTGTATCAGGGCAATATTCAAAATATCATTGACTACTTCATTTAAGCGGTTAATAGAGCTAAAGATTTTTTCGGCCAGGTGTTTGACCATTTCGTCGTCAGACAAGGGTGGATTTTTGACTACCTCTGTAGTCATCAAGATGCGCGCGTAGCCGTAAGCCATTGTGAGCGGCGTACGCAATTCATGCGCAGAGAGGATGATAAAATCAGATTTCATCTTCTCCAGCTTTTGCAGCGTCTGGTTTGCTTCTTTCAGTTTTCTAACTTTGTCTTCCAGATGCTCTACAATTTGCCGGTTGTATTCAGTTAAATAATCTATTTGTTCTTCAGGTGGAACGGTTTCCTGGTAGCCTTGTAAAAAACTTTTAACCTGATCAGGAAAAGCGTCAACATCAATGGGTTTTGAGATGTAGCCGGTGCAGCCGGCAATCAGGGCGCGTTCTTTGTCTCCCTTGAGAACATTGGCCGTTACGGCTACAATTGGCACATCTTTGAGCGATTTCAGGGAGCGGAGTTTGGTGGTGACTTCGTAGCCGTCCAGATCGCTGATGTTGATGTCCATCAGGATCATATCAGGGCGCTCTGCGCTTGCCTTATGAATACCTTCCAGGCCGCTATCGGCCAGAAGCACCTGATAGCCTTCGGCCATCAGCACTCTGGAAACCAGGGTTTGGCTGCCTGGATCGTCTTCTACGTACAGGATTTTGGTTGGATTAGCCATTATTTTTGTCCTTTGCCCTTTGTCATTTGTCATTTGTTCTTTGCCGCCTGCGCAGAAAACAGGCCAACCCTGCAAATGACAAGGGACAAATGACCAATGACAAATTATTCTAAAGCATCCAGAATGTCGCCCAGCAAATCATCTTCCATAAATGTTCCCTTTTGCAATAAGGCTTCAACCCTGCCGGAGAGTTGTCCTTTTTCCTGCGCAGTGAGTTCTTTGGCCGTTACAACTATAACCGGGATGTGAGCCAGGTTTTCATCTGCTTTCATCAGTTCCAGCAAGCCAAAGCCGTCAAGGTAAGGCATCATCAAATCCAGCAAGACCAGATCAGGGCGTTCATTTTTTATCAGTTCCAGGCCGGTTACGCCGTTATTGGCTTCAAGAATGTTGTAGTTACCTTTGGCCTGTAGAATACGGCGCAACAGGCGAGCCGCGCCGGGGTCGTCTTCTATGATGGCAACGCTTTTAACGCGCCCGTCCAGTTTGTCCAGCGCGGTCAGTACGCCTTCGCCGGCGCCGGGATCAAGGCGATCTGTAAGGGGATCCAGGGCGTGGACGCGGCGTTCGTCCAGCAGGTGCTTCTCTACCGGGAAGGTGTGACCGGAGCAATTGATGACCACTACTTCATCCGGCTGGATGAGTTTCTGTTTGACCATTTTGAAGAAACCGGCCACGGCAATAGCGGCCGCCGGTTCCATCGAAACACCTTCCATCTGCGCCATAACGTGCATTGCCCTAAACGCATCGCCGTCTGAGACGGCTTCCATGTGGCCGCCATAGTTCAGCGCAATATTTCTAAGATGCGGATACACCGCGCCGGGCGAGCCGGTGGCTACGGTGGCGATGAGGGTTTGGGGGTCCAGCACGTTTTCGGCTTCTTCCAGCCCGGCCCGAAAGCTGTTGACCATTGGCGCGCAGCCTTCTGCCTGAATGTGGGCCAACTTGGGCATTTTGTCAATAAAGCCCATCGCTTTTAATTCTTGAAAGCCTTTCCAAACGCCCACCGGCCCCAAGCCACCGCTGACAGATTGAATATACCAATCAGGAGCGACGAATTTGCCGGGTTGTCTGGCGCTTAACGCCAGGCCCAACTGCTCGGCAATTTCAAAGGCCACCGTCTTCATACTCTCTTTGGCGGCAATATTCTTGACCCCTTTGTCTAAGAATATCTTTTTACGTCGGGCAAATTGGGCGGCCACGGCTTTGGTTTTGTCATAAGTATCGGTGACTTTTATAACTTCTGTGCCGTAGAGTGTGGTTTCTCTCATTTTATCCTGCGACACGGTACTGGTGAGAAAAGCCCACAATTTAATGCCCGCTCTGGCAGAATACGCCGAATAAGAGATAGCCACGTTGCCGGTTGAGGCCACAACCGCCTCTTTGATGTCGCTTTCTTTGAAGACCGATATGGCCAAGGATGCTTGACGATCTTTGAATGAGCTGGTTGGCCCCTGACGCTCATCCTTTAGATAAATATTGGGATACCCTAACATCAAGCCCAGATTGCTCAGAAGAAACAGCGGCGTATAGCCTTCTCCCATCGAAACGATGTTTTGCCTGTTCAGCAAAGGGAGTAACTCCCAATATCGCCACATAGTGTTGGGGCGAGTGGATAATTCCTTGAGCCAAATATCTCTGGTCTCGTTTGGATTGTAGAGCGGGTCCAGCCAATCTCCGCCACATTCAGGGCAATTTCCCAATTTGAGTTGGTAGGGCGTTTGATGGTCGCAGTTGGCGCATTTCAGGGTGATTTTTTTCTGCATTTTGTAAGTTACCTGTTGTTTTGCAGGATAGATTGCTTCAGCGACAAGACACTATTATGATACGTTATTTTTAACAACAGGTAAATGGTCTATCTGGGCTAACTTGTTATGAATTATCACCCAAGAATTTATTCACGTACTGAAGCAATTCAACGTCGGTGTATTTGCCTTTTAGCAGCAGGGCGTTGGCCTGACGGTTAACAATTTCCAGTTCATCATTATCAAGTTCTCTGGCAGTGATGACAATGACCGGGATGTTTTTGGTCTTTTGTTTGTCTCGCAGTGATTCTAAAACGCCAAAGCCGTCCAGATCAGGCATGGTCAAGTCCAGGACAATCAGGCTGGGCGGATTACGGTAGATGATGTCCAGACCGTCCAAGCCGTTCAAGGCTTCAATGATCTGGCACTCATGGGCGCGTAATATGCGCTTTATCAGCAAAATATCTTCGGCGTTGTCGTCAATTACCAAAACTTGTTTGAAGTTTTTCTTGTGTTCTTCCAGTCGTTCTATGGCCTGGAGCAAATCATTTTTAATGATTGGCTTTAGCAGATATTCCGCAGCGCCCAATTGGTTGGCTCTGAATTTATCATCCACAATGCTGCAAATGATAACCGGAATATGGGCGGTTCCAGGATTTTCCTTTAGTTCGCCAAGGATGCTCCAGCCATCCGCATCAGGGATCAGAACATCGAGCAAAATAGCGTAAGGCTGTAATTCATTTGCTCTGGCAGCGGCTCCGGAACCTTTATTCAGGCTGACAAAGTTAAATTTTTTATCTTGCAAGTACTGCCGGTAAATATCGGCTACTCTGGCATCGCCATCAATGACCAGAAGGGTGGGAGGGGGCTGAGATTCTGCCGATTGTTCAATCAGAGAGGGCGAATTATCCTGGTCTCTACCCGAATTTGGCTGTCGGATGGGCAAGACAACGGTGAATGTAGCGCCACGGTGGGCTTCACTTTCAACGATGATCTGACCGTGATGAAGTTCTACAAACTTTTGGGTAATTGGCAGCCCCAGGCCGGTACCGCCAGCCTGTCGCGTGGTGGAAGCGTCTACCTGAGTAAATTCATCAAAGATGTATTCTCTGTTTTGTGGAGAAATTCCAATCCCTGTATCGCTGATGCTAACGCTAACGTGCGTCTGGGTATACGACGCGCTGAGGGTGATGCTTCCCTTTTCGGTGAATTTGGCGCTATTTGAAATCAGGTTAAGAAATATCTGACGGATGCGAACGTCATCACCTTCGATAACAGGCAGGCTTTCCACTATGTGATCTATAATTTTTATCTCTTTATCCTTCACCAGACCGGCGGCGGTGGAAGCAAGTCCCTTGAGCAGGCTATTGAGGTCAACCGGGACAAAATTCAAGTCCACCTTGCCCGCTTCAATTTTGGCTAAATCAAGAATATTATTGATCAAATCAAGCAAATGTTTACCGCTTTGATAAATTGAGCTGAGGTCTGTTTTTTGGAGTTCGGTCAGGGGGCCGTCAATCCCTTTCAGGATGACTCGTGAAAAGCCAATGATGGAGTTCAAGGGTGTGCGCAACTCATGAGACATATTGGCCAGGAATTGCGTTTTTAGTTTATCCACCGCGCGAAGTTTTTCAGCAACCTGCTGTTGTTCCAAGGCCCAGCGCTGCGTTTCTTCAATAAGACGGGCGTTTTCAATGGCTAGAGCGGCCTGGGCGCTGATGGCTTCTATAATTGCCAGATCGTCTTCTGTCCACTGTCTGTCATCCTGGTCAATCAATCCCAGAGCGCCCAAAGGGGTATCTCTCAGGATAAGGGGGCTGATGAGCGCGGACTGCGGGCGAGAGTTGTCATCGGTAGCGGGGAGTGTACGCTGAACGGAAGACTTTGCTTCTTCAGCGGAAGCGATTGACCGGGAAATCCAAGTGTTTATTTCGGCGATTGCCTGCTTTTCCTGCCCCGACACATCATCGGGGAGAATGACGAAGCTTGTCCTTTCTTCATTTTCCGCTGCGTCCAGAAAAGTTTCCCACTCGTCTTGCAGGTAGTGTTTGTGCAAGTTTTGAATTTCTTGCGCGGCGGCCAATTCTCTGGCAAAAAGGCGGGCTACATAAATAGCATTAGCCAATTGGTCGGCAATGGTTTGCAATACAATATCTTCGCCCAATTGAAAATCGTTTGGCTTGTCACTCTGTACATCGAGCGCGCCAATGACCTTGCCGTGAACAATGAGCGGCAGGGTTAACTCTGAGCGCGTATCAGACAGCAGGGGGTGTTCCAGGTAGTTTAACGTTTTGGCTATATCGGGGGTAATTTTAGCTTTGCCCGTTTCTATGACGCTGCCAACCTGACTGCTAATATTAAGGGAAAGTTTGTATTTTTGCGTAAAGAGTGTTTCTTCCCCTCTGCCAGCGGCGGCTTCTACAACCGCATATTGCTGGTATTCATCTACCAGAAAGATTGCCGTGTGGTAATAACCCAGGGAATCTTCAAGCAAGTCTACTACTTTGGAAAGCAGGGCATCCAGATTCACTTCGGTGGTGGTGTTTTTGGCAACTTCGGCAGCGATTTCCAGTTGAGCGGCGCGTTGCAGCGTTTCCTGAAGAAGGCCAAGGTTGTCTATACTAATGGACATTTGCTGGGCAACCCCTTTAATCAAGCGAATATCTGTCTTGGTAAAGGGAATAGAAGCGCTATGGCCCACCAATACAAAGCCTATCACCATATCCCTGCTCCAGATTGGCGCAGCGACCATACTTCTTATCTGCATATAGCTTAGTAGCTGATGCAAAGTTTCGGTGAAGCGCTCATCAGCAGGGCCGTCGAGGGAAACGACGGTATCGCCGGATAGCAAAATTCCTCCTGGCAAGTCCAGGTCTGCTGCGGAAAACGTTGCGCCCAAGCTTACGGGAGGCCATGTTTGCCGGGGGTTGTGCCACAAGGCAGCCAGGTTCAGCGTTATCTCAACCGGCGATCGGTCATACATCAGGATGGCAATGCCTCGGCTGGGGCTGGTGGTTTTTATGGCGTTAATGCTAACTTGGTAAATGTCTTCCCGGCTCTTGGCTGCCATAAGTTCCTGGCTTAAATTATACAGCGTTTCAGTTTCTTCAAGCAGGCTCTCACGAGCGGCTTCAATCTCTTTTTGCCGACTGATGTCCTGAACAGAGGCGTATATTTCCTTGACTTGACCGGTTTCATCCAGTTCGGGGGCGGCGGTCATCAAGATGGGGAAATAGTAGCCGTTCTGGTGGAGGGACAGTAATTCCAGGTTTTCTACCTTTTGGCCTTTCTCTAATAAGCGTTTTAGCGCGGTCTGATACTGCGCTTTGCTCTCATCAGCCAAAAAGTCACCAAAGCGGAGATGGTTGATTATCTCCTGGCGTTGTCCTTCTCTGCCCAGCATAGCCAATTCGGTGTCGTTTATCTCCAAAATAAAGCCATCGGCGGACGTAGTGTGGTAGCCGGTAGGCGCTCTGTGATACAGACCTTCAAAACGGGCTTGAATAGTCTGAATGCGGCTTAAAAATTGGCTATTTTGCAGGGCAATGGCTATTTGGTCGGCCACGCTTTGCAGCACGTTAATATCTTCTTCAGAGAAGGCGTTTTCCTGCGCACTTTGGACGCTGATGGCCCCCAGCGTTTCGTTTCTGCTGACCAGCGGGAGCGCCATTTCAGATTGCGTTTCAGGGAGGTAGGGGTTGGTGTAGTGAACGGTATCCTGTCGAACATCACCGGTTATGCGCGCTTGCCGATTGCTAATGCTCCAACCAATCATTGAATCGCCGTCCAGTTTCAGGCGATGTTTGGCAGCCAATTGCTTTTTCCCCGCTTGCCCGGTTCCGGCTTTTAGTATTGCCCACTGATTCTGGTCATCAGCCAGAAAAAGCCCCACGTAGTAGAAGTTGAAATGTTTTTTGATCAAGTCAACTGCCTGCTGGATAAGGTCTTGAGGGTCTGTAATGGCAATAGCAGCATTTGAAACCTGAATAGCGGTCTGCAATTG
>DUEH01000151.1 GCA_011192195.1 Chloroflexota bacterium | reverse complement strand
GCATCCCTGGACCTGGCCGGCGCGGCTATTCTTGAGCTGTCGCCAGACCTGGATGCGGCCATTGTTAGAGCCGCCGCCGGGCGTTTGCCCAAATCTCTGGATTTACGACAAGCGCAACCTGTACAGAACTGGTCTTCGCTGGAACAGGCTATTGATCAGGGCGACCTGGTTTTAACGCCTCTGGATGCCGCAGCGGATGATTTGACATACCAAATAATGGCCCCCCTAAAAGCGGGCGACCGGTTCAGCGGCGTCCTGGTCTTATGGGACACCCAGGCAGAATTGACCAAAGACGATGTGGGTTTTGTGAGGCCATTGGCTTTGTTCTTGGGCGGGAGTTGGCAAAATGTTCGCCTGCTGGCCCAAAGCGAAGGCCGCGCCCGCGAATTGGAAATGATGCACGGCGCGCGAATACAGGAGATGTGGTCAAAAAGCAAAATAACAACTCAGCAAACCCGCCTTGAGCGCAGCCGGAAGGGATACGTTTATGACGGCGTAGGCGTAAGCCCCATTGTAAGCGAAACAAACGGTCCTGAAATTACAGAACAAAACGCAAATTCAGGCGACGCGCTCTCTATGCCTATCCAGATGCGCGATTTCCCGGTGGGTAAATTGATCATCCCCGCATCTGACAGCAATCCCTTGGGTCAGGACGACCAGGTTTTTGTCGAAGCCGTTGTTCGTGAAATGACCGGCGCCCTTGAAAACGCCAACCTGATCTTGGATACCCAACGCCGCGCCCGCCGGGAACAGACTATCCGCGAAATTACAGAGAAAATGCGCGCCGCTACCAGCCTGGAGCAATTGGTAAAAACAACTGCCGAGGAATTGGGCGAACACCTTTCGGCGGGACACGCAGTAGTAGAGTTAGGGTTTGAAAAAGACACGATAGGTACCAATCAGTGAAATTTTTGTACAATGAGCAAGAAAATTACTGTAACCGTGGCGAATTTGCGAATTTGCGAATTTGCGAATGGCGAATACAAACCAGTTTCGCCATTCGCAAATTCGCCATTCCGGTTTATCCGGGTTAGGAGTTTGATAATGAAAAAACATAAACCTGTCACTTCGGCGCCTTCGGCAATACGCAACTTGAGCGCAGTCGAAAGATTCGCCATTCGCCCATTCGCCCATTCGCCCATTCGCTATACCCTGATAGCGCTCTTGTTTGTACTCCTGAATCTTTCTACAGCTTGTACAAACGGCCAGGAAACGCCTGCGCTCAATGAACCTGAGCCGGTCACGCTGCAATTGCCGTGGATCACCCAGGCGCAATTTGCCGGATACTACGTGGCGCTTGACAAAGGCTGGTATCAGGAAGCGAGCATTGACCTGACTATCAACCCTGGCGGCCCGGATATTTCTTCCACCGACAATGTGGTCAATGACTTTGCCGACTTTGGGGTAAGCTTGTTACCTGATGTCATTGCGGCTATTCAAGATGGGAAGCCCATAAAAAGTATTGCTCAGATACAACAGAGCAACGGGCTTTTATTATTGGCCAAAAAATCTTCCGGCATTCAAACGCCGCAAGATTTTGTGGGCCATAATGTGGGGGTTTGGTTTGGAAGTTGGGAATCGCAGTTTCAGGCGCTCATTGCCAGAGAAGAAATTGCGCCGCAAGATTTTGAGCTTGTATCTCAAGGCTTTAGCATGGAACCCTTCATCAACGATGAGTTAGATGTAGCCTCTGCGATGATCTACAACGAATACCACGCGGTTTTGGAAAGCGGCCTGAAAGCGGAAGAATTAAACATCATCAACTACGCTGACTATGGCCTTGATTTTCCCGGTGACGCTCTTTTTACCCGCACAGAACTGATCGAACAAAACCCTGATTTGATTATACGGATGCTTCGGGCCAGTTTGCGAGGCTGGCAATACGCCGTAGAACACCCGGAAGAAGCGGCAGACATTGTACTCAAATACGACAAAACCGGTGAGCAGACCCGCGACCATCAACTTTCTATGATGACCGAAATTGCCAAACTGGTTCAAGCGCCGGTAAGACCTTTAGGGTATACAGACCGGGCAGATGTGCGGCGAACTATTGACACCCTGTTCACCTACGGAGTGTTGAGCCAGCGCGTAGAGCCGGAAGACGTGTTCACCAATCAATTTTTGGAACAGGTTGAGCCAGAGTAAAGAGGAAGAAGACTATGCTTAATTTCCTTCGCCGCCTGACAGTTCGTCGTCGAATTATTGGCGGGTTTCTGATATTGGTGCTGTTCGTGATGGCGTCAATTCCTATGACAGCAGTGAACCGCACTTTTCTTCTGGACCGTTTGCAGCAGGTAGGCGATGAAGCAGGCGTTGATCGCTTGCTTCTTCAGGCATCCACTCGCGTAGCTTCCTCTCGCGTAAATCTGATGCGCTACATTCAAGACTACGCTCTCAGCCCTTATGAAGCGCTGGACGACGTTGATTTGGCCAGTCAATTATTGTTAGAAGCGCAAAACTTCAGCGCATCACCGGAGCAGCAAGAGGACATTGTTTTTGTTTTGAATGCCTTAACCGAGTACAAATCACTCATCAATGAAATGACAGAAGCCCGGCAAAAGGGCGATACGCAGAACGCCAGCCGTCTGGAATTTCAAACTTTTAAATTTGGCAACGATATTGGACAACGTATCGAGCAAATTGTAAAGCAGAGTCAGGCCAGAGTAGAGGAAACCAACGAAACTGTTCTGGTCAATACGCAAACCCGTCTGGCTCTGGTTATTGTCGGTTATGTGGTCATATCAATTTTGGCCGTAGGATTAGGGCTTATTGTTGCCCGCAGCATTACCCAACCCATTGGCGAACTTCAGCGGGGCGCGGAAGCCTTTCGCCAGGGTAATCTGGAAAGCGTTATCCCTGTTGCCGGGGCTGACGAATTGACTCATCTGGCTCAAACTTTTAATCAGCTATCCACCCAGTTATCAGAACTATACCAAGGTTTGGAGAAGCGCGTCACTGACCGCACCTTGCGTCTGGAACTTGTGGCCGCTCTGGGCGAGCGTCTGACCGCTATCCTGAATGTTGATCAATTGTTGGTGGAGTTGGTCAATCAGGTCAAAATCAGTTTTGATTACTACCACGCTCATATCTACATTATTGACGATGAGCGCGAAAACCTGGTGATGACCGCCGGTTATGGCGAAGCAGGCGCGCAAATGAAAGCCGCCGGACACCATATTCCGTTGAACGCTCCCCAAAGTTTGGTGGCGCGCGCCGCCCGTTCCGGCGAAACAGCCTGGGTTGACAATGTTAGAGAGGCGGAAGATTGGCTGCCCAATCCGCTTTTGCCCAATACCTACTCGGAAATGGCCGTGCCTGTTACTCTGGAAGGACAAGTGATTGGCGTGCTGGACGTTCAGGACGATGAAATTGCCGGCCTGGACGAGGGCGATGCCAACTTGTTGCGTTCCCTGGCAAACTACGTCAGCGTGTCCGTTCGTAATGCGCGTCTATTTGCCGGGGTTGAAAACGCGCTGGCCGAAGCGCGCGCAGCTCAGGCTCGATATCAGGAACAAGCGTGGGATAAAACCAAGATCATCGCTTCGGGCGGCGTCCATCACTACGCAGCTCCAGGCGCGGCGGCTTTAGATGATGAAACGATGATTGAAGCCAAACAACGCGCAGCAGCCCAGGACCAAGCCGAAGTCGTGGAGACCTACGGCGGCAGCGTCCGGGCCATTGTTGCGCCGGTAAAACTGCGCGATACAACCATTGGCGCGTTGCAAGTGT
>DUEH01000150.1 GCA_011192195.1 Chloroflexota bacterium | reverse complement strand
TCTCACTTTCTCACTTTCTCACCTGCCCACCTGCCCACTTTCCCACCCGCTCACTTTCCCACCCGCTTTCCCGCTACAATCATCTCCCCCTCCAGCACTTCGATGGCGGTGATCTGAATGTCCAGTTGCAGGTCGGCCAGGGTTTCATTGGCGGTTTGAGTCAGGCTTTCGATGACGCTGTCGGGAAAGTCAAAATTGCTCATTTTGGCCTTCTCTATTTCAATCTCCAACTGACCTTTATCGTTGACTTTGGGTATAGCCACAATCAGCGCGGGCAGCGATGTGGGACCAACACCCTCGATCTTGCCGGTTACATACATTTTTCCGGCGGTGAACCAGATTTGCGGGTCAGAAAAGGGAATATCGGCGCGTTGTTGCAAGGCATTAGCCACAATTGAGGTGATTTCTTCGTTGGTAATTCTAAAGCGCGCCTCGTATTTACCGGTAGCCTCTTGCAATGATTGGTTCAAATTCTGTTCAACTCGTTGGGACGCCTCTTGATTGGGTTCAATAAGGCCGCCCGGCGGTCTGGGCAGTTCGGTTTCTTTGGGGCCTATCCCGCAAGCTATAAGGGCTGCGGTCAGTAAAAAAAACATTACAAACCATTGTATGCGTGTTTGTTCAATCATCTTATTCCTCCATTGCCCTCGCACAAGGGGGGCGGAGCGAAATTATAACACCGAAGGAGAACTATGACAACCAATCCGCCACCCCTCACTACAGAAGAAATTACAGCCATTGTAGAAAGTTTGCTTTTTGTAGCCGATGAGCCGGTTTCGGTTTCTGATCTGGCAGCGACTATTGAAGTGACTCCGGGCAAGGTAGAAAAAGCGCTTAATGCGTTGGCTGAAAGCTGCCGGGGGCGTTACCTACAACTCCAACGCCATCAAAGGAAGGCGCAGCTAGTGACCGCGCCGGAGGCAACCGCGTACATTGAACGTTTTTTGGGACTTTCCGTTTCTGGCAAACTTTCTACCGCTGCGCTGGAAACTCTGGGCATCATAGCCTATAAGCAGCCCATCACCCGTCCGGAAATTGAAGCCATTCGCGGCGTCAATAGCGATGGCGTTCTGCGCACCCTGTTAAGCAAAGGGTTAATCGAAGAAGTGGGCCGTCTGGATACGGTAGGGCATCCCATTCAATATGGAACTACTTTTGAATTTTTGAAGTATTTTGCTATCAAAGGGTTGGATGAACTACCCGCGTTGCAGGAGGAAAGTGAGCAGGTGGGAGAGTGAGCAGGTGAGCGGGGAAGATTTTTCCGCTTTCCCACTTTCTTACCTGCCCACCTGCGTACCTTTGCTGAAATTCACCGGGGCTGGCATAATACCTTGCGCAAAACAGAAAACACGGGGGAAATCTTGGCAAAACAAACAGACGCAATTAGATTACAAAAATACTTGGCGCAGGCCGGTGTGGCCTCTCGACGAGCGTCAGAGAAGATCATTCAGGAAGGCCGGGTGAAAGTCAACGGTCAGACTGTTGTGAAAATGGGCGTAAAAATTGACCCCCGGAAAGATAAAGTGTCGGTTGACGGGGCGCTCATCACCCGGTCTGAAAAACCGCTCGTTTATATCTTGCTGAACAAACCGCGCTACGTTCTCTCAACCACCAGCGATGATCTGGTAGAGCGTAAAACCGTCCTGGATTTGGTTGACGTGGAAGAACGAGTTTTCCCTGTTGGTCGCCTGGATTTTATGAGCGAAGGGCTGATCTTGCTCACCAACGATGGCGCAATAACCCAAAAGCTCACCCACCCCTCTTTTGCTCACGAGCGCGAATACGAGGTGCTGCTGGACAAAAAACTCAGCCGAAGCGCTATGCGTCGCTGGCGCGAGGGTGATTTTGAGATTGACGGCAAGCGCGTTGGCCCAATGCAGGTGGAGCCGCTGGTCTCTACCGGCCCGGGTTGGCTGCGCATCATCCTCACAGAAGGGCGAAAACGTCAGATCAGAGAAATCGCCGAACAGCTAGACTATTCGGTAATCACCCTGATTCGCGTGCGCTTTGGCCCCATCAAATTGGGAAAGCTAAAACCGGGCGCCTGGCGCGCCCTTTCGCCCAGAGAAGTTGATATGCTGTGGCGAAGCGTCAAAAATAGTAGACGGTAGATAGTAGACAGGGGATGGGCGACGAAACCCCTGTCTACCGTCTGCTGTCTACCGTTTATCGGAGTAATTTATGAAACCTCGCACCGTAGCCATTGACGGTTCTGCTGCATCCGGTAAAAGTACGTTGGCCAGCGCATTAGCCGGGCGACTGAAGTATTTATATCTGGACACCGGCGTTATGTATCGCGCCGTAACCTGGGCGGCATTGAAGCAGAACGTTGACATCAACGACGAAGCCGCCGTTTCTGAGTTGGCTGAAAAAATAGACCTGCAAATATTGCCATCGGAAGTAGACGATGGCCGTCAGGCCACCATTCTGGTGAACGGGCGCGACGTGACCTGGCTCATTCGCGGCCCGGAAGTGAACGTCAACGTTTCGCAGGTGTCATCGTATCCCCGCGTGCGACAGGTACTCACCCGGCAGCAGCGTAAAATTGCCCAACAAGGCCCGGTAGTTATGGCTGGCAGGGACATTGGAACGGTGGTCTTGCCTAACGCGGACCTGAAACTCTTCATCGTCGCCTCCGCCGAAGTGCGCGCGCGGCGGAGGCATCTGGAATGTATAGAACGGGGCGAAACCCTAAATTTCGACGAACTGTTGGCTTCGATCATTCGCCGCGATAAATTAGACCGCGAAAAACCCATATCGCCCATGATCCCCGCTCAAGACGCCGTGATCATCAACACCGATGGCCTTTCTCAACAGGCGGTATTGGAGCGGGTATTGGCGTTGATGGAAAACAGTTAAAAATGTAAAATTCAAAGTTCAAAATGTAAAGCGTAAAAATCCCGTTTTGCATTTTGCATTTTACATTTTGAACTTTACATTGATTTACAGGAGGCGCTATGACCCAGGAAAAAGCATTTCAAGACTACTATCCCGATGACTTGAGCCACTGTTACGGTTGCGGATCGCTCAACGATTACGGCCATCATCTGAAAACTTACTGGGATGGCGATGAAACTGTGTCGCATTTTATCCCGGAATCTTTCCATACGGCCATCCCCGGTTACGTTTACGGCGGCTTGATCGCCTCGGTCATTGATTGTCACGGAACCGGAACCGCCGCCGCTGCCGCCTACAAAGCCGAAGGCCGCGAGATGGACACGCTGCCCCCCTTTCGCTTTGTCACCGCCTCGCTGCGCGTAGATTACCTGCGCCCCACGCCCCTTGGCCCGCCGCTTGAATTGCGCGGCGCAATCAAAGAGGTTAAAGGCCGTAAGGTAGTGGTTTCCATTACCCTTTCGGCGGCAGGGCAGATAACGGCCAAAGGCGAAGTGATTGCCGTTCAAATGCCGGAGAATTTTTTGACTGGGAAATAAAAGGAGAGTATCTATGTGTCTTGGCGTACCGGGAAAAGTCATCAAAATCGAAGAAAATTCTCTGGGAATGACAATGGGGCAGGTGAGCTTTGGCGGCATTGTCAAAGAAATTTGTCTGGCCTACACCCCCGATGTACAGATTGACGACTACGTGATTGTTCACGTAGGTTTCTCCATCAGCACAATTGGTGAAAAAGAGGCGATGGAGGTCTTTGAATACCTGCGGCAGATAGACGAGTTGGCAGAGTTAGAGATCCCACAGCCAGGATAATTAAAAATGCAAAATTAAAAGTGAATAATGCTTCAAAATAAGTATCTACTCAGCCATCAGGTGCGACGCACTTAGCGAATTGACTTCTCTTGCAATTTGATGCGCAAAACAAGCCAACTTTATCTTGTAAGGTAGTACGGAAGTGCGTTGCACCTACTTTCACCCTGTGGCCGAGTAGTTACTTTATGTTTTGCATTTTGCATTTTGCATTTTTAATTTTGCACTGCCGAGGCCCCTATGCGTTACGTTGACGAATACCGAAACGAAGCCGAAGCCCAACAATTTGTCCGGGCCATTCACAAACTGGTCACGCGCCCCTGGACAATTATGGAAATTTGCGGCGGGCAGACCCATACCCTGATCAAGTCTGGCATAGACCGGATGCTGCCGGAAGAGATCACGCTGGTACACGGCCCCGGCTGCCCCGTTTGCGTAACCCCTCTGGAACTAATTGATAAAGCTATTGCCATTGCCCGCCAACCGGAGGTCATCTTCACCTCTTTTGGCGATATGATGCGCGTTCCCGGCTCTGAAACCGACCTGCTCAGTATCAAAGCCGAAGGGGGCGACGTGCGGATGCTCTACTCGCCGCTGGATGCGGTGAAACTGGCGCAGCAAAACCCGGATAAGCAAGTGGTTTTCTTTGCCGTAGGCTTTGAAACCACCGCCCCGGCCAACGCGATGGCCGTTTGGCAGGCCAAACAACTTGACCTGCCAAACTTCTCCATCCTCTGCTCTCATGTACTGGTTCCCCCCGCAATGGAGGCAATTCTCGGCTCGCCGGCCAACCTGGTGCAAGGATTTTTGGCCGCCGGACACGTCTGCGCCGTGATGGGCTACTGGGAATACGAACCGATTGCCCAAAAATATCAAACTCCCATCATCGTCACCGGTTTTGAACCGCTGGACTTGCTGCAAGGCATTTATATGACCGTCAAGGCGTTGGAAGAAGGTCGCGTGGGCGTAGAAAATCAGTACGCCCGCAGCGTCACCCGCCAAGGGAATATTCCGGCCCAAAATCTGCTGGCGCAAGTCTTCAAGGTGTGCGACCGTCAATGGCGCGGCATTGGCCTTATTCCAAACAGCGGGTGGTGTTTACAAAAAGAATTTCAAGCCTTCAACGCCGAACGTCGCTTTGGTGTGGCGGGCATCACCGCCCAGGAATCGCCGGTGTGCATTGCCGGAGAAATTATGCAAGGCTTGAAAAAACCGCATCACTGCCCCGCCTTCGGCATTGACTGCACCCCGGAACGCCCTATCGGCGCGCC
>DUEH01000015.1 GCA_011192195.1 Chloroflexota bacterium | reverse complement strand
CCAGCATACAGGGAAAGTTAAGGCGTGTTGACCAGCAGCGCAATCTGGCGGCCCAGTTTGCCGGAGAGCTTGGTAGGCCATCGGTTGGCGCGTTGGTATTTGTCATAGTCATTGCCGTCGCAGTTGCTATTTTAGCCTGTGGCGCAGGAATATTCTTTGCATTGAATTTTTTAGCGTAACTACTTTTTAGCTAACTGACAAGGCGTTTTTAGATGAATGAGCAAAATACTAATACGGTTTCTATCCATAAAGAACTTGATCCAAACAAGATTTTGGTAGTGGATGATATACCGATGAATCTTGAGTTGATGAAGATCATGTTCCGTGATAGCAATTATGAACTTGTTTTTGCCAACAACGGCTCGGAAGGGTTGGAAAAAGCGCAGCAGGAAAGCCCCTTTTTGATTATCAGCGATATTCAAATGCCCGGTATGAGCGGGTTTGAGCTTTGCAAGCGTATCAAAAGCGATGACCAAACCAAAGACGCGGCGGTAATATTTGTAACCGCCCACGCCAGAAGCAGCAGGCAAGTACGCGAAGGTCTGGAAATGGGCGCGGATGAGTACATCTCTCGCCCCTTTGAGCGAGACGAATTGCTGGCGCGCGTAAACGCTGTGGCGCGCCTGAAACGCGCTGAACTGGAAGCGCAGCAACAGGCAATATTGGTGGCCCAACGCAACAAAGAACTGGAACTATTGAATGAACTGGCCGTGGCAACTACCTCATCGCTTGATTTGCAGCGAATTTTGGCCTTCTCTATGCAAAAATTGTTTCAAATATTTAATGCGGAAATGATTGTTATCTTGATGCCGGATGAATCAACGCAGAAACTGATTGTCAATATCGCTTCGGCAGGGGCAGAAAGTATTGCCATTCCAGTTAGCGTTAAACCCGGCCTGAGTTCCATTGACCTGTCCCGGCGAAAACTGGTTGCTTCGATTTTGACAAGAATTGGCAATGAACACAATTATCCTTTTACTATTCCACATCCTGATAACCTGGGTTTGATCACTACCGTTCCAATGGTCAGTAAGGAAGAGGCTATAGGCGCTATTGCAATGATTGACAGGCAGCCCCGCCAGTTCGCTGAAGTTGAATGGTCGCAGTTGATCTCGGCAGTGAGTATCATTACTGTTGCCATAGAAAACGCTCAGTTATTTAGCAAAGTGCAAAATTTCAATCGCCGCCTGGAGCGAAAAGTTCAGGAACGAACCAGGGAACTGGCCGAAGAGAAAGATAAAGTAGAAGCTATCTTGAGCAGCATAGTTGATGGCGTATTGGTCCTGGACGCCAATAATTACCTGGTGACGCTTAATAATGCGGCTCAAGAAATGGTAGGCAGCGATGAGGAGAGCCTAATCGGGAGGTCAATTACATCTGAAGAATTGGTATCGCCCCTGTGGAATTGTATTCGTTATCTGGCTGATAATTCAGAAAAAATTGCAACCGCTTCTGTAGATATACCAAATATAAACAAACCGGGAAGCTACTTATCCATTCAAGCCCACTCTGCCAAAGTGCAGACGGATACGGGTGAGACAATTGGCATGGCAATTGTTCTAAGCGATGTGACCGCCATTATGGAAGTAGAACGAATGAAAGCGCGTTTTATGGCCGGCGTGACTCACGAACTGAAAACGCCTTTGGCCGTTATTCGTTTGCACACCAGCAATCTGGCCGCCTATCATGACCGATTGTCGCAAGAAAAGAGAGAGCAATTATTAAAGGCTATTCAAGCGCAGGTCAAACAATTGACCAGTCTGGTAGAGGATACGCTCAAACTTTCCAGGTTTGATGCCGGTGCAGACAGCATAGAACGGCAATCGGTGAATTTGAGCCAACTGGCCGGGCAGTTGGTGGATGAGATGCGCCTTCTGGCTGAAGAAAAAGAAATTGCCCTCAACCTGTCCGCATCTTCTCCCGATATTATTTTAAACGCAGATCCCAAAAAACTAAAGTGGCTGCTTAACAACTTGATAGATAACGCCATAAAATTCACGCCCGCCGGAGGTTCGGTAGGCGTACAACTGGGGCTGGATATGGAAGGCAGCAAGCAGTCTGCCCTTATTCAGGTAACTGATACCGGCATTGGTATCCCCGTAGACGAATACGAGCGCTTGTTTGACCGTTTCTATCGCGTTGATTCCGCGCACACAATCCCCGGAACCGGACTGGGCTTGTCAATTGTAAAGGAAATTGTCACCGCCTACGACGGTAGTATAACGGTTGCAAACTCACCCGATGGAGGCAGTATGTTCAGCGTCAGTCTGCCCCTTTAAGAACTTGTAGAGATTGGAGATTGGAGGCAATAATGTCTAATACCTCATCAAAAAAGCCATACACGGTAAACGTTGACGAAAAAGCGACGCCGGTGATGGTGTACACTGCTAATGAAATGTCCTGGGGAGAAGTAGTAACCAAGCAGAAAATTCGTGTGGGAGCCTGGCTGCTAACGGATATGGCTCCTGCCTATGTGCGTCTTTTTCTGGCGCAGCACCTTATGCTATCAGGTGATGCCCCTAACCGCCCGCTTCGTTTTACGCAACTCTTTGTCCCTATCGAGCAGGTCATTGGCTTTCACGTGATGCCCTCAGTTAAAGAACCGCTTTATTACGACCCTAATATACCTGGTAGAAAAATGGAGGCGGTGACGGTGTTTAGCGGCTTGTTTCAATTCAAAGGGCATTTGTTCATGTCTACAAAATCAACGGTAGACCAGTTTCTGGACGTGTCCCGCGAAAACTTCATTCAACTCTTTGACGTAGAAATAACGCACCCCAAAATGCCCCCGCCCGGTAAATTTCGTTTGCCTTATGCCATTGTCAGACGTTCTACGGCGCTTATCACCTCGATGACTGTGACTTAGCGGTATTCCTCTCCCAAAACACCTGGTCGCTGTAGCCCTGTATGCGCGTATCCTGTTCCGCTAATTCCAGTCGTTTTTCGGCCAGGCAGGCATAGAGGGCATCAACTTCCACGCCAAAAAAGCGGCGCCCTAACTTCTTTGCCACCACCGATGTTGTGCCGGACCCTAAAAAGGGATCGAAGACCACATCATTTTGTTTGGCGCTGGCTAAAATTAACTTTGCCAGCAGCTTTTCCGGCTTCTGCGTAGGGTGATCCGTGTTCTCCGGCATAGACCAGTACGGCACAGTGAGGTCCGTCCACAGGTTGGATGGATATGTCAGCCGAAATTTTCCCTGCGCGGTTTCAGACCAATCTTTTGGCGCGCCATCCACTTTATAAGGCGCAATGACCCGGCGTTTCAGTTTTACCGCCTCAACGTTGAAAATATAATCCTCAGACATTGCGCAAAACCAAATATCTTCAGCGGCGTTCTTCCAATTGCGTTTTGCGCCGCGCCCCTTTTCCCGTTCCCAGGTAATCCGATTGATGATTTTGAGATACTTCTGCGCAAGCAGATGAATTGAGGTTGAAGAACGCCAATCGCCGCAAATGTAAACAGAGGCGTTGGGCTTGAGCAGCGGGATGAGTTGGCTCAACCAAAAATCAAGGTACTCGCTGTAGGCTTCGATGGGAATTTGTTTGAATTTGCGCTTGTTGAAGGATTTGCTCAAATTGTAGGGCGGATCTAAAAACAGCATATCCACCGATTTTTTTGGCAAGTAAGCAATAACTTCCGCCAAATCTTGCTGAATAGTGCGGCCCAACACCTCATCCAGCGAAACCGGCCTGTTGATGTGGCATAATTTCTTCCTCAAGCGCTCCATCTCAGCGGCATCAAGGGTTATGGTTCTGTTTCTGGGCGCTCTTTTTTTTGGCATAAGCGGTTTTCTCCAGGGCTGTTCAGTTCTCCGTACAGAGTAGGTGCAATGCACTTTCGCACCGCCTTACAAGGCAAAATTAACTTATTTTACGCAGTAAATTGCAAGAGAAGACAATGCGTTAAGTGCATCGCACCTGATGTTTGCGCCTCTGCTTTTTAGAACTGAACAGCCCTGGTCATTTGTTACACTTCGCGGTCATTCGTCATTCGTCAAAATCTTAGCGTTAATGCGAAAATAGGCAAATGGCAGGCGAAGGGATTAACGTCTAAACAATTTGGAGATTGATAGCTTTTCAGTAGAATTGGCGTTTATGCGTACTAATGATCAAGCTATTACCCGCGAAGAAGCTTACCAACTCATTCGCGCCAAAGGGAGCGACCTGCTTGCGCTTATGCAGCGCGCTGCCCACCTGCGCAACGTCCACAAAGGGCAAAGCGTCACCTATTCTCGCAAAGTTTTCATCCCTCTAACCAACCTGTGCCGCGACAGGTGCGCCTACTGCACCTTTGTCGCGTTGCCGGCCAGCCCGGCGGCAAAAACGCTCACCCCGGATAAGGTCCTGAGCATCGCTCGCCGGGGCGCGAAATTGGGCTGCAAAGAAGCTCTCTTTTCTCTGGGTGAAAAGCCGGAAGAACTTCACCCTCTGGCGCGAGAGCATTTGGCAAAACTGGGATATAGCAGCACGCATCAATATCTCCGCGCAATGTGTCAACTGGTTTTTGAGGAAACCGGCCTCATTCCCCACGCCAACCCCGGCGTAATGACTTATGACGAATTGAATGTCTTGCGTCCCGTCACCGGCAGTATGGGCTTGATGCTGGAAAGCGTCAGCCCGCGTCTGCTAGAGCCGGGGCAAGCGCATTTTGGCTGCGTGGGTAAAGACCCTGCTCTGCGTCTGCAAACCCTTCGGGACGCCGGCGTACTAAAAATTCCCTTCACCACCGGCATCCTCATTGGTATTGGCGAAACGCCGGAAGAACGGGTAGACAGTCTTTTTGCCATCGCTGAAATACATCGGCAGTACGGGCATATTCAAGAGGTGATTGTGCAGAATTTTCGTCGCAAGCCGAATATTCGCTTCAAGGACAGGGAGGAACCGGGAACGCTGGATATGCTGCGCAGCATTGCCGTTGCCCGCTTGATCCTGGACGGCGAAATAAACCTGCAAGCCCCGCCCAACCTCTCGCCCAACATCTACACGCTCTACCTGCTGGCGGGAATTAATGATTGGGGAGGCGTTTCTCCCCTCACCGCCGATCACATCAATCCCGAAGCCCCTTGGCCCGCAATTGCCAAACTTCGCGCCCTCACCGCCGATGTCGGATACAGCCTGCGCGAGCGCTTGACCGTTTATCCCCGCTATCTGCTGGATGAGCCGGATTTTGTTGCGCCGGCTATTCGCGCTCACGCCTTGAAATGGGTGGGGGAAGACGGGTTAGTGAAAAGCAGTTCTGTGGATTTTTAATGAGACTACGGAGATTTCAGATGACTGTAACACCCCTGAACACCCTTTTCAGCGCCGTTTCTTCCCCTGTGGGGCGCATTTTAGACCGCGCTTTGGCCGAAAACGACCTGAGCGAAGACGACTTGATGACGCTTTTCAACGCGCAAGGCGTTGATACGTTGGCGCTTGCCGCCGCCGCCGATGAAATGCGCCGCCGGCAGGTGGGAGAGCGGGTGACCTACGTAAAAACGCGCAATATCAACTTCACTAACGTTTGCTACACCGGCTGTAAATTCTGCGCCTTTGGCGTACACCACAACAACCCGCAGGCGTATACGCTTGACATAGCAGAGGTGGCGAAACAGGCCGTAGAGGCGTGGGAATGGGGCTGCACCGAAGTCTGTATGCAGGGCGGTTTGAACCCCAAATTGGGCGGCGATATTTATTTTCGCTTGGTAAAGGCAGTCAAAAACGCGCTGCCGGATATTCATATTCACGCCTTTTCTCCTTTTGAAATTCAGTACGCCGCTCAAATTTTACGCAAATCGCCGGAGTATGTGTTGCGCAAGCTGAAAGACCTGGGCCTGGGCAGTTTACCCGGAACCGCCGCCGAAATTCTGGACACCGAAGTGCGACAAATTCTCACCAAAAACAAACTCAGCGCTCAAGCGTGGACGGAGATCATCAAAACCGCGCATTGCGTGGGACTACCCACCACCGCCACCATTATGCACGGTCATGTGGATGGCCCGCGTCACTGGGCAACGCACCTTTCTCTCATCCGCAGCATCCAGCGCGAAACCGGCGGCTTTAGCGAATTTGTGCCGCTGGGCTTCATCCCCTACAACACCCCCCTCTACGCCGAAGGCATTGCGCGTCCCGGTCCTACCGGAATGGAAAGCCTGAAAATGCACGCCGTCAGTCGTCTGTTTTTGGGGAAAGATATTCCCAATGTGCAGGTCAGTTGGGTAAAACTTGGGGCTGAAATGAGCCAGATGTGCCTTGGCGCCGGCGCCAACGATTTCGGCGGCACGCTGCACAACGAAAGCATCAGCAAAATGGCGGGCGCAGACAACGGCGAATATATGCCGCCGGAAGAATTCGAGCGGCTCATTTTGGATATGGGGCGCATTCCCGCGCAGCGAGATACCTTGTATCAGTTAGTGGAAGCGACGCCTACGCCCATTCCGCCAACTCCGCCCAGCGATTCAGATCGGCGTCCAGCTCATTTTCGAGCTGGTTGAACGTGGCGGAAAGGCTTTGTAAGTTTTGATAATCGCTGCCGGCCTGATTGATTTTTTCGATCAGGCTTTCTTTTTGCGCTTCCAGCTCGGGGATGCGTTCTTCCAGGCGGGTGAGTTCCTGTTTCTCTTTGTAGCTTAAGCGGCGAGGGGCATTCTGCGCCGGGGAAGAGGGGAGCGAGGATTTTGCTGCTCTTGCTTTTTTTGCAACTTGAGGGTGACGCTGCGCTTTTTGGGACTGGTAGGCGCTGTAATTGCCCGGATACTGGCGAATTTGGCCGTCGCCTTCAAAAGCAAAGATATGCTCTACCGTACGATCCAGAAAGTAGCGGTCGTGGGAAACAACGATGAGGACGCCCTGAAAGGTTTCCAGATAATCTTCCAGAATGGAAAGCGTTTGAATGTCCAAATCGTTGGTCGGTTCATCCAGTAACAGCAGATTGGGCGCCATCATCAAAGTGCGCAGCAGACTCAGCCGCCGACGCTCGCCGCCGGAGAGGGCGCTGATGTAGCTTCGGTGCATTCTGCGCGGAAACTGAAAGCGGCTTAGCATTTGAGCGGCGGTGATGCGCTCATCGTTGGCGGTGCGTACAACTTCGGCAATTTCAGTAACGTTGTCCAAAACACGCTGATTTTCGTTTAGCGCCTCACCTTCCTGATCAAAATAGCCCGTGTGAATGGTTGCGCCCAGAGTGATTTCTCCGGCATCGGGCTGAAGGCGTCCGGCTATCAGGTTGAGCAACGCGCTTTTTCCCGCGCCATTTGGCCCCACAATCCCCAATCTATCCCCTTTTTTGACAATGTAGCTAAACGCCTTGATGAGCGTTTGCCCGCCGAAGCCTTTGCTGACCTTGCGCAGCGCTAAAATCTGCTTGCCGCTCCGCCGAGAGGCGGCGGTGATATTCAATGGGGCGCCGGGGGAAGTGTGGCGCGTTTCCAACAGGGTTTCGGCGCGTTGGATGCGCGCTTTTTGCTTGCCGCCCCGCGCCATTGGCGAACGGTGAAGCCAGTCCAACTCGCGGCGCAAAATATTGCGGCGATCCACTTCCAGCTTTTGTTTCAGGCTTTCTCGCTGAGCTTTGTCTTTCAGAAAAACGCTATAGTTGCCGCGATGAATATGCAGGCGTCCGCCATCAATTTCCAGAATTTGATTGGCGATTCTGTCCAGAAGGTAGCGGTCATGCGTAACCATCAGCAGGGCGCTTTTGAGTTTTCCCAGATAAGTTTCCAGCCAGGCGATGGTTTCCGGGTCAATGTGGTTGGTCGGCTCATCCAGAATGAGCAGGTCTGCCGGGTCCAACAGCGCCCGCGCCAACGCTGTTCGCCGCCGCTGCCCGCCCGATAGCCGGCCCAGCGGCGCGCTGAAATCAGTAACGCCCAAACGGGTGAGAATGGCTTTGGCGTTGGCTTCGGCGGCCCAGCCGTTTTCGGCGTCCATTTTTTGATTCAAGGCGTCCAGTTGGCCTTGCAATTTGGAGTTGTGCGGGTTTTGAGAAAGCGCCAGCGCCGCGTTTTGATAGCTGCGCAGAAGTTGCATCGTTGGCGATTGGCCTTGAAAAAGGTAATCCAGTACGGCGGTCTGCTCATCCATTAACGGATTTTGGGGCAGATACTCGATGCGCGCTTTGGGGTTGCGCGTAATTTTTCCGGCGTCGGGCGTTTCCAGTCCGGCCAGAATTTTCAGCAGGGCGCTTTTGCCGCTGCCGTTCACGCCTGTCAGCCCAATGCGATCAAGATTGCTGATACTGAATGAGGCGTCGGTGAAGAGGGGCTTATCGCCGTAATGTTTGGAGAGATTTTGAACTGAGAGAAGATGCACGCTTTTGATTTACGATTTCAGATTTACGATTTACGATTGGACTACGGGCAGGAAGCGAATTCCGTAAACCGGAATAATCGTCAATCCAAAATCGTAAATCCAAAATCGTAAATCTGAAATCTAATGATGATGTTTCTGGCTTTCGGCGCAGGGTTTGGCGCCGGTCAATTCGCCGGAAAGGTAGCGGTTTAGCGTGTCTTGTACTGTTCCCGCTGCGCCGGTGACGGGCTTGATTTCGAGTTGTTCAAAAAATTGCACGGCTCTGCCGCCCATTCCGCCGCTGAGCATTACGTCGGCGCCTTGTTGGCGGATAAAATTGGGAACCTGCCCCGGCCCATGGGCGGCAAAGAAGGGGTTTGTTATGCCAGTGACGTTTTTCACCTGATCATTTTCCACATCAATCAGGATGAAATAAGGACATCGGCCAAAGTGGTGGCTGGTTTGGCTATTCAAGCCGTTGTTATTTTCTACTGAGAATGCTATTCGCATCGAGGATGAATCTCCTTTTTTAAATAAATTTTTAATCTTCCACTACAGGCACGCGAACGAACTTGCCGTTTTCATCTTCTTCTATCCGGTAAAGGTCTTTCACGCTTTTAACGCGGTCAATAAAGAGAATACCTTGCAGGTGGTCAATTTCGTGATGAACGACAACGGCGTCAAACTCTTCAAAAACACGGTCAAAAGGGCGGCCTTCTTCATCCAGACCACTGACGCGCAGGGTGTGAGGACGCATGGTAGCGCCAAAAATGCCGGGAATGCTCAGACAGCCGTCAAAATCCGGTTTGTCATTTGTGGCTTCCAGTATCTGTGGGTTGATCAGGGCAACAGGCGGGTCGGATTCGCGTTCTTCGTTGCCGCTTCTGCCGCCCAGGCGTACAATGACCACTTGCTGGTGAACGTTGATTTGGGGGGCTGCCAAGCCAATCCCTTCCGGGTGCTTCGCCAGCGTATCTTTCAGGTTGTTGATAAGTTTTTTTGTACGACGGTTGAATGCTCTGACCGGCTCACTTTTCTTGCGCAGCGCGGCCTCGCTTTCAGGGTAAATGATAATTTTTTTTACGGTCATAAGAAAAGGTTTCGGGTTTGCTGTTTTGAGTTTCAGGTTTCGTAACTCGTCGCTCGTAGTTCGTAGTTCGTAGTTCGAATACTAGCAAATTTTGGCTCACGCGCAAAATTCTATGCGGCTGATTCTTCTTCCACCGACCTGGCAATCAGCACTGGTACTTTAGCGTGGGCAATGACTTTGTGGCTGACGCTGCCCACCAGCAGGCTGCTCACCTGGCCGTGCCCGCGATTACCCATCACAATTAAATCGCATTGCCGTACATCGGCCACACGGAGGATGGCGTCGGCAGGGGGGCCTTCCAGAATTTCGGATTTAACTTCCAGCCCGGCTTCTTGAAGCTTATGAAGCAGATCGGCAATGATTTCTTCTCCTCTGGCGATGTTTTTCGACAGGGCGTTGGAATAGCTTGGCTCTCCAAGAAAATCAGGCACTTTGGGGAAAACGTAAACCACAAACACCTTAGCGCGATGGCATTTCGCCAACCCTTTAGCGTATTCCAGGGCTTGCGCCGCATTTTCAGAACCGTCGGTAGCCAGTAAGATTTTGTTGAACATTCAGCTTCTCCTTCCAAATATAATCCAACATAGCTACATTATACACGCAGGGTTGGAAGATGCCAGAACAATCCTGAAATATATTTTTAGCAATCCGGCGCGTCTTTGATTTGATGGCGGCCTCATCCAGCGTAAGCAATTGACGATTACGCATAACAAATTGCCCGTTGATCAACACTGTCTCAACATCAGCTTTGTTGATTGAGTACACCAAATGAGAGTACAGGTTGTATAGCGGGGTCAAGTGTGGCTGGTCGAAGTCAATCAGAATGATGTCAGCGCGCTTGCCAACTTTCAGCGAGCCGATTTTGTCTTCCAAACCCAGGGCCCGCGCTCCAGCGATGGTCGCCATTTGCAAGGCGGTTGACGCCGGTAGAAGCGTGGGATCCAGATTAAACCCTTTTTGCAGCAGCGCGGCTGTTTGCATTTCGCCCCACATGTCCAGATCATTATTGGTGGCGGCGCCGTCTGTGCCCAGGCATACGTTTATGCCTGCGGCCAGCATATCGGCCACGCGAGCGATGCCGGAACCTAACTTGAGGTTGGATTCCGGACAGTGGGCAATGGATGTCTGACGCTCGGCCAATAGCCGGATTTCATCGTCGCGCAGATGGACGCCGTGCGCCAGCATTGTTTTGGGGCCAAGCAGGCCCAAGGATTCCAGATACTCGATGGGCGTTTTGCCGTAGCGCTCCACAATCGTTTTGACTTCGGTCTGCGACTCTGAGGCGTGGGTGATGAATATCGCGTCGTAGCCCAGGGCGATGTCGCGCGCTTTTTCCAGTAAAGGTGTGGGAACGCTGTAGGTGGCGTGAACCTGAACGCAGGTGCTGATCAGGGGATCGCCTTGATAGTGAGACAGATATTCGTGGGCCACAGCCTCTCGATTTTCCGGGCGGATTCCATCAGGGCCGGTGAACTCGATGAAACTGGGGCCGCACATAAGCCGAAAGCCTGCCTCTTTCGCTGCTTCGGTGGTCACATCGCGCTGCCAATACATATCGGCGGCGGTGGTTGTTCCGCTGCGAATCATTTCGACAAAGGCCAGTTCTGAACCTGTCCCTACGTTTTCGGCGGTGGCGTACTGACTTTCTACCGCCCAGATACGTTGCAGCCAGGGTTCCAAATTCATATCATCGGCCAAACCGCGAAAAAGGGTCATTGCCGCGTGGGTGTGGCTGTTGACCAGCCCCGGCATGATAACCTGTCCGGCGGCATCCAGCGTTTCTTTGGCCGATAATTTCTGTAAGGCATCCTGCCGCGAACCAACGAATACAATATCTGTGCCATTTACGGCAATGGCTCCGTCTTCATAAATATGCCCGTCATCATCCATTGTCACAATTGTGCCGCCGGCGATGAGCAGGTCAACTGTTTGGTGAGTAGTTGTCATTGTTCAACTCCTCTTGAATCTTTCCCATCGACCAAATTTCTTGAGGGCGCTATGAATATCTTCATCGGTCATGCCGGTTGGCTGACGCCCTGAACTGGTGACGGTCCAGTAGATTCTGGCCGCCTTGTCTACAATCTCCAGATAGTCAACAGCCTGCGAGAGCGTTTCGCCGGTTGCCAGCGCGCCGTGCAAACGCCACAGCGCCACAAAATGATGACGCACCGCCTCTGCCGAAGCCAGGCCCAACTCCAGCGAACCGGGCAGATGGTAGGGCAAAAGCGCTGCGCCTTCCGGCAATATCAGGCGGGCTTCGCTCTGCATGCGAAACAAGGTATCGCTCAACTGGCGGCCATCCTGAAATTCGGGGAGATGAGTCAGGGCGATGATATTGGGGGGATGCGTGTGAATGACGGCCCGGTGCGCGGGGCGCGTATCCAGCAAGGTGTGGTGAATAGCCAGATGCGACGGCAACTCGCTGGTGGGGCGATTATTGCCCGCCAAGCAGACGTAGCTCTGACCGCCGGGCAGCACGCGGTATAAGCCTGTGCCCGCTGCGGGGTCTTCGGCGATGTCGCGGGCGCGGGTTCCACTTCCTGATACCAGCAGATACGATTCGGCCAGCTTCGGTGTTGCCAAAGGCAGCGATTGGGGCGTCCCCCCCGTCAAATCCTTTAGCTCTGAGGGAATATCATCCAAGCGAATGGAGAGATTGCCCCCGGCAGCTTCCGACCACTGCCATTGGGCCAACCAGCCGCTTATACGACTTATTTCTTTTAGTTCGGGTAATAGATTCAGCATCATGTTTTTTCCAGATTAGAAGGGCGCACAATCTGTGCGCCCTTTGTAAGTTGCAGCTATTTGAATGTAAACGTTCATACCCCCTCAATCCCCCCGCTTACGGGGGGAAGTTTAAGGCTCTCCCCCCTCGTGAGGGGGGAGTTGGAGGGGGGTGGGGAGTGAATGGTTACATTTGAATTGGGTGTGTTTCATTTCAGTTGGAGAAAGGGAGAGGTTGGGGGGGAACTACCCCCCAACCTCCCCTGGCCTGCGGCGTTTTAGATACTCAGTCCTCGTCTTCAATGAATTGCTCTTGCCCGGAAAGCATAAAGCCGGCAATTATGATGAGGATCAGGAAGGGCAGCACGCCGGCCCACACGGCCACACTACCAGACACGCCGGCAAAGCCGTATATTTCCTGTCCGGCTACTCCGGCGGCAAGCATGATACCCACAATCAAACCGCCCAAAGAGCCAACGATCATCAGGATAGAACCGATGTTTGGAGAAAAGCCGCGAGCCACATCCTCTTTATCCATAATATCTGTCCAGAGCAGTCCCCAACGTTTGATACGCGGATAGAGGAGCGTCAGCAGGATTGGCCCCAGCAAAAAGGCGGCGGCAAAGTTGTTGACAGTGATGGTGATGGCCAGGAAGGCGTAAGGCACAATGCCGGTCAGGTCAAGATACCAGGCGATGATGACAGCGCAGGCTGCTGAAGCGGTCAAGGCGACAATCTCAAAAGCGATGACTTTTTTGACGCTGTTGGTGGTCGGAGCCATATCATCTTTGGTGACCAGGTTAAAGAGCGCGCCCCACATCTTGTAAGGCACAAAGCCCAGGAAGAAATTGCCAAAGAATCCAAAGATAGAGCCAGCCCCCAGAGTTCCGCCAAACAGGTCGCCGATGGTGTTGCCAATGGCTGCGCCCCAGGCCCCGGCCGGGCCAAACAACAAGCCGAAAATCGGGGGGAATACGTTAGCCGGACGGACTTCGGTGATGCCCGGCACAATAGGAATACCCCCTTTGAATACTATCAGAAAAGCCGCGTAAATTGCCGCTGAAAGCGCCACCAGAATGATCATCCTGGTGTTTTTCCACATACTGAATACTTCTTTCATGATTTTCTCCCTCCTAAGAAGAGTTGAACTACAGAATTTTTAACAAATACAGCGTCAACATACTATTGCTTGAGTTGATTTACAGGCGCTTCCTCCTTTCGAAATAGGCCGGTGGAGTGTCAAACTATAGTTTGACACTCCGTATTTTCATCCGCTGTGGTGCGCCGGTGGATGCATCATCATCACCGAAGTTTGACAATTACAATCCAGCGCCAGCGGTTTTTGCAAGGTTTCGATGAACAGGGACAACAATTTGGCGCGAAGTTCAGCAATTCCCTCTCTAACAATCTCAATTGCGCCCGGTTTTACGCCGGCCGCCCAGTTGATAGAAAGCGCCACTGCCGCGTAGTGCATATTCAACTCGCGGGTCAGCGTGACTTCCGGCACGCCGGTCATCCCTACTACATCGCCCCCCAATTTACCGTGCATCCGAATTTCAGCCGGCGTCTCGAAGCGGGGGCCGTTGGTGCAGACGTACACGCTGCGGGGATGCAGTTTCAGGTCAAATTCAGGCGCTAAGTTTAGCAATTGCGCTCGCAAAGCGGGGCAATAGGGCTGGCTCATTTCGGTGTGCGCTACGCCGGAATCGCCGCCGTCAAAAAAGCTCAATGGCCGTCCGCTTGAAAAATCCAGAAAATCATCTAATACAACCAGCCCCCCGGGGGGGATGTTTGGGTTGATAGAGCCGACAGCAAAAGCAGCCAGTATTTTTTCAACGCCCAACAGTTGCAACGCTTTGATGTTAGCTTTGTAGTTGATTTTATGCGGCGGTGTATGATGCTCCGGGCCGTGCCGAGCCAGAAATACCAGATGGTCGGCGCTGCCTTGCCCCAGATGAACCAGAGCCTGTCCGTAGGGGGTTTCAACCAGTTGTTTTTTTAGCTCTACACCGGGAATGTCATAAATACCGGTTCCGGCGATGATGGCAACGCGCATGTTTTCTCCTTTAGGCAAAATAGCGTTTCAAATCATAGGAACTCAAGATACCGTGTTCGGTGATCACGCCGGCCACCAGATGGGGAGGCGTAATATCGAAGGCGGGATAATAGGCGTCTATTTCGGCAGCGGTGGTAGGCGCGCCGCGGCAGGAGCGCATTTCAGCCGGGTCTCGTTCCTCGATTACAACTGAAGCCCTGTCCGGCTTCTCCCGATCCGGCCCCCAGGCGAAGACAAAATAAGGGACGCCATGATAATGGGCGGCAATAGCATTTTGAAACGTGCCAATTTTATTGACCACGTGCCCGTCCAGCGTCACCAGATCGGCGGCGGTGAAATATTTTTGCACCTTGCCTTGTGAAAGAATGTGGGCGGGCATATTGTCGCCAATGACCTGCACGGGGATGCCTAACTCATGCACGCTGGGAGCCGTTAACCGCGCGCCCTGTAAATATGGCCGGGTTTCGGGCGTGAAAACCCTAATGTCTTTACCGTCCTGTTTGGCCATTGCTACGCACAGCAGAAAGGCTGTTTCGGCAAAGCACATGGTCAAAATCCCATCGCCGTCTTCAATTAGGTCGGCGCCCAGACGGCCTTTGATGGCATAGTGTTTATACATTTTATCGCGTGATTTTTCAATCCAGTTTAGCAGGGATTCCTCGATTGAATCGCCGTTGGCAATGGCTTTGTCAACCACGTCCATTGCTTTAGCCAGTCGCAGCGACAGGGCGGTATTGGTGGGGCGAGTGTTCACCAGACGGAGCCGCGCTTTTTGTAAATAGTCGCGGGCTTCCGACTTTGCTTTGCCATCTACCTGACGCGCGGCCATCACCATAGCGTACATCGCCGCCAGCGACGGCCCGCCTCCCTGCGTGACCATTATTTCGATGGCGTGGGCTACACATTCTACGTCCGGGCAGCGCACAAAGACTTTTTCAAAGGGATATTTACGACGGTCGCCGATGAATACCACGCCGTTTTCATAGCGGGCAACGTTGTTTCGACGCAATAAAAAAGGGAGTAGATGGTCAATAGACGTGTCAGACATTGTGAACTCCTTACTTACAGTTTACGCAGTTGCCATTTTTAACCACGAATAACACGAACTTACACTAATTTTTATGCTTTATTCGTGGTTAAATTCCCGGGTACTGCGTAAGTTCGGTCCTTAAAATCTGATTAAGCCCGGAATGTCTCCGTAGCCTTGCAAATTGAGAAAAATCATCGTTAGCGTGAAGATCAATCCAAAGATGAGCAAGACGTAATCCAGGGCGCCCATCTTCATTTGCAAATAAAAGGTGCGATCATCTCGCGCGCCAAAGCCCTTTGATTCCAGCGCCATACCAAATATATTGGTGCTGCGAATAGTGGAGATGAAGACCGGAATGAGCAAAGGGATAAATTTTTTGATGCGCGCCAGAATGTTGCCGCTTTCCAAATCCAGGCCGCGGCTTCGTTGGGCCTGGGTGACAGTGATCAAACTGGAAGCAATGGTTGGCACCAGACGCAGCGAAGTAGAAATGGCAAACCCAACGCGATAGGGCAAGCCCATTTTGATCATCCCCAGTACCAATTCTTCGTTTCGGGTGGTGCTGATCAAAATCATTCCACCGGTAATCATAAAGAGCATCAGCATAGTGCGACCCACACTGAAGATCGCTGATTCTGCATCTAAAAACCAGAACAGGGGCGTGTCTCCACTGGCAAAGATATTCCACATAATCAGGCTGGAGATGGTGAGCACGATCAGGATGTAGCGAATTCGGCGCAGATTTTTCAGAGAACGGGATACGATGCCGTGCAAGAGGATCAATGAGCAAAGCGGCAGCAGCCAGAGTGGATTTTCAAACAAAATCAAGCCGATAAAAGTGTAGATGAACAGGGTGATTTTGGTGCGCGCATCCAGCCGGTGAATGACGGTGTTGAGATCGAGATATAGTTCTGCGTCCATTAGTTAGCAACTCCATCAATACAAGGGATCATTTCTTCCGGGGTGAGCAAGGTCTTGCCCAATTGGTTTGAGAATTGAACAAAATGCGGAGGGCGCAAGAAGGCTTCTTCTAGCTCTTTTTCGTGAGCAAAGACTTCGCGGGTGGCGCCTTGCAGTAGTAATTTTCCATCTTTCACCACAAATATCCGCTGCGCGTATTCTGCCACTACCCACATATGGTGTGTCACAAAGATGATGGTACTGCCGTTTTTATTGAGTTCGCGCACCATATTCATCATACTGCGCTGCTCGGCGTAATCCAGACCGGTGGTCGGCTCATCCAGTATCAGCACGTCCGGTCTGGCAGCCAGTACCGCTGCTACCGCCACGCGCTGCCGCCCGCTTTTGGTCAGGCTGAAGGGGTCTTCCTTTTCAAAACCGGTTAATCCAACCGCGGCCAGGGCTTCGGCTACTCGCTGCTCTACTTCGTCTTCAGAAAAATTATGCAGGCGAGGACTAAAGGCCACCTCGTCGAACACTACCTCAGAGAATATCTGGTGGTCTGGATTTTGGAACACGTAGCCTACCTTTTGTCCCAGTTTGAAAATCCCCTGGTCTTTGGTGGGCGCGCCTCGGACAATTACTTCTCCTTGCGTGGGCATCAAAAGTCCGTTGAAATGCTTGGCCAACGTAGTTTTTCCGCTGCCATTCTGGCCTGCAATGGCTACCATTTCCCCTTCGAAGATATCCAGATCAACACCCTGTAAGGCCTTAACGCCGTTGGGGTAAGTATGTTCCAGATTGCGACACTGGATGAGCGGCTTGTTGAAGCGTTCATTGGCGGCGCTTTCCTCGGCTACCAGTTGCTCGTATTTTGTTTCGGATATTTGCCAGCCCTGTTGGCGAAAGGCTGCCAGCCCTTCAGCGGGCGTAAGCGGCAACTCTGTTTGCCCCATCAGTTTGAAGAAGCGCGGAATACCCAGCGGCATAACGCCCAGGTCTTCCAGAATGTCCACCTGTTTTAGAATATCCCGCGTATCACCAATTTGCAGAATTTTACCGTCTTTGATCAACATCACCCGGTCGGCGGAGAGGGCTTCTTCTGTTTCATGCTCAATTACAATCAGGGTGATGTCATCCCGTTTGCGAAGCTGGTTGGTGATTTCAAAAATGCCCAACTTGCTGATGGGGTCTAAATCGGTGGTCGGTTCGTCCATCACCAGGATTTGGGGGCGCATTGCCAGCACGGAAGCGATAGCCAACTTTTGCTTTTGGCCGCCGGACAGGGTTGAGGGAGGGCGATTGCGGAAGGCTTCCAGCCCCACGTAGGCCAGATTTTCAGTGATGCGGCGTCCAATCTCTTCCCGTTCTACGGCAAAATTTTCCGGGGCAAAGGCAACTTCCAACTCTACGCTGGTGGAAAAAAGCTGGGCTTCAAAATCCTGAAAGACCATCCCCACGTATTCGGCCATTTGAGCTACGGTGTGGTCGTGGGTGCTGCGGCCCAATACTTCTACGCAACCCTTGAATCTTCCCTTGTGAAAGTGGGGAATCAGGCCGTTCAAGCAGGCCGCCAGAGTACTTTTTCCCGCTTCGCTGGGCCCCATCACCACCAGAAACTCCCCTTTGGGGACTTTCAGAGAGATGCCTTGCAGGGCGTATTCTTTTTCACCGCGATAGCGATAATGCAAGTCGTCAATTGTAATTATAGTTTCGTTCATTTAACACTACTTTCATACTTGTAATCCCCCTCCCTCTCGTTCCCAAACAGAGTTTGGGAACGAGAGGGAGGGGAGGATGCCTCATATTTTGCTTGATTTGACTTGAAATGATGGGCGACGCATCAAGGCGTCCCAAATTAAATGCTCTTTTTGAATGGTGTTGTCTACAGAACGCATTGCCAGACCAACATAGATGGCGTGGATCAATGAATACTGAGCAATGCGGGAAGCAATGGTCTCCTGCCGGGTTTCGTGAGACACCGAAAGTAACGCCGCATCGCTCAATTGCCCTACCGCCGACAGGGCATTGCCAGTGATGCAGACAACCGGACAACTATGCGCTTTGGCTTCTGCTGCCGTGCGCTCCGGATCGCCGGAATCGCCGGTTTGGGAGATGACCACCAAGGCATCTTGCCTGGTTAGCAAGGCGCTTTGCATAACCTGAATATAAGAATCGGTCTGCACCTGACAATTCAATCCCAGACGAAAGAGGCGGTTGAACATCTCGTTGGCCATCGGCCCTGATGTGCCCACCCCCACAATGAGGATGCGTTTGGCCTGGGTCAAGATATCCAGAGCGCGTTCAAAAGCTTTATCATCCAATACCGCCAATGTGTCTTCCAGCGCCTGAATACTGCCTTGAATGACTTTGCGCACGATGGCGCCTGGGGCGTCGCTTTCTTCAATATCGTCAAGGATTAGCTGCGATGTTGGCGGGAGCGCGCGGGTGAGGGCAAATTTAAACTGCATCCAGCCTTCATAGCCAATCGAGCGGCAGAAACGAATGGCAGTGGCGTCGCTCACGCCGCTGTAGTTAGCAATTTCGGCCAGAGTCATACGGACTACATCCTCATAATTCTCCAGAATGTAATCTCCCACTCTTTTCTCCGAAGGAGACAAGGCGGAATAAAACCCTCTTATTCGAGAAATCGCATCGCCGCTGGGGGCATCCATAAGTGACTACACTGTCAGGGTTAGCCGCTTGATAACCGGGTATCAAGGGACAAAGTATGGTTATGTTGTATTACTATTGTAATTGTGGAAAGTGAAGTAGTTTTGCTACATTCTACTGCCAAGAAAAATTCTTGTCAAATAGCGGAGGTATCGCCGTCAAAAGGGGGCATTGCGCGCATCAGGTCAGGGCGATGGGGAGCTTCTACGCGCAGCACATCGGCGCCCAGGTCGGCCAGAGTCATAGTAGCGTAAGGCCCGGGGAGCAGGGTAGAGAAGTCGAGAATTTTGAGGGAACTTAACATAAGCGTTTTTGGGCAAGAATTGGTAAAGAATGGTAAACGGCGAACGGGAACCACCGTGTCATTCATAATTTACCGTTCACCGTCTACAATTCAAATGCTCTCAATCAGTTCTGCTCTATGATTATTTTCTCATTGTTGGAAAAACCAATTGTTCCAGCCAGTTCTTCACTTCGCTCTGGCGAATGGCGTCGTCTAAAATATCATCGCCAATATTGAGTTCCTGACCTAAGGCAGCATTTTGCGGATTTTTTGATAGGGCGGTCATCTTGTCTACCAGCGCTGTAACATCGGCTTCGTTTTCAAAGAAACCTTCTTTGACCAGCGCAGACCAGCGGGCGATGATCAACCGCGCCATTTCGTATAGTGTGAATTCAGGATGATACTGTGTCGCCCAAAATTCACCTTTGCCGTGTTTTACGGACAGAGCTTGAACAGGGGTGTGGGCATTCCCAGCCAGCAAAACGCCGCCGGCTGGGATGCGCGTCACTTCATCGAGGTGCATAATGAAGCCGTCAAATTTATGCGGCTTGCCGATGTACATTGGGTGCGTCCGGCCCGCTTCAGTCAGGGTGATGTCGCGGGCAATAGACCATTCCCGGCCTCTGGGGTTCTTTTTTACTTCGCCGCCGGCAGCCAAAGCGGCCATTTGAACGCCCCAGCAACTTCCGTACTGCGGCGCGCCCGCCTTGTAGATAGCCTGACACAATTCAATTTGACGGGTTACTTCGGGAACGTCATCGTAAATGGTCAAATTAGAACCTGTCCAGATATAGCCGTCGTAAACGGCCAGCGATGTCCCGACAGGCAGATTTACGTTCAGATCAGCCGCGTACAAAATGTCGAAGTTGCCATCGGGGAGGAGGGTTTTCAGCATCCACAGGTACAGTTCGTGCGCCTGCGTTACCTTTGCCGCATCCAGATCAGCGCGATTTTTTCTTGGGTAGCCGTTGATGATACATAACGATACGGGGGTGTTGATTTCCATTAGGGTGTCTCCTTGCGCAAACGGTTTCTGGTTTTTAGTTTCTGGTTTCAGGTTTCTGGTTTTTTGTTTCGAGTTGCTGCAATATTTTGGGCAGGTCGGCGAAGTTGCGGCAGATGGCGGTTGCGTATTTTGGCTGCCTTGATCAATCAGGCCGGTGTAGAGAATGGCTTGCATTCCCATTGCCAATGGCCCGGCGATGTCGTTGCTCTCGCGGTCGCCAATGTGGACAATTTGCGAGAGCGGGGTCTTTAATTTTTGAGCGGCTTGCTCAAAAATGCGCGGCGACGGTTTGGATGCGCCTGCTTCGTCTGAGAAGATGCAGTATTTAAAATACTGTAGCATATTTTCCTGTTCAAGCAATTTTCGCAGACCGCGCCCAGGTCCTTCCAAAAATATTGAAATTGCCGATTGGCGTACTGAAAGGCTTGCGAAATCTGTTTCGGCGCACTGTTGGGGTGGTGCAGCATAATTTCGTCCATAAGCAATTGCAGACGCGCTTGCGCTTTATCAGGCAGGCCAAGGGCCGTCCGTTTGGCTTCGTCGGAATCATCTTTCAAAAGGGTGTCCCACAGGTCAAAGGTGATGGTTTTTATCATTTTTTCTCTATAGAGGGTAGTGCGTAAGCGGTTTTGGGTGTACGCGTTTATATTTTACAAAAGGGTTCTTTTGTAAAATAAAGAAAGGTGCAACAAAATCAGTAGCGCTCCCCTTCCCTTATCCACTTTTTGGCGTAATGCCTTTTTTCTATTGAGACATTATTTTGGCGATGTGGCGCATACGCAGCCACCATTGTTCTTTGGGGCGATGAACGCCTTTTTCCAGCAGATCCGGCAGCGATTCCAGATTGGTAAAGACTACCTTTCCCTTCTGCCGCCCTATTCCCACTACCGGCGCCGAAACATTTTCTGCGGCGTTGATCAAATACGCTACCGCTTTGGTCGCCAAGCGAGTAGCTTGTATGCGGTCAAAGGGAGAGGGGCTCCCGCCGCGCTGAACGTGTCCCAAAATAGACTGGCGTACGTCGAAGAGGTCTCCCCCCTCTTTCTCAAAAAGCGCTACCAAAAAATTTGTAGTGTAAATCGAATCGGCGTTTTCGCTGCGAATGATGAGGCCCAGTCGTTTTCCTTGCTCAAAATCTGCCGATAGTTTCGCTACATCTTTCCGCAGGTCATCCAGCGTAATGCCCTCTTCCGGCAGATAAACACGCTCTGCGCCTGTTGCCAGACCGCTCATTAGCGCCAAATAGCCAGAGTGACGCCCCATCACTTCCACTACAAAACAACGCCGCGTGGCAACCGCTGATTCCTTGATTTTGTCCACGTTATTGATGATGGTGTTCAAGGCCGTATCCGAACCAATGGTGAATTCTGCGCCGGGGAGATCATTGTTGATGGTGGCGGGCAGGCAGACAAGCGGAATATTGAAAGCAGGATATACCTTGCGGCGTTGGCTAAATTGATAAGCAGTTTGATAACCACTCCACCCGCCAATGATCAACAAGCCATTAATCTGATCTTCTTCCAGCCGCCGGGCCAGTTGCTCAAATTCATCCTCCGACGGCACCTGGCGATTTGTTCCCAACTCCGCCCCTCCCCTGGACACCCAGCCGTCAACTTCCATCCAGCCGATTTCCTGAATATCGCCTTTCATCAAACCGCTGAAGCCGTTTTTAACGCCCAGTATAGTGTGTCCTTGATTTAAGCCGAATCGTACTGCTACACGAACTATGGCGTTCATCCCTGGCGCAGTGCTGCCGCTGTGCATTATTGCCAGACGCAGGCGCCTTTTCTCCGTTTTAGTCCGTTGAGGGCGAGTACGCATCAGGGTAAGCAAGGTGTGAAAGGATTCTACAAAGCTGCTTCCGCGCATTTCCATTGCCGTGTCATAGTTTTGCGCCTTGATCTCTTCGGCCACCTGATGCGTTTTGCTCACATTTTCCATTAGCAGGGAGCGGATGATATCATTATCGCGTATGCCAATGAGTTTGGCTTCGCTTTCCGGGGTCATCTGTAAAATTTCATCTACGGCGGCGTAGCCCAACGTGGTACTCATATTACGGTCAAAAGCGCTGGGAGAACCGCCGCGCTGAACGTGTCCTAAAATAGTCACGCGTGAATCTTCTCCCATACGGTGCATTAAAATTTGGCGCACGTAATCGCTGGTAATGGAATTGCCGTGCTTGTCCTGCGCTCCTTCTGCCACCAGCACCACATTTTGCCGCCGCCCCATTTCTCGCCCCACGCGCAGGCTTTTGCACATCTCGCCTTCCCAATCGTCGTTGGTGGGCGGGTGTTCCGGGATCAAGACCCAATTGGCGTCGGTTGCCAGCCCTGCCATTAAGGCCAGATAGCCGCAGCGACGCCCCATCACTTCGATGACAAAGGTGCGTTGGTGACTGGCGGCGGTGTTGCTAATGGCGTCTACCGCTTCCACAATGCGATGCAGGGCGCTGTCCGCGCCAATGGTCATATCGGTGCCGAACATATCGTTATCAATGGAACCGACCATTCCCACCAACGCCAGATGGGGATGCGCCCTAGCTGCTTCCCGGCTAATTTCTCCCGCCGAAACCAGTTCCGCCAATAAATCCGACCACTCCTGGCGAAAAAGATTAGCGCCGGTCAAACTGCCATCGCCGCCGATGATGACTAAGCCGTCAATGCCAACCTGTATCAAATTTCGCGCGGCCTGCCGACGCCCTTCACGGGTACGGAAGGCTTTACTGCGCGCCGACCCGATGACGGTCCCCCCCCTTTGCAAAATCCCCCCCACCGACGCCCAATCCATCGCTTTGATTTTGTCGCTGCCTTCTATCATCCCTTGGTAGCCTTCGTAGATGGCGTACACATCTACGCCCCTATCCAGCGCTGTGCGCACTACGGCGCGCACAGCGCCGTTCATTCCTTGCGCGTCGCCGCCGCTGGTGAGTACAGCTATGGTGTTGATGTGAATTTGTTTCATTAGATACAGTCCTTGTAAATTGAAAAGACCGCCGACGGCAGACCGCTGACCGCCGCAAAATGAGCCTTTCAGCGGTCAGCGGTCTGTCGTCGGCGGTCTTTTGCTATCGTGTTTCCGTCACTTTTAGCAGCCCACGCGGCTTGTCTACATCATAATCACGCACCTTAGCCAGATGCATAGCAAAAAGTTGTCCGGGAATGATGCTTGTCAGCGGCGAAACCCATTCTGGCGTAGTGACCGGAATTTTGAAGGGCGTACGCGCCAGCGAAAGCATCTCCGCGTCATCGCTGATGGCGATGATTTCTGCGCCGCGCCGCTTTAGATCACCAACAAAGTTTTTGATCTCCGGCAGCATAAGCCCTGTTGGGGCAATGATGATGGCGGGGAAGGCTTCTTCGATGAGCGCTACCGGGCCGTGCATAAAATCAGCGCTGCTGTAAGGCTCGGCCATCACGTAATTCAGCTCCTTGATTTTCAGGGCTAACTCAAAAGCAGTGGCATAATTGTAACCCCTGCCGATGACCACACAGGCGCGCATATAGCGATACCGTTCGGCAGCGCGGGCAATTTCCGACGATAGGCTCAATATTCGCGTTACCTGCTCCGGCACCTGCGCCAGTGTTGCCAGCATTGTGTCGTCACCGGCGGCAACGGCGCTGAGCAGCGCAATGGCTGCCAGTTCGGTGGTGTAGGTTTTGGTTGCCGCCACCGATTGCTCTAACCCGGCGTGTAGTTCAATGGTGAAATCGGCGGCCTTAGCCAGATCAGAATCAGGAAAGTTGGTGATGGCAACCGTAAGCGCCCCCTGCCGCTTTCCTTCGGCAATGACAGAAACGATGTCCGGGCTTTTTCCGCTTTGGCTAATGCCAACGACCAGCGCGTTTTCAAAACGGGGCGGGTTTTTGTAGATAGAGTAAAGGCTGGGCGTTGCCAGAGCCACCGGCAGATTGTTTGCCGCGCCAAAAAGGTACTGCGCGTAACGCGCCGCGTTATCGCTGGTCCCCCGCGCGGCAATCATTGCGTAGCTCACGTCCCTGGCTTTTACCGCCTTTGAGATTTTTTTGATTACAGGTAGTTCAGCCTTCAGCAAGGTCGCCAAGACCTGGGGTTGTTGGTGAATTTCCTGGTAGAGATGGGTTTTGGTTAGCATTGGGAAGTCCTTTCTTCAGTGGACAGTGGGGGTAGTGGTAAAAAAGTAAGTGATGGAGTCCAAAACTACAGTTTTGGATTCCGCAATCATCACTTACAACTTAACCATTACCTTATTTTTATCAGTGATAATCCGTATAATCCATACGATTTGTGTCCCATTTCTGTTATGTTAATTGGCAAATTTCTGTAATTGGCACTGGTTCAGTTGAATGGGAATGAGATTTTTCAACACCAGACGAAGGACGAAAGACGAAGGACGAAGGGAATTAGCGGACAAAATCCGTCCTTCGTCCCTCATCTTTCGTCGAAAAGTGGCGAATGACAGGCCGTCAAACCAAATCCCATACAACTGAACCAGTGCCCTGTAGTTCTGTTGAATAAAAAAACGGCTTACCAGATAAATCTGATAAGCCGCGGCACGCAAATATTGACGAGCAGCGCAACTAACCAGACGCAGAGTCCAGTTTCCTGGTGTATTTTTTGTTGCGCTGCGCGTTTTTGAAAGACATAATTATTTTCTCTTTACTGAATGGCTGCGAGTTTACAACAGCTTTGACCTGCTGTCAAAAAGCCATAGCGCGCTGCGGCAAAAATTGACTAATAACAAAAATTGAGTATAAGTGACTTCTCAAAGAAATAAAAATCGAGGAAAAGCGCTATGCCAAATTACAAATCCTGGCCCTTTAAAGAAGCAAGCAGCCTGCAAAGGCGATTCAGGGAACAACCCAATCAACCGATCATTTTGCAAACCGGCTTTGGACCCAGTGGATTGCCGCATATTGGCACCTTTGCCGAAGTCGCCCGCACTACCTGGGTGCGCCACGCCTTTGAGCATCTCACCGGTTGGCCCGCCAAACTGGTCGCTTTTAGCGATGATATGGACGGCTTGCGCAAAGTGCCGCTCAATATGCCGGAACAGAAGATGCTGGCCGAAAATCTGGGCAAGCCTCTCTGCCACATCCCCGACCCCTTTGGCTGCTGTGAAAGCTACAGCGCCCACAATAACAATAAACTGCAAGAGTTTCTGGACGCTTACGGCTTTGACTACCAATTCCAGAGTTCGCAAGAGGCTTATATCCGGGGCGATTTTGATGAGGGGCTGACCATCTTGCTGGAAAAAGTCGAAGAGGTTCAGGACATCATCCTGCCCACGCTGAGAGAAGACAAGCGAGCCGACTGGTCGCCCTTTTTCCCAATATGCGAGAACTGTGGACGCATCTACTCCACCCGCGTAACAGGCTATCACCCTGAAGAAAAAACTATCGGCTACGTCTGCGATAAACCCGTTGGCGATACGCCGGGCTGCGGACACGAAGGAAAGACTTCCGCGCTGGGCGGGCGCGTAAAAGTGGGCTGGAAAGTGGACTGGGCCTTACGCTGGTTCTCTTACGATGTGGTCTACGAAATGTACGGTAAAGACCTGATCGAATCGGCCAAGTTGTCGGGCAAGATCACCCGCTTGATGGGCAAGCAGCCGCCCAACGGCTTTTTCTACGAACTCTTTCTGGATGAAGAAGGTCGCAAAATTTCCAAAAGCGTGGGCAAGGGGCTAACCGTTGACACCTGGACAGGCTACGCGCCGCTGGAATCGCTGCTGCATTTCTTGTTCCAAAGCCCCAAAAAGGCCAAGCGCCTCTACTGGGGAATGGTTCCCAAATCGGTGGACGATTATTTGAGCGAATTGCGCCGCTATCCCACCATTGCCCCGGAAAAGCAGCCCGACGCCGCCCCCTGGCATATCTTCAACAAAGGAGGCAAGGTTCCCAAATACAATACCAGCGCCAACTTCTCGTTGATCAACAATCTGGTTTCTGCGCTGGGCGCGGACGATGGCGAATTGGTCATCGAGTATCTGGAGCGCTACGACCCGGCGGCCAAAG
>DUEH01000149.1 GCA_011192195.1 Chloroflexota bacterium | reverse complement strand
TAGTTCGTCATTCGTAGCTCGTTCCGTTGCATTATACCATAAAATAAGCGGGATGTTCAATTTAGGAAGAGTCGCCCAGCAATCTGGACAATTCCGCTTCCGCAAGCTCCTCATCCAGCTTTTTGAACAGCGTCGCCGGTTTTTGCAATGTCTGCCCTGCCGGTAGCTGGCTGGCTTTCCAGCGGCCCACTACGTTTTCCGCGCGATAGCGCAAGACGCTGTGGCTGCGTTCACCTTCGCTACACTCTTCTTTACAAGATTGACCAAAAAGCTTGCCGCTGTAGCCAAGATACTGGTGCAACTGTTGGCCGGTAAACGGTAAAAAAGGCGAAAAGAGAATTTTCAGACTATCAATGACGCGCAGAATGACGTAGACAGTGGTAGCAGCGGCTTCTTTATCGTTTTTGAAGACTTTCCACGGTTCTTTGCGATCCAGATAGACGTTGGCCGCTTGCGCCAGTTTCATAACCGCTTGCTGGGCGGCTTTCAGTTTGACCGCCTCTATGAGTTGCCCTGCTTCATTAAAACCGGTTTCTATTTTGGCAATGATTTCGCGGTCCAGCTCGTCCAGTTCACCCGGTTGGGGAACCTGAGCGTCAAAGCGCTTGTAGGCAAATCCCAACATTCTGTTGACCAGATTGCCCCAGGTGGCAACCAGTTCATTATTGTTGCGCGTGATGAAGTCTTCAAAGGTGAAGTCGGTGTCGCGGGTTTCCGGGGCAACAGCGTTCAGGTAGTAGCGCACCGCATCGGGGTCAAAGCGTTCCAGAATATCGAGGGTCCAGATGGCAAAGTTACGGCTGGTGCTGATCTTTGAACCGGTCATCGTCAGGTATTCATTTGAAGCGACGTTGTAGGGCAAGTTCATCTTTTGCTCGGGGTTGTCATTGTAGAGGCTGCGTCCGGTGGCAATCAGTTCGCCGGGCCAGATGATGGAGTGGAAGGGGATGTTGTCTTTGCCCATAAAGTAGATGGTTTTGGCCTGCGGCTGATACCACCAGTCTTTCCATTTTTCCGGTTCACCCTCTTTGACCGCCCATTCGATGCTGGCGCTGAGGTAGCCGATGACCGCCTCGAACCAGACGTAAAGACGTTTGCTGTCGTAGCCTTCCAGCGGAATGGGGATGCCCCAGTTGATGTCGCGGGTGATGGGGCGTCCGCGCAGGTCTTTGACGTAGTTACGGCTGAAGTTAATGACGTTAGGCCGCCAAAAGTCTTTGCCCTCGTTCAGGTAGGCGGCAATTTCATCTTTCAGAGCGGCCAAATCCAGAAAAAAGTGTTCGGTTTCGCGCAATTCCAGCGTAGAGCTATCTTCTTTGGCGTGTGGGTTGATCAGTTCGGTGGGTTCCAGCAAGGTTTTGCAGTTGTCGCACTGGTCGCCGCGAGCGGAATCATAGCCGCATTTGGGGCAGGTTCCTTCGATGTATCTGTCCGGCAAAAAGCGTCTCTGCGCCGCCGAGTAGAATTGCTGCTGCGCTGCTTTGTAGATGTAGCCGTTGTTCAGGCAAGCGGCGAAGATGTCTTGGGCCACGCGATAGTGGTTTTCGGTATCGGTGTGGGTGAAGAGGTCATAGCTGATGCCGATGCTGATGAAGGTATCCAGAAAACGTTGGTGATAGCGTTCAAAGATGTCGCGGGGCGAAACGCCTTCGGCGTCGGCTTTGACGGTGATGGGCGTTCCGTGCGCGTCAGAGCCGGAAACCATCAACACGCGGTTCCCTTTTAAGCGATGATAGCGAGCGAATATGTCGGCAGGAATGAGGCTTCCGGCCATATGCCCCACGTGTTGGTCGCCGTTGGCGTAGGGCCAGGCGGTGCAAACAAGTATATTCTCAGTCATTGTAAGTCCTCCGGGTTTCGGGTTTTGAGTTTAGCGGTTAGCTGAGAAACAAAAAGGCCGCACTGTAGCGTGCGGCTATGCTTTCGCTGGGGAAGGCGTATTTAGCCCCTTTCTACAAACACAGCAAAGACACAGACCGCCGTCGGGCGGCTGGGCATGACCATAGGCATCAGTTTGGGAGTGTCCTTAAGTGTGTTCATAAACTTTATTCCAGATTAGACAAGTCAGCTAAATCTTGAGGGCGTCCGGTTGCTTTTTTGTTCTTTTTGAGACTTTCCAGGTCAATGAAGTTGATTGCCATATCATCAACTGGGATTTCAAGCCGGAAAGCGTAGCAATCTTCAAAATCTACGCCCTTCAATGAGGTGATAAGGTCAATTCGATTAGGGGGGTAGCCCAACTGAATAACCTCGCCGGGAGTTAAAAAATCGTCCTTTTGTAGTCCCAGGGAAGCAAAGCCAAAATCATCCAGCGCCTTTACCAATCTGTCCGCATTTTCAGATTCCAGCCAAACCCAGATGTCCAGATCTTTGGTGTAACGTGGATAGCCGTGAAAAGCTACAGCGTAACCGCCAACAATCAAGTAGCGTACGTTATTTTTGTTTAACGATTCGACAAACTCTTTGAAGTCTTGGTTCAGTATCATACTTCCAACGATGATATTCCTGACGAATTTCTTCTAAAACGGCTAGACGAGTTTGATAGGGTTGCGTTTGCCAATAAGCAAAATCGTTTTTTTGTTCGTTAAGTTTTATTTTTCTGAATGTTTTTTGAATCATACGGCTATTTTTTGTGAATCAAATGCAACAAATAGCAACCATCAATCATATTTCCCGGCAAGGTCGTTCAAGCGCACCGAAACCACATCTTTGAAGTTACGCCAGGAATCTTTGAGCGGATTGACCTTTGTTTCCGTGCCGTAAATCCACTTGACCGGAATTTCTTTCACTTTGTAACCGTATTTAACGGCCAAAAAGAGAATTTCCACATCAAAGCCGGTAACGGCAGCCTCTTTGATTTGCTGCGCGTCTTCGCCGTAAAGTTGCGCGCGCGTGAAAAGATCGCGCGCCGCCTGATGGGTGAAGGCTTTGAAGCCGCATTGGGTGTCCTGAAAGCCGCCCAGAGTGATAAGACGAATGATGAAGTTGAAGACGCGCCCCATAAAATGCCGGTAGGCCGGTTCGCCAATGCGGCGCGCGCCCTGCCCTTCGCGGGAGCCAATGACCACATCGTAGCCGTCTTTCAGATGGGGGAGCAGCTTTTCAATTTCTTCGATGGGTGTGGCCAGATCCGCGTCTGAAAAGAGGATGTATTTGCCGCGTCCTTGCAACATTCCACTGCGCACGGTGTAGCCTTTCCCCCGATGGTCGTTTTCAATTACCTGAATTTCAGGGTAACGCTGCGCCGCTTCTTTAGCCAGCGCAACGGTGTCATCCGTGCTGCCATCATCTATCACCAACACCTCTACCGAATAGGGCTGCGCTTTCAGGTAGCTTAATACAGTAGACAGTGTTTGGGGCAAGCGAACTGCTTCATTATAGGCCGGTATAATCACCGACAGGCAGGGTCTTTCATCTGGACGCATAAAAACTCCATTGCAAGCAAAACAAACAGTTAGCAATGATAGCTGATGCGGCGTTTTTTAGCAAAAATCAGGCGTATCTACTTTGACAAAGCTATATTGCTACGCAGCGTAGCGCCATTCAAAGGTTTTGCGATAGCCGTAGTCTGTGCTGAAGCTGGAGAAGACTTTGCGGGGAACCATTTTGACAGAATATTTTGATACGCGATGCAGTGAGCGTAATCCGCGCTGGACAATACGCGCTGGATGGTACACGGCGCGGCAGAGTTTGTCGTACTCGCGCTCAAATTCTTCAACTGTCATTTTCCGGGGATAGTAGGTGACGTGAGATGTGTCGTAGAATCGCCAGGGGGTGTTGGGGATAAGACGATTGTCCTGAATAAGTTGGGCGCGGAAAGGTGTGCCGGGGTAGGGGGTGAGAATGGTCTGGCTCATGCTGTCTAAACCGGCGTCGCGGGCAAATTCCCAGGTTTTCCACATTGTTTCCGGGGTGTCTTCATCAAAGCCGTAGACAAAAAGCCCCACCACGCCAATACCGCGCTTTTGCACGTTTTTAATGGCTTCTCTGTACTGACTGGTCAAGCCCTTGCTCTTGCCGCCCAACTCGCGGCGATTTTTGGGGTTGACGGATTCAAAGCCGAGGAAGAATTTATCCAGATGGGCGCGCCGCGCCAGGTCCAGCAGTTCCGGGTACTCAGATACCATCATTTCGGCCTGGGTTGTCCAGCCGCGCAGGGGAAGCTTGGCCAAGGCCAGAAAGAGTTCCTCTACGTACTCCGGACGCAGACGAAAGGCCAGGCCAAAGTTGTCATCGGTAAGGAAGAAGCGGTCAATTTTGCGACGTTCAATCTCTTCGATGATCTCTTCTACCGGACGAAAGCGCATTTTTTGTCCGCTGACTCGAATGGCAGTGCAAAAGGAGCAGTTGCGCGGGCAGCCGCGCGTCACTTCCAGCAGCGGCGTCCAGAAGTTGCGATTTTCGTCAACCTGTTGAATGACCCGGTTGGTCAGGCGAGCGACGCCGGCCAGATCAGCCCATTCGGTGTCGTTGTAGCGCGATTTCACCGTGTCGTTGATGAAGTCTTGAATAAGCTGCGGCCAGGTGAAATAGGCTTCGCCGGTGAAAACAGCGTCGGCCCAGCGAGCTACGTCTTCCGGCATTAGCGTAGCGTGCGCGCCGCCAACAGCCACTACCTGCACGCCGGCTTCGTGAGCCAGACGGCCAAACTTCTCGGCGGTTTCGATGGCCAGCGTTTTTGAGGTGATACCTACCAGATCATGCGGCCCCAGTTCGCGGCGAATTTTATGGTCCAGCGGCCCTAAATTTTCATCCCAAATTTCAACGTCAATATCATCCGGCACCAGCGATGCCAGACGCATCAGGGTATAAGACGCCGCGGCCGCTTTGCCAAAAAAGCGGCCCTCTCTGCCGGGGTGGATTAAGACAACTCTTTTCAAGTCCAAAGTGTGTTTCTCCTGAAAATAGCTTTCAGCTTCAAAGAAGAAGGCAGAAGGACAAAATTTCATCCTTCTGCCTTCTTCCTTCATTCTTTGTCTTGTGGGCCCTGCAGGATTTGAACCTGCGACCAACCGGTTATGCATCCCACTACAACTTTCGTTGCCCCTTTCGGGTTTGCAGGCTGGACTATCCCTTCACCTTCTTGAAGAAGGCGCCTGCCGTCTAGTCTCTACACCTTCCTTGTTAATTACAAGGCTTGGCTCGGGATTACCATATCTCTACGACGTAGGCTTCCCCGAATTTGACAGGTTTCACCTGAAAATCACTCCCCAGGCAGCCCTTTGCAGAAAACCGTATCGGAGTTATGCTGAACTACACAACCCTCATCTTGACTTAGGTCTTCTGCTTTAAGCCGGTTGCTCTAACCACTGAGCTAAGGGCCCAAGAGCGGGCGACGGGAATCGAACCCGTATATTTAGCTTGGAAGGCTAATGTTCTACCCTTGAACTACGCCCGCGCGTCCTGTCGGGGTGATTGGATTCGAACCAACGACCTCTGCGTCCCAAACGCAGCGCTCTAAACCGGGCTGAGCTACACCCCGTAGCAGTTTAGCGAGGGGATTATAGCGTATTGCCTTGATTTTTCAAAATTTAACGCCCCCAGCTCAATTGCTCCAGCAGCCAATCGGGATGATCGCCGCCCCAATCCGCTGCTTTTTGGGGATTACCGCCGCCAGAGCTGACGATGTAGACGCCCCAACTGCCATCGCGGTCAGAGACAAAGGCAAGTTGAGAACCATCGGGGGACCAGACGGGCAGGCCATCATTGGCGGACGAAGCGATGAGCGGCGCGGCTTTTCCGCCGTCTGCCGCCACCAGCCAAATATCCCAATTGCCGTTTCTGGTAGTCATGAAAGCAATTTTATCGCTATGAGGAGAGAAGGCGGGGCTGCGGTCGCTTTCGTGTTCGGTAACGCGAATGGCATCGCCGCCGCCTTTGGGAATGGTGTAAATGCCGGGGTTGTTCCCTTGCGGATCGCTGCCCTGATAGGCAATGATGTTATCATTGGGTGACAGGTCCGGCGTGCGTCCATCGTGCAGCGTTACGGCGTCCCCTTTTCCGTCGGCAAAACCAAGATAGATTTGCCAGCGCCGGTCGCCGGAACGCTGCGAGACGAAGATAAATTCTTTGTTGCCGCCGCCCCAATTGGGGAGAATGTCTTCAGTGAAGGGGGTAACGCGCAGGTCCTGACCGGTGTTCAAGTTGAAGATGTGTAATCCCCGGCTGTCCAGAATTTCACTGCGATAGACCAATAAGACTCCGTTGGGGCTGATGGCGGGTTGGGTTCCATTTGACAGGATGACTTCTTCTTTGCTGGCGCCTGGCGCAACGGCAATGATCTCCCAAAGCTTATTTTGTTTATTGAGGCGAGAGAAATAGATATTGCCGCTGCTGGCAGTAATGACTGTTGTCTTGGTGAGAGCAGTTGTTTGAGTGGCCGTTTTTGTAGGCAAGACAACAACAGCGGCAGCGGTGGGTTTGGGCATTGATGTGGGTTGTCGGGCGCTTTCGCAGCGAAATTGGGCGTCGGAGGCAAGGTTTTCCAGTTCTGCGTTAAAAGAGATTGCCAGAGCTTCCTGATAGCGCGGATAAGCCTGACACCACTTGTCTTTTCCGGCAAGTTGATCGCCATAGCTTTTGTAGGCTTTGAAGAGGCGGTCTTTCACATCGGTAAATTCCGGGTCACTTTCATACAAGTGATTCAGAATGACGATGTTGTTTTCGTAATCGTTGGGGTCGGCGGTTTCCAGCGAAAGATAGAGGGATACTTTTTCCCATTCCTGAGTCACCAGAGGGTCATTGGGGCGTTCTACCAGCGCGGAGTCAAAGGCGTTTAGCGCGTCTGCCAGTTTGTTTTCCGTCATCAAACGCAGCCCCAGTTCGTAGTAAGCGCTGTAAAGATTCTCCGCAACCAGTTGTGGTTTGTAGCCGGAATCAATGTCTCTAAGCTGGATAAGCTCCTTGATGGCTCCTTCCCAATCGCCCTGCAAGGCTAAAGCTTTGGCCTCTGAGAACATTTCTTCAGCAAGATTCTGCCGCGTTTCAGAGGTGGGCGTGGGCGCTTCGGCGCGGGTTGATTTTAATTGTCTAAGCAGGTCTCTGGCTTCGGTGTGGGCGGGGTTAAGCGTTAGCGTTTGCCCCAATTCGGCAATTGCCAGGTCAATTTCATTCTTTTCTATGTGTTCTAACGCCTGCCGGTAGTGCCGGCTGACTTCGGCCCGTCGGGTGGATGTTCTTTCTTTCAAGCCTTCATAGCCTCCCAACGCAATGCCGCCAATGATAAAGGTCAAAAAGAGGATGATGCTGATACAGCCTAATGGACTGCGCCACCAGGGTCTGGGCCTAAATTCTTCTTCTTCAAATTCCTCAAAGTCTTCAAAATCTTCATCCAAAGCTTCGCCTAAAAATTCGGCAATGGTGTAAGGATTAGCCTCGCTGCAAACGGGGCATTGGCTGTCCAGAGCGGGGTAAGCCTCTCCGCAATTTTCACAAATAATGGTTTCCTGGTTGGTCATATCGGTCTGCATAGGTTAGTTTTATCAGATTGTTTTAATGGCAGTTTTCCAAAGGTCGCACATTGTCCAACGACAGACCGCAGACGGCTGACCGTAGACCATCGTAAAAAACGCTAATTGAAGGTGTTTTGGCGGTCAGCGGTCGGCGGTCGGCGGTCACAGCAAGGCTTCTTGTGTTACTTTTGGAAAACTGCTTTTAATGTCTTATCCGCCGGAACTTTCGGTGGGCATTGGCGTGAAGGTAGGCAGCGGCGTGGGGGGAGAAGCGTCGCTGGGGCATATTTTCAGGCCTTCCCAGGCAGGATTGTAGTAGGCGGGTTCTTTTTCCAGCGCTTTCAATAGCCAGGGAACAGCTTCGGCGCAAAAGTCAGTAGACAGGTAAGCGTAGGACAAGCCCAGTTCATAGTAATATTCAAGCGGCGCGCTGGTTTTGGTGGTGATGCTAAATTTTTCTGCAATTTGCCCGGCCTCATCAGGCTGAATGTAACCCAGACTCTCTGTTTTATCGGGACGATAGTGGATTAGCGCTTGATATGGCACCGCTTCTGGACGCGGCACATTTTCCAGTTCCAGCGTGAGTTCTCCGGTAGTTAAGTTAAGGGTTGCCGTTCCCGTTGATTGGCTGAATGTCTGACTAAAGCTGATGTCCTGGGTGGGGCTGGCGCGAACAATCTGGCCTTTGATTTTTTTGGCGATGAGATGACCGCAAGTGAAATCGCTTTCTTCCGGGCGATATTCCTGAATCCATTGCACCGGCGATATGTTGGCTTCCAGAATATCGCTTTGTCCATCCAATGATTGCTCAAAACGGCCTTCTAAAACAGGAATCAGCTCCGAGCCGGAGGTCTCTTCTATTTGCGTGTGTATCTGAATATGCTGCGCTTTAGACAAAAGTTGGCGTTCTGCCAACTCAATGGCGGTGGGCAGGGTGTTGATGGCTTTTTCATAGTTTTGACTCAGATAGTAAATTGCGCCCAAATGCCCCCAGGCTTTGGCGTAAGCAGGGTCAACGCCAATGGCCTGTTCCAGAGCGTCAACAGCTCTTGAATCTTCTCCGTTGGTGTGATACGTCCAGCCAAGTTGGTCGTAGCCCGCAGGACTGGCGGGGTCCAGTTTGACGGCTTCGCCAAAGCGGTCGGCGGCTTTGTCTAAATCTCCCAGCCAATAGTAATTTCTACCCGCTGCTATGTAGTAAAAGGACAAGTTGGGGCGCAAGGTAATGGCGTTTTCGTAATATTCTACGGCTTCAGCGTAACGCCCCTGCACCTCCAGAGCGTAGCCCATATTGTGATGCGCTTCCGGGCTTTGAAAATCAATATCCAGCGCCTCTTGCGCTGTTGTTCGGGCCAAAATCCAACTAGCCTGATCAGCGTACACTTCCGACAGGTAGGCGTGAGCCGGCGTGTATGTGGGTTCTAGTTCAATGGCGCATTCGCAGGCGTCGGCAGCCTGTCCGTAAAGCCCTTCCCAATCCAGCGCCCGACAGTATTCGGCCAGATTTTGGGCGCTGCCGGGGTTCAGCAGCACAGCCTGTTCCGCTTTGTTCAGGGCTGCGGCGGTATCGCCCGTGTAGATCAACAGTTTTGATTCTCTGGCGTAAGGAATGTCGTTGTCCGGTTCTAACTGAATAGCTTTCTGGTATGTTTTTATAGCTTCATGAAGCCGACCTTCGGCAAAATCAATTTCACCATCGTTGATGTAATATTGAGCTTCCAGCGTTGGCGTGGGTGTTGGCTCAAAGGGTTTAGCCCATTCCGGCTGGTTTTTGATGAACCACAAACCGGCTAAAATCAAAATAGTCAATATCAGCACCCACAAGAGGGATGTTTTTCTTTTTTTCTCCTGATGGATGTACATAACAGTGAAGAATGAATAGTGAAAAATGGATAGTTGGATAATGCCAAGCGAATGGATTATAGCACGGAGAATAGGGAGTTACAATTGGTGAGTGAGCGGGTAAACAAGCAAGTTGTATCTTGGCAATACGGCCTATTTCAAAATCATCGCCGAAATGGTAACATAGACCGGAGTGGGGAGCAAAGCCCAAAAAACCAATCAAACAAATGGATTGGGATTTTTGAGCTTAATTCGTGAAATAGCATTGAGCGTGGTACAATTCGCAAGGTGAAATAATGGAAAAATATGATACCGGCAGCAAAAAAAGAGAAACAGCATCCAGCGACTTCTGGCTGGCATTGCTACTCTTTACTACTTTCCGCCTGCTGACCTTGCTTTTGCTGCGCCCCGGCGGCTTCATCCGCGATTGGTCAGACTTTGATACCTATCTGGGCATTGCCAGCCTGTCTGATTACGGATTATATCCCTACCTGCATTTTTGGCTGGAATGGCCGCCGGTCATCCCCTGGCTAATGGTGGGCGCGTACAAACTCTCATTGCTGCTACCGCTGTGGGAAGACCCCCGATTTTGGTTCACCATTATTTTGGGAACGGTCTTCGTCCTCTTTGAGGTGGGCAACTTCATCCTCCTCTATCGTCTGGCCCGCCGACTTCTGCCCAACCCGATGCAAGTCTCCCGCGTGTTGTGGCTCTACGCCGGACTCTTCCCGCCCGTGTACGCTATGCTCGGCTTCTTCGATGGCGCAGCGCTCTTTTTCATCCTCCTCAGCCTGAATTTGATTTTGCAAGACAAAACGCGCCTGTCGGCGGTAACAGCGGCGCTGGGATTTACGGTTAAACTGACTCCCGTTTTAATTGCAGGCGCGGCAGCCAAATATTTATGGCATAAATATCAGGGTAATTGGCAGAAAATCTTTGGCTCGTGGTTTATTTACGGCCTGATTTTTGCCGGAACAACGCTGCTGCTTCTCTCGCCCTTTTTGTTCACCCACCCGGAATGGCTGCTGACCTCTGCCAAAGCCACGCTGGAACGATCCAGTTGGGAAACGCTGTGGGCGATATGGGAAGGCTACTACGGCTTTGGAAAAGTGCTGGGAGACCGCCTCAATCCCGCCGAAAACGCTTTTGCCTTTCATCCGGCATCGCTGCCCTGGGGATTGATTTCGCTGGCCTTTGCCGCGCTCTACCTTTACCTCTTTTTTCGTCCGGCAAATTTCAGCCGCCCGCGTCCGGTCATCGCCTTCACCGGCTTGACCATCACCC
>DUEH01000148.1 GCA_011192195.1 Chloroflexota bacterium | reverse complement strand
CGGCGGTGGCAAATCGGTAAACAGCGGAATATTCACCCACACCGCAAATGTTTGTTGCGCGCACACGCCAGTAGTAGACGCTGCCGGTGTTTAATGCGCCGGATATTGTGTGGCTGGTTCCCGCTACAGTAGCCGTGTAGACCACGCTGTTAAAGCCGCTATCGCTTGCCACTTCCAGGAAGTAGCTTTGCGCCTGAGCTGCCGCCGTCCAGCTAAAAGTGGGCGTGGCGCTGACGTTGATGGCATTATCAGCGGGAGCGGTCAGGCCAACGCCGCCCGGAACAGCGGTGAAGAGATCGAGCCGGACGGCGCTGGTGTGAACGCTGGCAGGCCCACTTCCAACTACATCCATCAAATAGTTGCCCGCCGACACAGCGCCGGTGTTGCCGATAGTCAGCGTGGTACTGGTGGGATTGGCGACAGGATTATTGGCGAAGACGGCGCTGGTTCCGGCCGGATTGCCGGTGACGCTCAAGCTGATAGAGGCGGTGTAGCTCAAGATTTGCCCTACGCTAACGGTGTAAACTGCGTCGTCGGGCGCGCAGACATCCAGTTGCGAAGGCGCGGCGTTGATAGTGAAATCGGCGTCTAAAACGCAATTATAGCAAACCAGGGCAAAATCCTGATCAGTGGCGTCCCCTGCGCCGGGGATACCGTCGCCGGCAATGTTGGCGGCGACTACGCGCATAGTGACGCTGCCCGATGCCGATGGGCCGATGAAGACCCCTTCGGTGTTGTTCATCCCGTCTGGCGCGACCCCGCTTTGCGACCAGCCGCCAGAGGCGTTGAAGTTGTTGCCATAGTAGCTGTTGCCGCTGTGTTCCACAAGCAGATCAAGGTCATTGACCCAGGCGGGGGTAGAGCCGCCGTTTCCGTGACCGGGAGCGTCGGTCCAGACCAGCATCGCCCGAAAAGGCTTGTCTGGGTCGGCTACAGTTATCGTCTGCTCCCACGCTTCGCCGGTGTTGTCGAAGACAAGGGGATTGTCAAAGTAAAGGACGTCCATTGTGGGGCTGACGACTTCGGCCAGATTCATACGTCCCCAGCCCTGCTTGCTGTCGAAGGGGTGGCCCAATGCGCCGCCGTCGGCGTCTTTGTTGCCCGCCAGATCGTGGGCTACCGGCAAAAAGGCGGCTTTGACCAAAGCCGGGCTGGGGTCAGAGCCAAAACGCTGGCGATAGTATTCAAAGAACAGTCCCACCGCGCCGCTGACCTGCGGCGAAGCCATACTGGTGCCGCACATCATTCCGTAGCCGGTTGCGGATACCGTTGAATCAACATAGCAGCCCGGAGCGACCATGTGGGGAATGGTGCGCCCATCCAGAGCGGGGCCGTGGGCGCTGTTCCAGGAAATATCGTTGATGTTCAAATCCTGGGATCCATTGCTGTACTGCATTTTGGTGGAGCCGATGGTGAAGATATTTTTGGCTTCATCGGGCGATCCCTGAGTGCTGGTTCCGCCCTCTCCATTCATAAAAGAGAGGATGTAGCTGAAAGCCTGATTGCCGGGCAAAGTCGTCGAGGCGTCGCGCACGCCCACGTCTACCTGACGGGTGTCGTCGTCGTAGCCCTGCGGGGAACCGGATGGTCCCCAACTATTGCCGGATAAAACGGCGCCGTTGACGTAAGAGTCGCGTATTAGCAAGAGCAACCCATCGGTCCAGGTGAAATAGGGGCTGTAAACCTGCTCAATCAATTGCGCGCCCGGAGCCACGCCCAGTCCGCGCAAAAAGTCGCGGCTATCGAGTATGTCAGAGGCGCCGTCGGCGACCATAATGCCGGCGGTATGAGTGCCGTGGGCGTCAACGGCGCTGCCGCCGCAGGTTGTACCGCTGCAAGGGAGCATCCGGTTGATCAGGTCCGGGTGAGTGTTGTAAATGCCGCCATCTACGTTAGCCATAACCACGCCGCTGCCGTCAAGTCCGGCGGCGGTCAGCCAATCTCGATAGCCGGTGAAGGCCAACTTGCTCCCGTCTACGTTGTTGACGTTGACTTGATTGCTCATCTCGCCTCGATGACCGCCATCGGTGGGAGCCAGTTTGAGGCTGTAGACGCCGGGGATTTTGGCCGCCGCCTGAAAACTGTTTCCGGGCAAGGTGAGGCGCAACGTATCAAAGGTGGGATCTGTGGAAGCGTAATCTTCTATTTGGCCGCCCAGCGCTTCTAGTTGGCTCAGAACGGCTTTCACGTCCGCGCCTCGGTAGAGCATCATTCGCGCCTGACAAGTTTCTGTTGACAGGCTGCGCCACCGGGGTTGCACCCGATAAGCGGGCGCAAAATCGCCGCTCCAACGCACAAAGTCGCCGGCTGCGGCCCGGTTCAGGGCTTCGGGCGCGCCCCAGACCACATAGGCGTAGGGATGAATGTACTGCACAATTTCCAGGCCGCTCTGCTCCAGGCTGTCCAGCCATTCGACGCGAGTGGGGCCGACCAATTGAACCAGACGCAGGTCGGGGCCATCGCTGCGAGACGCTTGCCAGCCAGCAGCCAGGGCGGGCGACTCTTTGAGCGGGTCGAAGCTTTCTTCGCCCAGACGCAGGGTGAAGGCATCTGCTTCTTCCGCGTAATCAAGACCGGCGGCTTGAAGGCGTTCCAGCCCGGCGGCGTCAATTTCCAGCCAGGTGAAGGCGCCGTAGTCCAGCGCGTGGACTGGTTTCAGGTTCAGGCTGGCAATCCTGGCCGCCTCATTTTGTGGAAGACGCACAAAGTGGCTTCCCACCGAAGGCGTATCCGGCTGCTGGGCGATGGCTGGCAAAGCAAGACTCAGTAAGAGGAGGAGCAGGATTGAGATGAATAGGTAAAGGGGGGTTTGCGGCTTCATAAGTTCCTTTGCTTAAATTAACGTAACTACTTAGCCATAGAGAAAACAGGTGCAACGCACTTCACGAAGCGCCCTGCAAGCGCAAATTTTGACGATATTAGGTAGTTATTTGCACCAAAAAACAATTTACAAAGTGCGTCGCACCTGAGCCTGAGTAGTTACGAATTAACGAGATGAAAACAAGAGAAATTATAGCACAAGGCGAGGCGAATGAGCGAATGACGCCCAAACAAAAAAGCCCCCCAGGTTCTAAAACCCTGGGGGGCTTTTGGTCTTGCGTTTAGGCCCATAGAAAGCGCCTGTGTCAACCTAGCAATTCTATGCCGTCTTTAAGGCAGCGCTGACGAACCGTTTCTCTGGCGCCAAGGGCGACAAAGACGGCGCGTATCTTCTTATCAGGGTTTTGGTGAGTTATCAGCTCAACTTTCAGGGCAAAGAAGCCGACCTCGCCGGGTTTGGCGTTTGATTTTACTTCAAAAACAATCAGGCTGTTGTTTTGGGCAATTAGGTCTACTTCTGTTTCAAAACCGGCTTTAAAAACCAGCCCTTCAGAATCAACCAGTTTTTGACGCAGACGAATATGCTCTGCCTTTATGTCCGGTTTCTGCAAACCATAGCGAAAGCCTTCGGCAAACATATCTTCCGCTGTGGCGCCTTTGTCGTTCCTGAGATTCCCAATGGCAACATTCAGCCAGGCTTCTTGTCCGTCCATACGTTTCATAAGATTCTCTTGCCCCGCTTTCAATTTGAAATTATCTCGTTTTAACCCAAGCAATGTTTTATCAATACCGTCAAAGCGTTGGTCTACCTGCTCAAAGCGTTGGTCTACCTGCTCAAAGCGTTGGTCTACCTGCTCAAAGCGTTGGTCTACCTGCTTGAATTGTTGACGCACTTCGCCAAACTCTTCTTTGGTATCGTTATGCAGCCGGTCAAGTTTATCCAGCATCCGGGCAAATTCATCCCTGCGAGGAAATTGCTCCGCCAGGATGCCCTCGATGACCACGCCAACTTCGGGGTCTTCACGAAGTAATTGAGGTAATATTTTCACCACATAATCTCTAACCTGTACCAAGTCTTGTTGCGCTAACATAGCTCCAGCTCCTCCAAAATGTTATTCCTTATACTATTACTATAGACGCAGAGGCAACAATAGTCAAAATATGGGCGCATTTCAACTTGTAGGCAGGTTTTGAAAATTCACCACAGAGGTGCGGAGTCACAGAGGTTTTTTATGCTTTTCTCTGCGCCTCGGTATCTCTGTGGTGAAAACTCACCTAAAAAGTAAACACACCCCAAGATATGTCTGGATACAAGGTGCGTAAAAAAAGCCCCCCAGATTCTAAACCTCCAGGGGGCTTTGGGTCTTGCAGATTGACCGCAAGACCTGACAGGATAATAAACCCTGTCAGGTCTGTTAAGCCTCTAACTGCCTAGTTTTTCATCACAACGGGCAGGTAGATGTAGTGGGTACAGTTGGCGCCCACTTTGGCTTCATATTCACCAATAGAATGGTTGCCATAGACATCCACGGCTTCCACCCGCACGGTATATGTGCCGCATTTTTCGTACTGGTGAGTAACCGCATTGCTACCGATTGGACCAACAATATCGCTGCCATCGCCGAAGTCCCAACGGTAGCTGACGCCAGAGTCGCCGGGAAGCGGTAGTGTTCCTGATATTTCACCACCGTAGATTATAGATGTGACCGTAGCTTCGAAGGAGGTCAGCAAGCTGGGGTTCTGTAGAGTACCGCCATCAGGGGTGATATCGGCAATGCTGACGGACGTATTATCCCAGCCCCAGTTCAAGAGTTCCTGGAGCAAGCCGGCGCGAGTGGTCGTGCCGAAGGAGCCGTCGCCATTGCTAACGCCTTCCAGACCAAAGGTGGTGTAAACAGAGCGACCAAAATAGCTAAGCTGCGATCTCTCCAATGTGGGTTGGTCACGATGCGCCATAGAGAGAACACCCTGTTCCACGTTGTTAAGCCCCGGATACTTGAAGAGCGGCACGAAAGAAAGGTCTGGATTGGGGGAGTCCAGGTAAAATTCTGCCATTGGCGTGGAGTCGATCTCATCAACATATTCTTGGTTGGCCGCGCTGTCGCCATTGCCGGTCAGGTCAATAACCAAATCCTGGAATGCCGGCGGCGCAGCATCGGTGGGGATGACCGGGAACTTGGGCAGGCCGGCGGGAGGTTCCACGCTGTCCTGCAGGTAGTTGGCACCCAGAACAAAGTTGTAGAAGTTTACCGACGGGCTTGGGTCTGTTGCTGCCGCACCCAGTACGGAAGCCATATCCTGTCCCATAGCGATGAGAGTGCCGCCGTTGTTCACAAACTCGGTCAAGCGGTACTGATCTTGTTCCGTCAACGGTGTAGCAACTGTAAACGTCCCATCTGAGTTGTAATTATCGCCCGTGAAATAGATTATCGCACGATACCCCATAAGAGTAGCAGCATCGGGTACGGTTGCCGGATTGTTAAAGTGGGCATCAGCATCCCAGACATTGTAGGTGTATCCCAAGGTCTCAAGGGTATTGGTGTAGTAGCCAGTGTAGTCCGGATAGCCAAGTAAGTAGCTGAAGTCGTTGTCAATGACCAGAACGTCAGCTACCGGCGTAGCTTCAATGACTCTAGCCCAGCCCGGCATATGCCCTTTGTAGGCGCTGCCGGTAAAGGTGACAAAGCCCTGATTATCGCCAATACCATCGCTCGCGGCAGGATCAAACGTCACAGTGACCATCGCCGACTCTCCGGGAGCCAAGGTGATTGAACTGGGGCTAATTTGTAGCCAGGGCAGTGGGAAAGTGCCTGAACCAACAGGGCCTACCCCCACAGCAGCCAGATCATACGTTTCAGCCGCAGCACCAACACTGGTTACCATAACCTCTATAGCTTTGGAGGTTCCGGTGGGCACAACGCCAAAACTCAAACTTGGCGGGTCGAGAATGATGCCCGGATCGGCGGCATTGGTCAGATCCAAGCGACCAGCCCCCATATCCAAAGGTTGAGCGTGAGTGCCGTCCTGGTTATAGATGCCTTGCCACTTGGAGGTGGACATCAAGGCAGATTTGATGTAAGCAGGCGACCAGTCGGGATGTATCTGCGTCAACAGGGCTGCCGCACCTGCTACATGAGGCGAAGCCATTGACGTACCGCTGGCTTGTCCGTAGCCCAAGTGACGGGCTTCGCCACTGGTGCCGGGGGTATAACCGCCAGCCAGAATGTTGACGCCAGGGGCGGCAATATCAGGCTTGAGGACGTTGCCAACCCCGGGACCGCGACTGCTGAAGTTGATGATCTCATCAGCGGTGTTGCCTGCCTGGAAGGCAAGCGTATCTAATTCAAGCACAGAAGCGCTGCCATGGGCGGCATACCAGGCAACCATACCTTCGCCGTTGGTTTTTCCAATGAAGATGGATGGGATTGAAATCTCGCCTTCGTGACTCCCGGCAGACATATTGATCAGCCCATCGCCGGCATTGTTGTAGATAACAGCAAATTCAGCGCCTGCTTGTTCGGCGTTGTAGACTTTGTCCGAGAAGAAACATCCGCCCCGGCTGATCACGGCGGCATTTCCGGTGAAAGCTCCAGCAGCAAAGGGATTGCAGCCGGTGACGTTTGCCGGGTCAACGCTCATTGCAGTGATATAAGTGTGCGTGACGACAACGCCAATGGGCAAGGGGTCGCCAAAACTTGCGGTCCCGTAAGGCATCCCTTGCAGGGTATCAGTGATCGGCTCAGGCTCGATGACATTCAAGAGACCGGAAGCGAGCGTGCCGGAAGTGGTGCTGGCAGCCACGTTGATATAATCAGGCGAAGGGTGGTCGCCCGTTGCCAAGCCAGGACCGGAGTTGCCGTTAGACATCGAAACAAAGGTGCCGGCTTTGGTAGCGTTGATCAAAGCCATATCCAGAGGGTCGCCCATACCGCCGGCGCTCTGCGGTCCGGCGCCCCAGGAATTGTTGATCACATCAGCGCCATCAGCCACAGCATCATCCAGAGCAGCAATCAGTTCCGCCGAAAAAGCATTGCCGCTGATAGCAGGATCAAGGCTGGGATAGAATACGCGATAGCTCATCACCCAGGCGCTGGGCGCAACACCGCTCATATCACCCACATCGTAACCGGCGTAGGTTACGTCTGACACCATATTACCGGCGGCAGTGGAACCGGTATGGACGCCGTGGGACGTGCCATTTTCACCCGGCCAAGGATTCTCGTCGCCGGCTGCGGGGCCGTCCCACTCACGGAAATAGACGCGAGAAGCAATGATCTTGCCGTTGTTGTTGGCGGTCAAACCCAGACCATTGGCCGGGAAGCCGGCAGGATAGTCGTAGCCGGTACCGTCGAACATAGGGGCGTCTTTGTGCAAACCACCATCCACAGAGGCCACCTTAACGCCGGCTCCAGCGTTATTTTGCCCGCCAACTGCCGCGTTGTTCCAGGCAGCCGGAGCGTTGATCAAGGTTGTACTGGTGTAGAGGTCGGGGGTGTGAAGATAGTCAAAGTAAACCCGTTTCACGCCATCCATTTGGACCAATACGCGCGCGGCTTGGCCAACGTCCATCGAGCCAGGATCAACGGCCATACCGTTCATCACAACTTTGTAGCTGTTGGCTTCTGCCATGCCAAATTCATTGATGAAGTTACTGACCTTGGAAGCAGGCAAGGCAACTTGCATCTCGCTCACAAAAGCGGCCTGTTCAGCTTCAAGTTGAGCAACATAAGTTTTGGCGGCAGCAGAATTCATATCCAATTTGCCGGCGCTGTCGAGCGCTCTGCTGCTTGCCGTAGCCCAAGCCGCCACAGAGGGCGAGGCCAATTCAACGATCAAGCGGTGAGATGTTGCGTCACCTTCAACAGCGGGGCCATCAGTATATGCGCCATCAACCGGACCTTGCGCAAAGGCAAAGGGCGTTATCAGCATACTGATAATAATCATCAAACTAAAGACTCCAAAAAGTCTTTTCTTAAACATAAAATTTTCCTCCATTCTCTAAGTGGGTTTTGTAGAAAATACTTAAACAAACTTACAAACAGGTCTTGCCGTGTTTTTTTGAGAGACATCACCTCCTTCAATTTTTGATACTTCGACTGCGCTCACCTGCGGCAGGTTTACGATTTTCGGGCTATCCACTTAAGCCGCGACACTCATATTTGCGAAAAATCCTATAGTCCAAAAGGATTAGTACGCTATATATTGTATCCCTTGCAAAATACCCGTTATATGCAGTAGCAAAATTCAGGTTTTCTGCCCTTAATTTAGAGGGAATTGGAATTTTCAGCCCTCGAATGCGCAAAGTGTCGCGGTTTAAAGTTGATAGCCCACAGAATCTTTGAAACTGAACAACCTTGGCTATATTATAGTCAAAAAGCTTGAATTACGCCAAACTCTAAAGGTTTTTAAAACCTTTAGGGTTTTTGGCTTTCTAGCTCAACTCCCGTCCGCCGGTGATGTTGCAGGCCTGTCCGGTGATGAAGCCGGCCCCCTCAGAGGTCAAAAAGGCGACCAGTTGGGCAATATCTTCCGGCGAAGCCAGCCGCCCCAGCGGAATACGCGCCAGCGCCGAAGCTAGAACTTCCTCATAGGGCTGCTGCTTGACCAGCGATTCCAGTTGCAAGCCCCACTGTTTCATCGCCGTGTCTACGTCGCCGGGGAGAACGGCGTTGACGGTGATGTCGCGTTCGGCCACTTCTTGCGCCAGAGAGCGGGTGAGCGCCACCACCGCTGCTTTGCTGGCCGCGTAAGCGGATACAAAGGGCTTGGGTTTTTCGGCGGCAATGGAGGCCATATTGACGATGCGCCCGCCATTCCCGCCTTCGATCATCAGCGGCAGGGCGTGTTTGCAGCACAAAAAAGTTCCGGTGGCGTTGATCTCCAGCGTTCTGCGCCAGGCTTCCTCGGCCATCAGCAGCACCGGGCCGGGGCCAATGGCCGCGCCCGCGTTGTTGACCAAAATATCCAGACGGCCAAAACGCTCTTTGGTCTGCGCCGCCATCGCCTCCACCGACGCCGCGTCGGTGACATCCACTTTCACGGCCAGACTTCGCGCGCCCAGCGCTTCTATTTCAGCGGCTACGGCTTTCAATTCTTCCCACGCTGCGCTGCCCGCGTTGGGCAAATCGCTGGTAGGGGCGCAGATGTCGGCTGCCACCACGTTCACGCCTTCACGCGCCAATTGTCTGGCTATGGCCGCGCCAATCCCGTTCTTGCGCCCCGCTCCGGTTACAATAGCTACTTTGTCATTAGTCATTTGTCATTTGCCCCTTGTCATTGGTCATTTGCTTTTCCATTCTTCACTATTCATTCTTCATTATTCACTGCTTTTTCCCGCGCTTTCTTTTCATTGACAAAACTGAGCAAGATCAGGCCGATGACCAGGAAAACGCCAATGGATAAAATTGCCAGACGTTGGCCGGATTGTTCGGCCAGGGCCAGCGATTGCCCGCGCGCCTGATACCACAGCGCGGCTTCGGCGGCAATCCAGCCGTAGACCACCGGACCAATGAAGGACGATGTGCGCCCCGTTACCGCAAAAAAGCCGAAGAACTCGGCGCCCTGTCCCGGCGGAGCCATCATCGCCACCATTGTTCGGCTCACCGACTGGATGCCCGCCATTGCCACGCCCGCCACCGCGCCGATGAAAAAGAAGCCGGTCTGCGTCTGGTTGAAGTAGAGCCAGACGAGCACAATCAGCATCAACACAATCGAAAAGCTCAGCGTGGGCTTGCCGCCAACGCGGTCTACCAGATGCCCAAACAGATACGCGCCCGCCACGTTGGTAATCTGCACAATGATGATAAAGATGATCAGCCCTTGTTGGTCCAGTCCAAATAACACCGCGCCGATGATGGCCGCAAAATCCAGCGCCATGATCACCGCGTCGTTGTAAACCAGAAAAGCGATGATGAACTTGATAAATTCCTTGAACTGCTTCGCCGCGCGAATGGTATGCCCCAACTGTTTGAAGGCGGCGCTAAAATAATTTTCGCCGGCGGGCAGTTTTTTGGCTTTGGCGCGTTCCGGCAGCCACAGGAAGATGGGCAGCGCGGCAATGGCAAAAAATACCGCCGTAATCACCAGCGACAGGCGAATGATGAGAGTCCCTTCGATCATCACCACCAACGGCAAAATAATCAGCAGGCAAACCACCCCGCCCGCCGTGCCGATGGCCCATCCATTGCCGGATACGCGCCCGATTTCCTCCGGCCCGACAATTTCCGTCAGCAAGCCGTTGTAGAAGACCTGCGCGCTGCGATAGCTGATTTCGGCCAGAATAAAGAAGCCCATCCCAATAAACACTTTACCCGCTTCGGCAAAGAAGAGACCGGCGGTGAAGATGACGGCCATTGCGGTGTAAAAGAGGAGAAATTTCTTCTTTGAGCCGGAAAAATCGGCGATGGCTCCCAGCACCGGTGAGGTGACAGCCACTACCAGCATCGCTATTCCCACCGCAATGCCCCACAGCCGGGAGCCTTCCGCCCCGCCAACGACCACCCCCTGAAAATAGGCCGAATAGACCGCCAGCAGCACCACCGCCGCGTAAGCAGAGTTGCCAAAATCGTACAGATACCAGGCCCAACGCTGGCGCCGGGTGGATTTGGGGTGGGTCAGTGTTGCCATTGGATTCCTCCTGCGTAAATGGGTTTGTAGTTAGCCGCGTAACGCAGTGGAGTGGCATCGTAAAACGCCACTCCACTGCGTTACGTGGCTAACTACGAGCTATTTTCATCCTTCATCCTTCCGCCTTTACCAAAGCGTGTCCACACTTTCAGCTTGTCTCAGGTTTCTGTCTGCGGTTACTAGAATTGCATTTTCCGCAATCGCTGTGGCGGCGATGAGTCTATCCGCCGGGTCTTTGTTGACAGTTGGGGGAAACAGAGTAGAAAGTTCGGCAATTTGGGGAGTGATGCCTTGCAGGATATAATTATTTGATTGCAAGATAAGTTTGATGAGTGATTGATAGGTAGCGTCAGTTTGAAGTCGCTTTTTTTGGACGAGCATAGCAATCTCCCAAAGGGAAATTTCACAGAAAATGATGCCATCCCCTTTATTGGCTCTGGTGATTGCGTCACGCGCTGGTTGGGAAAGTAAATCCGGTTTCAAGGCGTCCCAGATGATTACGTGGGTGTCGGCGACAATCATTTTATGGCTGCCCACTCATCTTCAATGGGAGATAGAACATCGCCGATAATAGCCGTTTGACGAATTTCCCGGAGTGCTTTTTTAGCCGCTTCTTGCGTGCGCGTCGGTGGGACAAGCCAGGCCACTTCGTTACCGTGCGACGTAATTGAGATAACTTCGCCCATCTCTACTTTTTTTAAGAACCTGGGAAGATTAGCCCGTAATTCACTGACAGCAGTAGTTTCCATAATTATTTCCCCTTTATCGTTTTGTACAATCCAATTGTACAATTTATTGGGCTAAATTACAAATTAAGAATTCAGGTCAAACGCCACTCCACTATGTTACGTGGCTAACTACGAGCTATTTTCATCCTTATAGTTCAAATGCTACTTTCACCGACCGGTATTTTTGCTTGTCCACCGCTGCGGCAAAAGCTTGCCGGTAATCGCTCAGAGGGAAACGATGGGTGAGCAAGTCTTCGATATTCAGCTTCCCTTCCTGCATCCAGCGCATTGCCAGTTCAAAGGTAGAAAGCGTTTCGCCCTCCCAGTCCACTACATCGTGTCCCACCGCGCCAAGCAAGTCTACTTCCTGATACCAAACCGGGGTGACATCCAGTTTCATCCGGTGCAGGTTGACGCCCACCAATACAACTGTCCCCCCGGCCCGCGTCCAGCGCAGGGCGTTGTTCAGGGTAGGCGCAATGCCCACCGCATCGAAAACGGCGTCAAAGCCGCCCAGCAACATTTTGTTCCCAAGTCTGCCTTCGTAGCGCTTGGCGCCGGTCAGTGCGGCGGTTTCGGCGTAACCGTCGTCGCTGACCAGAAACGTGTGATCAGCGCCGCAGCGGCGAGCCAGTTCCGCCTGCCAGGGAAACTGGGCCAGAGCGGTAATCCGGCAATCGGGTTGCAGGGCGCGAATGGTCTGAATGAGCAAAAAGCCAATGGTTCCACAGCCCAATACCAACACGCGCTCTCCCGTTTTGGCCGGGCGACGCCAGGCGGCGTGGATGGCGACGGCGCCCGGTTCGATGAAGATGGCCTGCTCATCCGTCAAATTGTCGGGGACGGGGAGAAGCGTGGCGGCGGGCGTGATGAAGCTATCGCCAAAGCCGCCGCCGATGGGCTGGTATTCCATTGGCTCCGAAGCAATTTGGCACAGTACGCGATGCCCGCGCCGGCAGGCGGGACACAGGTCTTTTCGCCCGCGCGCGCGGCAATCGTTGGCGCGTCCCCAGCGCGTCACCCGATCTCCCACGCTAAAGTCTGTCACCGCCGCGCCCGCTTCGATGACTTCGCCCACCATTTCGTGTCCCGGATAAATACGGCTATGCGAAGGAAGCGCAAGCGGGGCCACGT
>DUEH01000147.1 GCA_011192195.1 Chloroflexota bacterium | reverse complement strand
CAAACTCAAGAGATAGTCATTGGTATGCCGCTGGAAATTGACCACATTATACCGGAATCGGCTGGCGGTAGTTCCGACGAAACAAATCTGTGGCTGGCTTGCCCACGTTGTAACCGGTACAAAGGCGCCCAAACCAATGTTTTTGATGAAATAACCGGTGAATCCGTGCCTCTCTTTGATCCACGCACTCAGTTGTGGAAAGAACATTTCCGTTGGGAACAAGATGGCCTTTCCATATTTGGCTTAACGCCAGTTGGTCGCGTAACAGTTGAGGCTTTACAAATGAATAATTCTTTTGTGGTTCACGCTCGTCAGGTTTGGATTATTTGGGGCTGGCATCTACCAAAAGACGATTAGCCTTCAACCTCTATCTTTTGAATCACTCCCACCTGTTTACCATCTAAAATTACTACCAACCGATACTTCCCCGGCGATACATCGCTCAAAAACAGGTCAAATTGCCCGCGCACAATTTCACCGTCGGCCCAGTTTTGCGGCGGGTAGTTGACGTCCGCAATGGGCCGCTTCCACATCGCAACAACATCCCCCGCGCTATTGAGTAATCGCAATTCCACCGCATCTCCCTCCGGCTGCGATGACGGCTTTTGCCAGTATAAATTCAGATGCAGCGGATCGCCGGGGTGCAGGGGCGCGTCCGGGTCAGAAGCGTATCCCAGTTTGTACAGGTCGTAGCCCAACAGTAGCGGCCCCGAAAGCTGATGCTGCATTTGAAAGGCCTCTACCGGCAGCGGCGATGTATTTTTTAGCGCCTCAACTTCTGCCAATTCCAGATAATCTTGCCCGCCGGGCGCAGTCAGACGCTTGCCCGTAGCCGAATTATATAGCCCCACAATCAATCGCTGCGGCGTAGGCGGCGTTCCCGGCAGCAGCAGTAAGCCGTGTTGATCTTCCACCGCTTGCCCCGGCGACCACTCCCGCGCCGAACTCAGCGACGGCGCGTCTCGCTGACCGACGAGGTGATTGGCCTCATCCAGCAGTTGCAGGAAAACGGTGTAATCTTCCTTCAGCGGCGCGTCTGTTTCCCAACGCAAACTCACTTGCAAAATCTCTCCCGGCGATAATTTTTCCGGCGACAGCGCGTAGCCGGTCAGGTGGATATGCGCTCCCAGCCAAAAATCTACCGGCGTGAAGGTCGTCTCTGCGGCAGGCGCGGCGTAACTGAGCAAACGCACATTGCCAAACCAGACATCGCTGGCTTTGAAGGTGTGTTGCGCCAGCCAAGTTTCAATCAGCCCTTCGGGGTCCGCTTCTTCGGTGGCCCAGTAGATGGCGTAAATGCGCTTTGAGTTCGCCAAAATGCCTTCCAATTCGCTTATGGTTGCCGCCGTATCCAGAGGGCGCTGCCGGGGAAGCGGGTAGACCCTTGCCTGTCCGGGGCCAGATTGGTAGTAGTATCCAAAAACTTCTTGCTGCCCCGGCGCGTGAATGATAATGGCGTCGTCTTCGGTAGCAAGGGCTTGAATGAAGGCGGCAATGCCTTTGTAATTGTCTCGCTGGAAGGCGGGGTTGTGGTAGAGGGCGTTAAGAGAGAGGAGGCTGGGAACGGTTAAGGCAATGAAAAATGAAAAATGAAAAATGAAAAATGATATTTTCTGGGCGCAAACAGGCGCAGATAGACATAGATTTTTTAACTTATTTGATTTTATCTGTGTCCATCCGTGTCCATCTGTGGATTGTTTTTGGAAGGTCAGCCCCCAGCCCAACACCAGACTGAAAGCCGGGCTGGCGATGAGCAGGAATTTGAGATAGGCCGGGCGGAATAAGAGGGCGGTTAGAGCAGCGGGAATGAGGAGCCAGAGAAGAATAAGCGAATGGGCGAATGGACGAATAGGCGAATGGCGAATGGGCGAATGACAAATGACAAATGACAAATGACAAATGACCAACACGCCAAAAACCATCAGCCACCAATCGCTGACCGCTGCGCCCGATGGTCCCAAACTCAATTGGCGCAGCAAGGTCAACGCAATTTGCGCGGGGGAAGCGTCTATCATCAGCGAAGGCCAGGTGGTGATCTGACGCCAGGCAATCGGCAGCCAGGGCAGGTAGAGCGCCAGGGGGATGAGTTGCAGCCCCAACCAGACCAAAAGCCGCCGTTTGTTTGACCACAGCGCAACAATCGCCGCCAGATTGATGACTACCAGCATCACCGGAAAAGCGTAGTGCGTGTACAATCCCAATGTGACGATGATGATGTAGGCGAGTTTCGAGCTACGAGTTTCGAGTTTCGAGTTTCGAGTTTTAAATTCGTAACTCGTAATTCGTAATCCGTAACTTGCCGCCGCCGCGCCCAACACCGTCAGCAACATATACATTCGCGCTTCCTGAGCGTAGTAAACTTGAAAGGGAGAGATCGCCGCGATGAAAGCCGCCGTCACGCCCACTTTGGGGCTAAAAAGACGCGCTCCCAGTCTGTAGATAATAGCCACCAACAGCACGCCCAACATCGCCGAGAGGGAACGGGCGGCAAATTCGCTGGTTCCAAAGAGGGTGAGCCAGATTTTCAAGAGCCAGTAGTAAAAAGGGGGGTGAATATCAAAGGCGGTGCGAGCGGCAATCTCGGCGAAGCTTGCCTGAGCCAGCGCCAGACTATTCCCTTCATCAGACCACAGGGATTGAGCGCCCAGCCGGTAGAAGCGCAGAGCCATCGCCAGCAGAATGAGCGAATAGGCGAATAGGCGAATGGGCGAATGGGCGAATGGGCGAATTTGTTTTTTGTCCATTGTTTTTTGTCTTTTGCCCCGGAAAACGGAGCGCGGGATTAAAACCCCGCGCTAAAAGTGCGAAGCCTTATCAGGCTAACTTGCTGAATTGACCTGTAATCAGGGCGCTTTAGCGTCCTTCGCTCTTTTAGCCTGATGCTTCAGCATCGGGCTGTCTTGCGGGATGACTAAAAAACGCTGAGGCTGCTCCACAAAATCAGTTGTTTCAGTCTTTTTCAGCGCCATCAGCAATCCCGCCCTCAAGTCTCACTTACCCTCCGAACCGGCAGCGCGTTGAGATTTGAGGTCTTCCAGATACTCCTGCGCCCGCTGGCGAGTAACCGGGTTGGTATCAACAGCGAGTCCCTGTTCAAACTCGGCAATCGCGGCGTCGAGGTTGCCCTGGATAGCGTAAATCAACCCGCATTAGAGCAGAATCAGCAGAATATTAGAATAAAATTCTCTCATTCAGCTAATTCTGCTCTAAACAACAAGCCTTACTTACCCTCCGAACCGGCAGCGCGTT
>DUEH01000146.1 GCA_011192195.1 Chloroflexota bacterium | reverse complement strand
GCCGACGGTTGACCGCCGAAAGGGCGGTTTTGCGGCGGTCTGCGGTCTTCCGCCGGCGGTCTTTTGGCAAACGACAGGACCTTGACGCCAAAATAGCTGTCAAATCCGAAGGGTATATGTTAGTGAGTCCTCACTCTACCATCAGGGAAGTCAATAAAATGGCATCATCGGGCAAACGATTTCCATTCTGATCAACGGCCGTCAATCGTTGCCCCGTGGTCAAATCATACATTCCCACCAATAATCTGTACGTTCCCGACGGCGCGCCTTCTTTTAAGGACAGTTCGTAGCGGTCTACCACGCGATCTTGTATTGCCCAGGCGGTGGTGGGGTATCGCCCGCTTTGGGGTTGATTGTCCTGCTGCGCCCACACTTGCCCGTCAGGGCCGATCAGTTGGGTGAAGACGGTATAATTGCTTTTTGGCTGCTTGATTGCCTGCCAGTGCAAGGCGAAAGAGAGAGGGGTTTCTGGTGTAATCCGGGTATCTGCAAGGTCATAACCCAACAGTTGGATTTCTTCGCCAAGCGTGACACTCAAGGGATACAACGGCGGGCGCGTTCGAGCCGGATCCATAATGCGAATTTGTCCCAACAGCGGCGGACGCTCAAAAAGCTGTCCGGTCGCCGCCGAAACCATCGGCAAGAATCTAAAGTCGCCCCGGGATTTATCGTACAGGTTCAACTCAAGCGTGTACAAGCCAGATGGCAGGCTGTCGGCATTGCCTGACAAAGTGTGCGTATCTTGCGTCACCTCTCCCGGCGCCCAGAGAACGTTAGGATACAGTTGCCCCAAAAACTGATCAAGCTGCCCGTGCATAGTCATTGTGTTATCCAAAAGATGCAGGGTCACGTAGTAAATCTGGTCGGTGCTGCGCAGGGCGCGCCAGTGAGTGATCACTTCGATGGGATCATCCGGGTAACGCGGCGATAAATCGGCTTCGTAGCCCAGCAGTTCCAGCGAGTCGTCAAAGATCACGTCGCTCTCAAACTGTAAATCAACGGGCGCTTCAAAGTTTCTCTGGCGCGTGGCAACATTCACCCCCACAGACGTATCTTCCAAACGATACTGAGCGGGAGAAACCGGGCGATCCAGGATAAAGTTGCGAGTGGTTACGGCGCTGCCATCGGGGCATTGGTAGGTCACACCCGCATCGAGGGGAAGCCAGGGAGCAAAGGAGGAGGGCTGAGGAGCTTGTCCTGAGCCTGTCGAAGGAATGAGGAATGAAGAGTCTTTAGAGATGACCGTCAGGCTTTGACGAAGCTGCGACAATTCAAGCGTTCCTTGCGATTGGCATGCGCCAGACAGACACAAACGGGCCTCGTCGGTTGCTGAATTGGAGGCAGGAGGCAACGCAATCGTCCCCAATGACGCTGTTTCTGCGGGAGACAGCTCTAAATCAATCGTTGCGGATGCCGTGTTGTCTTGCAGCGCCAAAAGAGATAATCTCAATTCATAATCCCCACCTGGCAGGCACGAAGGCAAGATTAAATGCACCTCATCTCGAATTACCTGCTTTTCTTTCCATACGCGGGTGGGATACAACCCTTGAGCCGGGTATCCCTGATAGCGCGTAACCGCCTGCCCCGCTGCGTCATAGAGGCAAAGTTGCGCCAGATAATCACGATGCTGATCTTGTTTGGCTTGCCAATAAAGCGTCACCGGCAGCGCGTTTGATTGCGTCAGGGCAGGAGAGAGATCGTAGCCCACAAAACGAAGCCCCTCTACAAATTCAACGTTAGCGCGATAAAAGACTTGCCCTGAGCGAAGCCGAAGGGTAGATATTTCGCTTGGCCTGCGGGTGCTTAGGGGCAGGTAGGGGAAATAAATGGGTCTGATAAAGACAAAAAATGAAATCAACCCCGCGCCAATCAACGCGCCGCTCAAAGCAAAAAAAAGCCGCTTGTCCTCTGCGCCATAGGCAGCTCTTATCCCTTTGCCCCGCAGCCTTGCAGAACGGATGAATTCGTCAATGCCTAAGACAAAGAAGAAGGCTATCGAAATCATCGCCGGATATAAATGTCGTCCCTGAATATTATGCGGCGCAGCGCCGTAATCCAATCCCGTTGCCGCGCGAGTTTGGTAACGGAGGACTACAATTCCCAGATAAAGAAAAAAATGAATTGCCAGCAGAAAAACGCTCAATCGAAGAGTTAAGGGGGTTCTGGCAAACGTAGCGATCCCCCATTTTGCCAATCCAAAAAGAGCAAATACGGTTCCCGGCAAGAAGAGAAGATACACCGCATCGGGCGCAAAAATGCGCGTCCCCCCCAAAGCAATCCAGAAAGATTTGAAAAGCGGGATCACCCAATCCCAATAAATGCCGTTGGAAAGAAAGCTTAACCCGGAACTATCCCTGATAACCGGATCACCCAGGGGGTCCAACAGCCCTTTTAGCAGCCCTAACTCTGCCACCCGATTGAAGCGACCGAGCAGAAAAACAAACCACGCTCCCGCAATGGTTGTGAAAGCCGCCATTACCCACCCCCAACGCACAGCGAATTTTTTCCAGCCCCAGCCTTCACGCCAGGCAAGCAGCAACAGAAGCAGAGTCATTTCCGGCAGTAATACAAAGGCGTGATATTTGGTGATCACCGCCAGCGCCATCGTCACCCCCAGCAAAATGAGCGCGCGTCGCCGCCGCCGCCGATCGTCGTAAATTAGACGAATCAGGAGATAAATGGAAAAAGCGATCAGGGGGATGACCAAATTATCGTCATTGATAACGGCGCTATTGATGGTAAAACGGGGGGTAAAAGCGGCAAAGCTCATTGCCGCCAGCGCAAAAAATCGCCGCGAAGGAAAGATGGTTAAAACGCTCAGGTAAATGGCAATTAAAGTCAACGCAGACAGGGGGATGGATACCAAACGCGCCAGATGCCAGGCCAGCGCAATGCCTCGGAAGGGAAATTGTTCATCCTCTGTGTGATAGCCGCGCTCGGTCAAAATGGCGTCATAGCTAATAAACATTGCGGGTACGTCCAGAGAGTGACGCCTGGGCAGCTTTGATACATCTACGTGTTGAGAGAGCAGGGCTACCAATCCGTGATAAATTGGCGAAGCGTCGCCTTTAACGCCCAAACTTTCGCGTTCCTGATTATTCAGCGGCGGGCGTTTTTCTTCGGCAATAAAGCGGATCAGGGCAAAATGCGCCGCCTCGTCAGGAACCTCATCCAGCGGGACGCTAAAGCTGAAGATCAGGGCCAGCGCAATGAACGTAAATAGCATCCCTGCCAACGGCCAATGTTTGAATTTTGAGAACCTTTTTTCAATCGTCATCGAAGGATTATCTCCCCCAGATCAAGCGCATTATCCGGCAAGGCTTCGCCGGACAGGGCGCGCGCCGAAAGACGTTCGCCGGTTTGAGGATTGTACAGCCCCGCCAGCAGGCGATACGCGCCGGGGTCAAGTTGCTTCAAATCCAAAGGGTGAATGTCCACCACCTGTATCCCCGGACGCCAATAGCTGGCAGGAAAATCGCCCTCCAGCGGCGGGCCGTCAAAGCCGGCAATCTGTTGGCCGTTTTGCCAGAGTTGAATGAAAACGGTGTAATCCTGCGATGGCGGCGCATCAACATACCAATGCAATCTCAGTCTGTCGTCGTCAAAGTCATAGCAAGTCAGTCTAATATGGTCGGCAAAATCAACCGGGAAGAACGTACATTCATAAATTTCCACCGGCTCATTCGGTTCCGGCAACAAAGCTTGCTGCGCCACAAAAGCCGAAACCGGCTCGCCCGCCTCATCCGTCGTTGGCAAGGGCGGCAAATCAGGGCGATTGAAGTCAAAAAATCCCACGTGCAGGCGCAGCAGTGTAGGCGTTTCCGCCGAGGGGTCAATCACCAGCGACACGTGGTCGGCGTAGAGTTGCCCCGGCTGCCACAGCGTTGTGGGAAAATTTCCGCTGCCGGGATAGCCGTTGTACTGACCCACCTTCTTCCCTTTACGCCCCAGCGCGTGGACAAAGAGGGTGTAATTTTTGTCAACGGGTTTAAGGGCGCGCCAATAAAGGCTGAGGCCCGTTCCTCTACCGGAAACAACTTCTTCCGCATCCAGGCGATAGCCCAGCAATTCGATTTCGTCGCCGTAGAAGCGATGCAGGGGGACAAAACCTGTCGCTTCGGCAAGTTCGGCTTGCTGAACAATGGGCGGAGGGGCGTAGGTTGGAGCAATGTAGAGCAAGGGAATGGAAAAGGCCATCGTCGCCATAAAACTGCCCACAAGCGCCGCCGTCACATCGAAAGACTTACCCGGCAAAAGTTGCCGGTAGCCAATCACCACCAGCAAGACCAACGCAGGTAACATTGGCAGTAGCTGCCGCCCCTGAATGCCCCCTTCGGTAGCGATGAGACGGGTCAACACCAGGCTGCTCAACAGCGGCGAAGCGAGAAGGAGCAACAGGTGGGCAGGTGGGCAGGGGGGCAGGTGAGTATTTTCCCACCTGCTCACTTTCCCACCTGCCCACCTGCTCACTTGCACAAAGTACACTACAACCCCTACCCCGGCAACGCGCGCAAAAACTTTGTAAAACGTGTACATCCATTCCGGGACAAGCAGGTTGAACCAGCCGAAGACGGCCCAGAAAGAGACTTCGCCCAGACGGATGCCATTGAATAAATCGCGGAAGGTGATGGTGCGTTGAATGTCGCTGTAGAAGTTGCGGTACATTCCGCTCTGAAAAGGATCGCCGTAAAGTTGCCAGTTGAACAGATACCACCAGCCGCCGATGAGCGCTGTTAGTCCGGCAACGATGACGCCGAAAAGGAAAAGACAAATGGTAAATGGTAAATGGTGAATGGTAAATGGTGAATGGCCGCTGACGGCTGACGGTCGACGGCCGACCGCTGACCGCTGAAAGCTGAAAGCTTCTTTCACCGCGGCGATGAGCATAGCCAGCACAATGAGCAAGATCAAGGCCAGGCCAGTCATTTTTGCCAGCGCAATCAGGCCGCTCACAATTCCCAAAAAGATGGCTAACTTGACGCTTGGCCCGCGATTCACCAAACGCAACGCCCCCCACAGCCCCAGCGCCATCAACAAGATGTTCAACGACTCGTTGTGAATGGCGGAGGTGATGAAGACGAACTCCGGGTGCAGTACCATCAGAGCGGGAGCGATGATGGGGAGCAGGTGGGCGGGTGTGCGGGTGGGAAAGTGGGCAGGTGTGCCGGTGTGCGGGCGCGCGGATGCGCCAACGGAATCTTTTCCCCCCTGCTCACTTTCCCCCCTGCTCACCTGCCCACCTGCTCCCCTGCTCCCCTGCTCCCCCACAAAAACCTCAAATCCCATCACGTACACCACCGCCAATGTGGCTGCGCCAAAAAGGGTGGAAAGCAGACGCATTGCGTGAACAGTCAGGGGTAAACCGCGCCAGGGGAAGGATTCGGCGGGGGTGTGGATGAAGACGTTCTTGTTGCCGGGAATTGTGGCTACGCCCAAATTGACGTGCGGGTTGCGCGCCAACGCATCGTCAGGGGCAGGAAAGTCAAAGGGGCTGAAAATTGCCGCCGAAACGAGGAAGTAAAGGGGCGGCTGGTGCAAGCCCCACAGTTCATTGCGGTTGGGGCCGTCAATGATGGCGGGCAGGGTTTTGTGATCCAGCAGGTATTTCACGTAGCGGTAGTGCGTGGACTCGTCGGGCGGCTCAAAAATGGGCGAGGCGAAGTTGTAGTTGAGGCTCAAGATAAGGTAAGCCAGCAGAACGGCAAGAAGGCCGAGGTGTTCGATTGACAGACGCTTACTTTTTTTTGACATTTTAGCGTAAAAAATTGCTACACCTTGCGCTTCCGAAAACACAATCGCCGACTCCGGTGGGGAAATCGGCGATTGGATAAACAGGCAACATTACTGTGTTACGCAAAGACGGGCGACAGGGTGCGGGTTGAATGATAGCGTTGTTCGGATGGCAGGATGGGAGCCATCCTTAATTCATCCAGATACCACCACCAGTGAGAACGCGGGCTGAGGCGTTGCTCTCTGGCGTGTTTCAGCATCTGTTCCCCAAGGACTACCAGAAAAGTCTCTCGCTCTTGCCAAAGGCTTTGATCCAACTCATAAAGGTGTCCATACAATGAGAGAGATAATTTATCCTCTGGTAAACTCTGATCCAAAATTTGCTGAATCTTATCACGCACAAAAAGCAATTCCAGTATCTCGGCGCCGGAGCCTTCCATATCAATTATGTGTCCGTAATATTTTCTGATTAGTTGTTGCAAGAGTTCCTCATTCATATTTTCCATTCCTTCCGGTCAATCCTTACAACTTCTAACTGGTATTCAAAAAAATTCGCTCCCTCTACAGGTTTGAACACTGTTGCTATCAGATCAGCCTCCATATCGTATATCACGGCAATCCCCGTTTCAGGGTTCCAAAACCCCCATTGCAATCGCGGGGGGTCTGTTCGATGATAGCCATACGCATAGATATAGGCGCCGAGGTATTCAATAGTGTTCCGAGCATCCTCATTAAGCGATTCCAGTGTTGCGTCTTCGCGCCAATCCTGATCTACAAAAATCCGCTTCAGCAAATGCCACAATCCGGTGGGAATCAAAATACCGCGGCGATAGAGAACACCATCATAAGTGACATTAAAATACCGCCAGCGAAGCAGATGCGTCCCCCACTTAACAAGAGAGGCCTTTTTGATAACTTTGTGTACTGTGTCGGGCGTGATGCTATACTCTAGAATATCTTCTCTTTTTCCCATATCAAAATTACACCTTACAACTTATTATACCCCATCGCCCCCTAAAAACAGAAAATCAAAGGTTATCGTTCAAAATCTCAATCCGCCCGTCCGGCGAAGGGTCAATCGGACCAAAATTAGCCAGATACCATTTTAAGGCGTCAGAGGCGCTGACGGATGCCTGCCGGATGTTTTTTGCTTCTTTGAGCGTAAAATATCCGGCGCCGCCGCGCCCCATATAGCCGTCGGTGGCAATTTTGAATGCGCGGCGGGCGTTGCTGAAATCAAGGGCTTTGCCGCGAAATTCTGCGCGCAGTACGCGCTGTCCGGGGACGAGTATGCGCGGATGGTTGGGATCAACTTTCTGCGCCTGCCGGTTGGGGTCTATCACTACGCGCAGCCCTGCCAGCGACAAAAATGCGCCCACCGTGAAGGGGAGTTCGCGGGCGCCGCGTTCCAGAATAATTTTTAGCTGCGGCGCGGTAATTTCCATCAACATTGGGGTGTTGTCAAAGGGATGATATTCGCTCAGGTCGTGATTGGTGAAGTTGCCCGCCGGATAAATCCGGTCGCCGCGCAGGGTTCCCATGTGAACAAAAGCCAGGTCCGCTTGATCGCCGAAATAAGCCAGCATTGCGTCGGTGAAAAAATTTCCGGCAGCGCTTTCGCCGCTGCCTTTGGTCTTGCTGCGCGTATCCAGCGGGGAGATCAGTTGCCCTAACACGCGCTCCGGCGGCAGTTTTTGACGCCACTTTTCCACAATGGCCGCCGTTGAAGGGTCATCGGCAAAATCATCATCCAGCGGGACCAACCGATAGTCTCGCAGGTGTGGCTTTTGGCCGGGCAACACCTCCAGTTCCAGCCGCCCCATCAGTTGCCCTCCGGCAATAGAACGCACAAGCGGCGTTCCCTTGACCAACAGAGGCGCTTCCAGGGGGGTGTGCGTATGCCCGCCTATGACCAGATCAATGCCTTCTACGGCTTCAAGCAGGGCCACGTCTCCCAGATGTCCCAGATGCGACAGGTGAATCAGGACATCGGCCTGCTCCTGTAAGGTTGAAATCAGAGAGCGCGCCGCTTCGATGAAGGGCGTTACCTGCACCGCCGCCTGAAATTTTGGCGGGTAGAGCAGCATTGTGTCAATGAGCAGGCTAAAAATAGCCACTTTTACCCCAGCGATAGATTTGATGATGCGGGGCTGCCAGGCATCGGCCAGCAGGTGACCGGCAGGAAAACGCATATTGGCGCACAACACCGGAAACTGCGCTTGCTGCAAGCGCGCCGCCAGCGTCTCTACGCCGCCATCCACATCGTGATTTCCCAGAGCGGCGACATCGTAGCGCAAGTGGTTCATCAATTCAATATCCGCTTCGCCCTGAAAAGCGTGCCAGTAGCGCGTGCCCTGGTAAAAATCGCCCGCGTCCAGCAGAAGCAGGTGAGAATGCGCTTCTCGTTGTTGGCGGATAAAGGTCGCGCGTCGGGCGTAGCCGCCCAGCAAAGCGCCGTCTTCAGTGGGCAAGGTTGCCAGTTGTCCGTGCGTGTCGTTGCTGTGAAGGATAATGAGTTTCATAGGCAATTAGTCAGGTAACTTATCTCGTTCCCATGCAGAGCGTGGGAACGAGATAGCGAGAAAGAGGTAAACGATTACCAGGTTAAACGGCGTATTTATCAATAGCCGGCGCGCTTAAGTGCACCGCTACCTCACCGCCAATGGTTTTTACAGAACG
>DUEH01000145.1 GCA_011192195.1 Chloroflexota bacterium | reverse complement strand
GAATAGCGGCCTGGTTGAGGGGAGAGGCATTTCGGCGGCATAGCCTGACGCGAATTTGCGAATGGCGAATCTTCGAAAGGACAAATTCTCTACCGGACACTTTTTGTAGAGTAAGCGTTCAGTCGATTGTGTCGGGTTTCATTCTTCAACCCAACCTGCCCCTCTAAAGACTCTGATATGTCATTTCTTACTATAAGGCTGTTCCAAAAAAATAATTGTCCCAAAACTATTGGGTCATAAAGTTCTGACGCTTAACCAATGACGGCTGACCGCCGGAGGCTGTTTTTGTGGCGGTCAGCGGTCTGCCGCCGGCCGTCATACTGCGTGAGCGAAACATTTTTGGGATAATTTAAATTTTGGAACTCCCTAAATAAACCGGCTGACTATGACTAACAAAAAAAGAAATTCACCGCGCAAAAATGAATATCCACCCATCTATGAGAAAGGCGTACCCATTATCCTGGGATTTATTGCGCTGGGGATTGTGGTGGTACTGGTTATTATAGTGGGCGTAGCTTTAGGCTTGTTTTAAAAAGATGCAAGCGTTCAGACCCCTTGACCCGATGGTGACGGATATCCATCCGTAACGATTTGGGAATCTTCTAATCTCTACCTGGAGAGTGAATCATTATGAGCATAATCAACACCTGGTTGCCTTTTTTATCCAGTATTCTCGGTTTTAGCTTTGCCTTCTTTGTTTTCAGACGCTATCTTGTGCGGCGGCGCCCTCACCTGTTGCTGTGGAGCATTGGTATGGTAATGTACGGCATTGGCGGCTTTTGTGAATGGTACTACGGCCTCTTTGGCTGGAATCCCCTCATTTTTCGCTCGTGGTATCTGTTTGGCGCTATTTTGGTTGCCGCCTGGCTGGGGCAGGGAACGGTTTACCTGTTGGCCAAACGAAAATGGGCCAACGCGCTGATGGCTATCCTGGCCCTGGCCTCACTGTACGCGGTCTTTCGGATTGCTACTGCGGAACTTGATCCCAGCCTAATGACCCACAGCCTGCACACCGGCAGCGAGTTGAGCGGTCACGCTATCATCACGTCTGGCGTGCGCGCGCTGACCCCCTTCTTCAATTTATACGGCACAGTAACGCTGGTAGGCGGCGCGGTCTGGTCGGCCTGGATGTTCTGGCGTAAGCGCGTTTTGTTGCATCGCACTATTGGCAATATTTTAATCGCCGTGGGCGCAATTAGTCCGGCTTTTGGCGGCGCCTTCAGCCGGTTTGGCTTCAGCGGCGCGCTTTATGTGAGCGAATTATTGGGCGCAATACTAATGTTCATCGGCTTCATCCGCGCTATCACGCCAATGGAAGTTCCCCTGCGAGTTGCCTTGCGATCTCCTGTTCCTCGCATCACCGATAGCTAAATACTTGACGCTCTGCGCCCAATGCGTAAAATGTAGCCGGCAACGCGGCGCGGAGCGCCTCTATACGCATTCCCGCGCAGAGCGCGGGAACGAGAAAAAAACAGGGTAATGATTAAGTTGTAAATGATGATTGCGAAATTCAAAACTGTAGTTTTGGACTCCATCACTTACTTTTTTACCACTACCAAAAACGCAAAGGACAAATGACAAATGACAAATGACAAAAAAACCCTCGCCGTGATTGGCGGGACAGGAAACGAAGGGCCTGGACTGGCCGCTCGATGGGCGGCTTCCGGCAAGTATGATGTTATTATCGGCTCAAGGCAGGCAGAAAAAGGAGAGCGCGTGGCGGCAGAACTGAACGCGCAATTAGGGGAAGCCCTGCTGCGCGGAATGGCTAACGAAGACGCCGTTGCCGCCTGCGATCTGGCGGCGCTGACCGTGCCTTACAGCGCCCACCGCCCCACGCTTGAAGGCTTGAAGGAGGCGCTCAAGGGCAAGGTTCTGATTGACGTAACGGTTCCTCTGGCGCCGCCAAAGGTCAGCCACGTCAAAATCCCGGCCGGCGGGTCGGCGGGGCAAGAGGCGCAGGCCATTCTGGGCGATGAAGTGCAGGTAGTCTCCGCCTTCCAGAACATCGGCGCGGCGCATCTGGATGATCCGGAACGCGCCATCGAGTGCGATGTGCTGGTCTGCGGCAACAAAAAAGCGGCTAAAGCGGAAGCCATCGCCCTGGCAGAAGCCGCCGGAATGCGCGGCATTGACGCCGGGCCTCTGCAAAACGCCGTTGTTGTGGAAGGGCTGACTGCCGTATTGATTGGCATCAATATTAGGCATAAGGTGAAGGGGGCGGGGATTAAGATTACGGGAATATAGCGAGTTACGAACTACGAGTTACGAACTACGAATTACGAACTACGAGTTACGAACTACGAGTTACGAATAAGACGTGTGGAGGCAAGAATGGCAAACAAGAATCAACTCCGGCATCGAACAAAATTATTGGCTTTGCGGATAATCAAACTGGTTGAAGCTCTTCCCCGTTCTCGAACAGCAGATGTAATTGGCAAACAAATTCTTCGCTCTGCTACGTCTGTTGGCGCCAATTATCGAGCGTCGGTACGGGCAAAATCAACCGCCGATATGATCAATAAGCTAAAAAT
>DUEH01000144.1 GCA_011192195.1 Chloroflexota bacterium | reverse complement strand
GGCGGGCCAGACCATAATCAGGGCAAAGTGAGTGATCCACAGCGCGGATACAGTGATGATACTTTGCAAAACAACCAGCCCGATGACCACAAAGGGGATGAGGCCGGTTGTTTTTTTGTGGCGTATTGCCAGCCAGAGAGCGGCTATAAGCGCCAGGACAAAAGCAAGAGGCAGAAGCGGATTGCTATAAACTTTGCCGAGATACCAGAAATGCCCGCTATCTAACAATGTGATCAACTGCTCAATTCGCGTAGTCAAATTACTCAACACTGCAAAATTATCCACCCCATAATATGATGTCGTTGAATTTTGCCCCACACTCTTGAAAGTTCCGCCTGTTTGCAAATTATAAACAAGCAAGGGCCACATTCCCAGTGCGCCCGCCAGCAGCAAGCCAATCAGTTTTAGGTTTCTGGTTTCTGGTTTCTGGTTTTTAGTTGTTAATTTTATACTTTGCATACTTCGACTTTGCTCAGCACAGGTTTTGAATTTTGAATTGAACAGCGCCAGCGCCAAAAAGAGGGCGGCAATGAGCCACACAAAGAGGAGTTTGGCGTAAAGCCCCAATCCAAAGAGAAACGCGCCCAGCAGGGCGTAGCGAAAATCGCGCCGCCGTTGCCAGCGAAGCCAACTCCAGGCGGCGGCTGCCCCTATTGCTGAAGTAATAGCGGTAACAAATATCCCTTGCCGCGTCCAGAAAATAAACGTGGGGTTGACCGCCAGCAACGCAACGGCAGCTAATCCGGCCAAACTGCGCCCGCTCAACTCAGTGGTAAAACCGTAGACCAGCAGCAACGTGAGCAAGCCAATCGCAATAGCGTAACTGCGCAAGGCGGCAACCGTCGCGCCGCCAATGAGCAGAAAGGGTACGCTGCCGCAGGTGTTCAGCGCGCCGATATAATCTTGTGTCATCAGGGGAAATTCTTTACTAAAAAGGGTGAGGGCGCTTTCTCTGAAGGCGTTGACCGGCTGGCCTTTGAGTAGCTGCATTGCCGGGACTATTTCAAAAGCTTCGTCGTAGTGCAGACCCGGCAAATCAATTTGATACAGGGTAAAGGCCAGGAACAAGCTAATAGGGAGAAGCAGCCAAAACTTTATCATGTGACAGGCTAATCTTGCGTCAGCAATTGAATGTCTGTGACCATTGTATCGTAAATCCATCCGGAAGCGTAAACGCGAATGTATTTTATGTAAACGGGCTTGGCTGGCCCCAGGGTGGTCAGCAAGTTTTGAGATTCATAAGGATACCACAAGAACTGGTTGATGCTTTCGCTGGAGTTATCCGCTTCGTTGTAGAGAATGTAGTTGCCGGGCGGCGGCGCGTAGTAAAAGCCGTGATACCAGTTGCGGTCATTCCCTTCGGCGTCCCGGTAAGCCAAATGGATCATCAGGGGAAATTCCGTGCCAATCTGCCCGCCGCCGGGAAGACTTTGATTGTCAAGCCGGATATCGGCGGCAATGCGCAGCGAGCGGAAATCCTGCACATCTTTGTTCATATTCTGCTGCACGCTGGCTTCGGTATGAATGTTGTCTACGCCTTCGCTTTTAAATTCCAGCGTTGAGCGGTTATCGCGGGTGATGATATGCAAAGAGGTGGTAATTATCTTGTGGGCATCTACTTTGATCAGGAATTTATCGTCTTCAAATGTGGCAACCTGCTGCGTTTCGGTGATGGTGTTAGCCGGGACAAAGGCTGTTGCTTTCCAGGTTGAATTTAGGCCCTGACTGAAATTGCCATTGACTATCAAATTTTGTTCGGCGGCGCTTGTCTCTGATGGCGGTTGATCCAGAGAGACAATAGTGCGCTCATTTTCCGGCACAATAATCGTCTGCCCTTGAGCAGAAACCGCAGCCTCGCCCGCCCTGCTGGTTAGCTGGCTGCGTTCATTGCTCACTTCAATGGCGTAGCTGCCGGGCGTTAAGGCCGCTTCGGCGTGGGGACTTTTGATGGTAAATACGCGGTTAACACCCCCTGTTGGCGCAACATCGGCGCGTATGCGCCCTTTGACAATTTCAAGGTGGATGTGTTCCGGTTCAGGACTGAGCGCAAAACGGGGACGTCCGGTCTTCTGAACAATGAGCGTGGTATTATTGTACAGGGTCACAATGCTCTCGTCGAACAGGGCCAACGTGGCTTGCGAGGTGCTATCGGTGGTGATGACGCCTAATTCGTCCAGATCGTGCGTAATCCCACGAGTAACCGGAACGGGTTGGTCTTCTCTAAGGCGCTTGACCAAAACCGTCCCTCTGACAGAGGTGAGGGTAGACGTCAACGGCGTGTAGGCGTTGATGACGTACCATCGTATGCTCAAGGGAATGCTGACGGTCAGCGCGCAAAATATAAAAAATGACAAAAGCAGGACGATCCAGGCCGTACGCTCTGGATTTTTTCGCATTGGATTTACACCCTTTTGGTCAAAAAATGGTTTGCATTATACATTTGATGGGGCGAATGGGCGAATAATCACCGGATGTATGATGAAATATTCGCTCGTTTGTCCGTTCACCGGTATAATTAGCGCCTCGGAATTTTTGTAGCGCCAAAAAATTATCGGTGTTGCAACATTGTTCGCATCCGGCCAATTTGCGATTTACGATTTTGGATTTACGATTGGTTTTAGCGCGCAACCTTCATCGTAAATCGTAAATCAGAAATCGTAAATCGAACAAGGAGACCCATCACTATGAGCAGCGACACACTATTACCCACCTGTCCGGTGTGTACTCAGGAAGCGCTTGTCTGGCGTGGAAAAAATTATCAATGCAGTCATTGTGGGTTGACGCTAAAACCAAAGACCTTTCTGGGATTTAAGTTCAAAGACCAATACATTGTACAATCCATCGGCCAGGATTACGACATAGCCCGCTCTGGAGTTGCGGGGCAGGTTGTCCCTTTGTCTGAATTGGACAATTTTGGCGAAAGCGTCTACACGGACCAACAATTAGCCGTTTTTGCTCAGGGAAATTTTAATGACCTGCGGATGCCGTCTAATACTTTGGCGCAAATTCTACTGGAACAATTGAGCGAAACGGTCTACGTGCAAACACACAATATGCGTCGCGCGCACGGCCCCGCACTTGAAGCGGGCGGCAATTATATCCCAAAGGGGCTTGCCCCCAGCGGCGATTTGAACTGGCAGGATGTGGGCAATCTTTTCCTGACCAATTCCCGGCTTGTCTTCCCCAGCAATAAGTTTAGCTTTATTCGTATGGATCGTAAATTAATAGGCCTAAAAACCTTTGAAAACGGATTTGCTATTCAGCGAAAAGGGGAAGACTTTGCCACCTACTTCCTTGACAGCCGGGCGCATCAGGCCGCGTTGAATGGCGCGTACATTCAGGGGAGAGTCCTCGCGTTGAGGTGATACAATGACAGCCCAGGAAATCATAGAGCTGCTCAATCTTCAGCCGCTCCCCAAAGAAGGCGGCTTCTTCCGCCAAAGCTACGAAGCCTCGGAAAAGATACCTCTCCAGGCCCTGCCGCCACGATACCAACAAGATATTGCCTTCAGCACTGCCATCTATTTTCTGCTGACCCTCGATAATTATTCCGCTATGCACCGCCTGATCACGGACGAAATTTTTCATTTCTATCTGGGCGATCCGGTAGAAATGCTCTTGCTGTACCCTGAAGGCAGCGGAGAAGTCTTCATTCTGGGCAGCGACCTTCAGGCCGGAATGCGCCCGCAAAAACTTGTGCCGCAAGGCGTGTGGCAGGGCGCAAAACTGGCGGCGAAGGGAAAGTGTGGTTTTGCCCTGCTGGGAACCACAATGTCTCCCGGATTCGAATGGGAGGGCTTTGAACTGGGCCAGCGCGGCGCGCTTATCGAGCAATATTCCAATTTTAGTAACCTGATTAAGGCGAGAACACGATGAATATTCACCCGCACAACTTACTTGATTTCTCAAACAAGACAGCCGTCATTACCGGCAGCGGCAGCGGATTGGGAACGGGGATTGCCATTCGTTTTGCTCAGGCGGGCGCGGCGGTGGCAGTTAATTATCGTTCCAGCGCGGACGGCGCGCGGGCGGTAGTGGCGCAGATCGAAGCAACCGGCGGCAAAGCCATCGCCATTCAGGCCGACGTGACTCGCAAAGGTGACGTTGAGCGGCTCATCAAGCAAACAGCAGCCGCCTTTGGCCGTTTGGATGTGTTGGTGAATAACGCGGGGGTGTATCCACTCTCGCCGCTGCTGGAGATGAGTGAAACGGAGTGGGACAAAGTGATCAACGCCAACCTGCGCAGCGTTTTTCTTTGTACGCAGGCCGCCGCCAAACAGATGATAGCGCAGGGCAAAGGCGGAGCCATTGTCAACATCGCCTCCATCGAGGGCGAAAATCCGGCGCCAATGCACAGTCACTACAACGCGGCCAAAGGGGGCGCGCTGATGCACACAATGGCCGCCGCCAATGAGCTTGGCCCGCAGAAGATCCGCGTGAACGCCGTATCGCCGGGGTTGATTTGGTGCGCAGGCATTGAGCAGGCTTGGCCCGATGGCGTAGAACGTTGGCAAAAAGCCGCGCCTCTCACCCGCCTGGGAATGCCTGATGATGTGGCCGACGCCTGCCTTTTTCTAGCCTCCCCGGCGGCTCGCTGGATTACCGGGGTCAACCTGCGTGTTGACGGCGGCGTAATGACTAAACAGATGTTTTAATACCATAAGAGGTAGAATCAAAGGTAGCGCACCTCATCCCGCCGCCAGAAAGGAGACCATGGCTATGATACCCATACCCAAAACCACCCTTGCTGGCAACCACCGTCAGCAATCTTGGCTGCCCTACTTTCAAAACCTGCCCCAAAACATCCCTCTGGTGCGTCCCAATCTGGCTCAATTAGCTCAGGCGAAGACGCTGCTGCCTCAATTTGTGTGCGAGTACCCGAAATGGTAACCGTTCCCCCCCCTCGTTCCCACGCTCTGCGTGGGAATGAATACTCTGACGCTCTGCGTCCCCCCACGTGCAAGCCGACGCGGAGCGTCTCAAAACGCGTTCCAACGCAGAGCAGAGTCTACCTCGCTTTTCGGGTATTGGAACGAGGGGGGGGGGAACGGTTACTTTGTTTCTGCCTCTGAACGCGTTGCTTCCTGACTGTTGTTTCCATTGTCGCTATGGGAAGGGGCGGACGGCTTGTAGAAGGAACCAGTTTCCCTTTTGTCCGGCAATTGCTCTTTTGGCGGCTTTTTGTCCTCCAGCGGAGAGGTACTGCGCCTGGGCAGGTGGTCTTCAAGAACGCGTAGCAGCCAGGCAAGTTTAGAGATAAAGTTTGCCCAACGATAATAGACCCAGCGCGCGCCTTGATACCATTTTTGCCGTTTTTGGTAGGGAACCGGCAAGCCCCATCGTACCACCGATGCCCCCCAAGTGAGACCAGCGCCAAATCCAACCAGCGCCAAATTATCGCCGGTTTTTACGCGGCCTTCGTTGATGGCTTCGCATAGCGCTATGGGGATTGAGGCGGCGGAGGTATTGCCGTACCTTTGCAGGTTTTCGTAGACTTTGCCAGACTCTAGTTTTAGATATTTGACCGCAGATTTGATGATGCGGGCGTTGGCCTGGTGTGGAATGAAGAGGTTGATGTCGCTTAGAGACACGTCGGCCTGCTCGCAGGCTTCTTTGGCTGCCCTGCCCATAATGCGGGTGGCAAATCGAAAGACTTCCGGTCCCTTCATTTTGACGTAATGCTGCCGCTCGGCAACAGTTTGAATGGAAGCAGGCATTTTGCTGCCGCCGGCGGGGATGATCAGATGATTGGCTCCGGCGCCGTCTGAGCCTAATACGGTACTCAGTACGCCGCCGGGATTTTCGCTGGCTTGCAACACTACTGCGCCCGCGCCGTCGCCAAAGAGAACGCAGGTGCTGCGGTCTTCCCAGTCTACCACGCGAGACAGCGTTTCGGCGCCGATGACAACCGCTGTTTTGGCTCGACCGGCTTCTAACATTCCGGCGGCCACAGACAGGGCGTAGATAAAGCCGGTGCATCCGGCGTTCAAATCAAAGGCGGCTGCGCCTTTGGCGCCAATAGCGTCTTGCACTATGTTGGCGGTTGCGGGCATTGGCTGTTCCGGGGTCAGAGTTGCCACAATGACCAAATCTACATAAGAAGGAAGAATTCTGGCTCTGTCCAGCGCTTCTTTGGCGGCGATGGTGGACATACTGGCGGTACTGTCTTTTTCTGAGGCAATGCGACGCTCCCTGATGCCGGTTCGTGAGCGTATCCATTCATCCGATGTGTCTACTATTTTCGTCAGATCATGGTTGGTGACAATTTTTTGGGGTACGTACATGCCCCAACCAATAATATGGGCGTAGTATGCAGGCATACTGAACTCTCCAAAATTCAGTAAAAAGTGAAAGGTGAACAATGAAAAAATTATTCACTATTCACTATTCACTGAATTTTTTTAAAATAATCGTCGCGTTGTGTCCGCCAAAACCAAATGAATTGGACAGAGCAACCTGGGGATTTACCTGACGGGCAACGTTGGGGGTGTAGTCCAGATCGCAGTCCGGGTCAGGGGTTTTATAGTTGATGGTGGGCGGAACAATGCCACTTTCCAGGGCTTTGACGCAGATCAGCGCTTCCAGCGCGCCGGCTCCGCCCAAAAGATGGCCGGTCATAGATTTGGTGGAACTGATAGCAACGTTATAGGCGTGATCTCCCAGCGTATTTTTAATGGCCTTTGTTTCGGCAACGTCATTTAAACGGGTAGAGGTTCCGTGAGCGTTTATATAATCTATCTGGACAGGGGCAATTCCGGCCCGTTTAATGGCGGCTTTTATTGACAGGCTGGCGCCAAAGCCATCAGCCAGCGGGGCGGCTATACTGTTTGCGTCTACTGAGGCTCCATAGCCAATGAATTCAGCGTAGATGGTGGCGTTTCTGGCCTGGGCGTGTTCCAGTTCTTCCAGGATCAAGGTGGCGGCTCCCTCGGAAGCAACAAAGCCGTCTCTGCTGGCATCAAAGGGGCGGCAGGAATGTTCCGGATCGTCGTTGCGCGTGGAGAACGCCTTCATAATTGAAAATCCGGCAAAAATAAGGGGGAGCAGCAATGAATCTGCGCCGCCGGCTACTACCGCATCGGCGGCGCCGCGAGCCACCATTTCAAAAGCTTCGCCAACAGCGTTGGTTCCGCTGGCGCAGGCAGAGGTTATGGACATTGAAGGCCCCTGATAGCCGTACTCAATGGCCAGGCGCGCGGCGGCTGTATCGGGCAAGACCATCGGGATGAAGAATGGGCTGACGCGACGGGGGCCTCGCGTTTTGAGAATATCGTATTGCTGCAAAAAGGTGTTCATTCCGCCCAGCCCAGAGCCAATGACTGTTCCCACGCGCGTCTTGTCAATATTAGCCTCTGCTAATCCGGCGTCTTCAATGGCCTGCCGGCTGGCTTCCATTGAGAACTGGGTAAAGCGATCCATTCGACGGACTTCTTTGCGCCCAAAAAGCGCCACTGGATCGAAATTTTTTACCTCTCCGCCAAAGCGCGTGCCTAATTCAGAAGCATCAAACAGGGTGATCGTTCTGATACCCGATTTTCCTTTGAGTAAGTTACTCCAGGTATCTGCCACGTTATTTCCAACCGGCGTCACAGCGCCAAGCCCGGTGACTACTACTCGTTTGGTCATTTTGTTGACCTCATATTCGCCTTATTACCACTATTTGCCGCACAAGCATACAATACTAAAACACGACGCATTGCAGAAGGATGCGGAAATTTCTTAAAAGCGCGCATTTGTCAAAATGGACTCGATAGGTATAGTTGACAAACAGACTATAGATTTTCTGATTGGAGACCTTATGATCCCAAACCTGCCCTATCTAAGCGCCGATGTCCCCGGTATTGGCGGCCAGATAAAAACGGTTCCCGGCGATTTTTATGTAGAGGAAATCCCCTTGTATGAACCCGGCGGCGAAGGCCAACATCTTTACGTGACCATAGAAAAAAAGGGAATTGCCACCCTAACCGCCGTCAATCGCATTGCCAGCGTCTTGAAGATCAATCCCAGAAAGATTGGTTACGCGGGGCAAAAGGACGCTCAAGCTGTTACCCGACAAACTATCTCTATTGATGGCGCTTTGCCGGAGCAGCTAAGGCAATTGAATGCGCCCGGCATCAAGATTATTGCGGCAAAGCAACATCGAAATAAGCTTAAGTTAGGGCATTTGACGGGGAACAAGTTTGTCATTCGGGTGCGCGGCGTGCAGAGAGAGGCGCAGGCTCAGGCGGAAGTAATTTTAACACGATTAAGCCAACAGGGCGTCCCCAACTATTTTGGCGAGCAGCGCTTTGGCTTGCGTCAGAACTCGCATTTATTGGGGCAGGCGCTGGTCAAGGGGCAACTCGATGAGTTTTTTGACCAATTTCTGGGGCATCCTCACCCCGCCGAGAATCCCGGAGCGCAGCAGGCCAGAGCCGCCTTTGATGCCGGTAACCGCTCAGAGGCGCTGAATTTGTGGCCTTCGATGCTGCGTCAAGAGCGAACAGCGCTGGCAAAACTGGTCAAGACCAATGATGCAGCGGCAGCCTTGCGAGCGGTTGATAATCGCTTGAAGCGACTATTTGTTTCTGCCTTTCAGTCTGAACTTTTCAATCAACTGCTGACAGAACGTCTGGACAGCCTGAGCCAATTGGAGACAGGAGACGTGGCCTACATTCACCAAAAGGGGGCTTCTTTTGTAATTGAGGATGCGGCAGCGGAGCAGTCCAGAGCAGATGCCTTTGAAATTAGCCCTGCCGGGCCATTATTTGGCGTAAAATATCTGGTTGCACGTGGTGAAGCGGGAAAACGGGAATTGGCTGCGCTGCAAGCAGCGGAGGTTTCGCTGGAAGATTTTGACTTGCCCGGGGTTCGTTTTAAGGGGGGGCGTCGCCCGTACCGGATACCCTTGAATGATGTTGATCTCTATTGGGATGAGGGCTTGATTATTTCTTTTGTTTTGCCGCCGGGAGGGTACGCTACAATGGTTCTGCGCGAGGTGATCAAGGGTAAACAATAATTATATTTGCGCCTTTGCTTCCTCCAGGCTGCTGTAAATATCGGCGTATTGCGTTAAGCCAACCATACGGAATATTTTTTGAAAGTGAGAACTGGGTATTGCCATGATCAAGCGTTGATTTTGTTTACGAGCCTCTGTAACCACACCAATCAATATGGCAATACCGGCGCTGTTGATGTAATCATTTTCTCGGAAATTGAAGATGATGTTACTGTTATCATTGTCTGAAGCGGCCTTGTAAGCATCATTGATATCCTTCTCGGAAAAGGTTGTTACGTCGCCCTCCAGATGGATGATTGCAGTTTTGTCATCAATATATTGTACGTCTACTTGAATTTCGTCGCTCATCAGGCGTTTTCTCCTCTAGGTTGATTTTGCAGCGTTGAACTCAATATCTTCGTCGTTCATACGATAAATGACCATATGAAATTGGTTCCCGTTGTCATCACCGCTTTGGATAAATTCAGCTTTATCCACTAATTCCTGGATAATGTACAAGCCCATACCGCCTAATTTGGCTTTTCCTTCGACCATTTTATGAATATCCGGGACAGTTACTTCCGTGGGGGGAGGGGAATCGCCAAAGCCGGGATCCTTGACCAGAATCTCCAACTTTTCTTCATCAGCGGTTAAAACTACAATGATCTTGGTGCGGGTATCGGTTTGACTGCCGTAAGAAATGGCATTAGTGCAGGCTTCCGCTATGGCCAGTTTAATGTCGGCAATGCGTTCATCATCAAAGCCCAGACGTTTTGCCACCGTACCCACAGTTTCTCTGGCGATTTTTTCATAGCCAAGTTCATTTGGGATTTTAAGTTCCACAACCCTGCGGGTGTGTGGAGGCTTCATACGCAGTCTCCTTGGACAATGCTAATAAAACAATTGTATCAATTATAACATAACTTAGGTCTTTGTAAAACCCCTTTTGGACTTATTGACCATTTTTGTAAAAAGACACTCCGTAACTAACTATTGAATCGCGTGTTGCATGGTGTGTTGATGTTCAGACAATCGGTGGGCAAGGCGATTGACAAGCTTAGCGTACACTGGTAGAATGGCTCGGTAATTTTCAGCTAAAAATATACAATATTTACGAGGAGGATATTTAATATGACTCAGGATGAAGTTTTTGAGAAAGTAAAGGGAATTGTTGTAGAGCAACTGGGCGTTGATGAAGACAAGATCACTATGGACGCTTCGTTTCGGGATGATCTGGAAGCGGATTCACTAGATTTGGTTGAACTTATCATGGCCTTTGAAGAAGAATTTCAAGGCGAAATTTCCGACGAGGAAGCTCAGGAAATTACCACCGTGGGGCAGGCTGTAAGCTATTTAAGCGCGCAGTAAAACGCGGCCTGGTAGTTGTATGGCAGCGCATTTCTCTTTAATTTGACAGCGCTTGTACCCCAAAGACCGCCGATCGTTGACCGCCGACCGCCGAAAAAGCTTCGCAATGACGTTTTTTCGGCGGTCGGCAGTCAACGCTCGGCGCTTAACTTTATGCTGAAGTCACTCGGGTGTGTTTAAAACGGGTAAAAGAAAAAGCGCCGCAGGCTTCGTCGTGAGCTCAGCCGAACGGCAGGGGGGCGTGGGGGGTATCCCCCCATCTCTTTTCTTCTCTCAACAGTCACTCTTGAGTCACTCTTGTAACAAAATTATGGATCAATCATCAATTACGCCCTTTAGCGTGGCTATTCTGGCTGGCGGACAGAGCCGCAGAATGGGGCAGAATAAAGCGTTGATGAGATTGGGCGGAATGTCTATTCTTCAATGGGAGATCAATGCCGTAAAGGGCTTGACCCCCGATCTTTTCTTGGTGACAAATTCCCCTCAGATTTATACACCTTTCAATATCCCTACTATACCGGATGTGGTACCGGGCAAGGCCGCTCTGGGCGGAATTTACACCGCGCTTACTTACGCCAAGCATAACTGGGTATTGGTGTTGGCCTGCGATATGCCCCTGCTCAACCCGGCGATTATCACCTTTTTGGCGCAGCAGCGCCAAGAGGCAGATGCGGTTATACCCCTTGTTGGCAATCACCCCGAAACCCTGCACGCTTTCTATCATAAACGCTGCATCCCCGCCGTCCAAAAACGCATTAGCGCCAATAAGCTGAAGGTGATTGACTTCTTTAACGAAGTGCAGGTTCGTTATGTCAATAAAGAGGCGTTGCAGGCAATCACCCCGGACTTTGATTACTTGATCAACTTGAACACCCCCGCTGAATTTCAGCGACTTGAAGGCATTATTGCAAAGAAATAGCCCCGCAATGTTAAAATCCCTTGATTTTTTGGTATCAGTTATGTTATAATGCGCGTATTCGTAATTATTTGATCTTTTTTAGGAGAAACAATGCGGCGGGAACGCGTCTCAGATGACATTTACGTTTTTACCAGTAGTTTATACGCTCAAGTAACCGCCTCGGCAGTGGTTCACAGAGATGGCATTATTGTAGTAGATACTTTACCCTACCCTTCTGAAACGCGCAGTATGATTGCGCATTTGAAGGAACTGGGCAAGGGGAAAATAAAATACCTGATCAACACGCATTGGCACGCCGATCACACCTTTGGCAACTATCTCTTTGACGATGACGTTCAGCTAGTGTGTCACAAACGCTGCTACAATGAACTGATAGCGCGCGGCGCAGGAGCATTGCTTGAGGCGCAGGCCGCTGTCCCTGAATTTGAAGAAGTGACATTACGCATCCCCGACATTATTTTTGATAACGGCGACATGGTGTTACACGTCGGCAACAAATCGGTAGAATTGCGCCTGATGCCCGGCCACAGCAGCGACACAACCGTGGCTTATGCGCGCGAAGACAAAGTGTTGCTGGCTTCTGATGCAATGATGCCGGTTCCATACTTTGTGCCAGGCAATCGCCACGAACTCAGGCAATCCTTGGAAAAGATGCTTGAATATCCGCTGGAGAGTATGGTTCAAGGTCACGGCGAAGTGCTGCTCAGAGGCGAAATTCCAAAGGCCGTGGACGCCGGCTTGCGCTATCTGGACACCATTGAAGACAAGGTACGCCAAATTATAGAACGTCGCCAGCCTCGTGAGCGACTTGATCGCATTACAATTGATGAGTGCGGGCGCAGTCGAATCCCTTTGAACGGACTGGTACAAGAATTACATCGCATAAATTTACACACCCTGTATGATACGCTAATTGCAGAGCAAGAAGCGGCGCGGGAGGCTGAAGCAGCTGCCTCTTATGCCGACAAATAGTGATTTGACAAGCCTGTTTTAAGGTGATATAGTTTTACGGTACAGGGTTGTTGAATGGGATTTGTAATGTCGTTCCCGTTTTGACGAAAGACGAAGGACAAAAGACGAATTTCAGCCGCGGATTTCCTTCGTCATTCGTCTTTGGTCTTTCGTCCGGCATTGAGAAAGCTCAATCCCATTCAACGACCCCGGCGCCAGTTTTACAGAAGTAAAAATCAACTGCTTTGATGAAAACGAGTAAGGGTGGCCTATCGCCACAGCGAGCCTGGAAAGGTGCAAGCCAGGCGCGTAATCCACCCCGAAAATCCTTTTGGAGCAGGCAACCGAACAGGGCCTCTTGCCCCCAGTAGATTTGCCCGGTTTAACCCACCGTTACCCCGGTTCCCCTGTCGAGCGATTCTTGCTCCGCAGGCGGCAATAAGCGGACACAATTTGTCAAATTGGGTGGTACCGCGAGAGAACTTTATTCACTAACTCTCGTCCCTTTGCGGGCGGGAGTTTTTTTTGTTGAATGGGCGAATTTGCGAATGGGCAAATTCGCAAATTCGCAAATTCAACATTTACCTAAACTTGAAAGGAGCGCGTTATGACCAACCTACTGGCTCAACAAGACAGCTACCTCAAAGAATTTGACGCCACCGTCACCAAAATCAACGCTAACGAGAACGCCATCGCTCTGGATTGCACGGCTTTTTATCCCGGCGGTGGCGGGCAGCCTTACGATCAGGGCGAAATTACCTTTGATGGCAAGACTGTAAAAGTGACCAAAGTCAAAAAGCAGGACGGCGCCGTCTGGCACTGGATTGAAGGCGACCTGCCGCCTTTGGGCGCGCAGATTCACGGCCAGATTGATTGGGATCGCCGCTACAAACTTATGCGCACTCACACCGCGATGCACATTCTCTGCGGCGTTATCTGGCGAGATTACGGCGCGCAAGTGACCGGCGGAAATATGGAACCCCTTAAAGGGCGAATGGACTTTGAATTCGAGACGATGCGCAAGGAATTAGTGGCGGAAATCGAAAAAAACATCAACGTCGAAGTCGAAGCCGCCCGCTCTGTTTCCTGGCGCGTTCTGCCCAGAGAAGAAGCCTTCCAGATACCGGATTTGATCCGCACCAAGATCAACCTGCTTCCTCCCGCTATTCAGCAAGTTCGCATTGTGGAAATTGAAGGGCTTGACCTGCAGGCCGACGGCGGAACCCACGTTGCCAACACCCGCGAAGTAGGTCGCATCAAGGTGGTGGGTTATAAAAGTAAGGGGCGTGTCAACAAGCGTATCCAAGTAGAGATTGTGGATTAGGAAAAAGGAGAAAAATTATGCCATTCAAACCCGTCCCACCAAAAGTAGACTTTCCCGCGCAAGAGCGCGACACGATCAAGTTTTGGGAAGAGAATGAAATTTTCAAAAAAATTGCAGCCAAACACAAAGGCCAGCCAAAATGGTCTTTTGTGGACGGCCCCATCACGGCCAACAACCCAATGGGCGTGCATCACGGCTGGGGACGCACCTATAAAGACCTCTACAACCGTTACTGGACAATGCGCGGGCGAGAACTGCGCTACCAAAACGGCTTCGACTGTCAGGGCTTGTGGGTGGAAGTAGAAGTAGAAAAAGAACTGGGCTTTGAGTCTAAAAAAGACATCGAAGACTACGGTCTGGCCGAATTTGTCAACCGGTGCAAAGAGCGCGTGCTGCGCTACGCCGCCGTGCAAACCGAGCAGAGCATCCGTCTGGGCTACTCGATGGACTGGAACGACCCCGAGGAATTGCGTCGTCTGGCCGAACTGCTGAAAGAAGACCCGGCGCAGGAAATCACCCTGCAAAGGCCAAATGGCCCCGTCACCGACACAGTGGAAAACCTGGTGGGGCATCTGGGCCTGCCGGAACTGGGCGGCAGCTATTTCACCTTTTCTACCGAAAACAACTATATGATCTGGACCTTCCTCAAAAAAGTGTGGGAAAAAGGCTGGCTCTACCGGGGCGCCGACGTTATGCCCTGGTGTCCGCGCTGCGCCACCGGCATTAGCCAGCACGAGATTGTCACCGACGGTTACGCCGAACTAACCCATCGCAGCATCACCCTGCGCTTCCCCTTGCGAGACCGTCCCGGCGAAAGCCTGCTGGTCTGGACGACCACCCCCTGGACTCTCACCAGCAACGTAGCCGCCGCCGTTGGCCCGAAACTGGATTATGTCAAAGTCAAGCAGGGCGACGAAATTTTCTACCTGAGCAAAGGAACGCTCAAAATGCTGCAAGGAAAATTTGAAGCGCTGGGCGAACTAAAAGGCGCGGAAATGATCGGCTGGACTTACGACGGCCCCTTTGACGAACTGCCCGCCGCGCAGGAACCGGGCGGTCACACTGAATTGCGCGAACTGGTAGAGGGCGTGCAGCGCAGCGCCAAAGAAACGCATCAGGTTATCGCCTGGGATGAAGTGGGCGAAGCCGAAGGCACGGGCATTGTACACATTGCCCCCGGCTGCGGCGCGGAAGATTTTCAACTTGGCCGCGAACACAACTTCCCCCTCATCGCTCCCATTGACGACGAAGGTTACTTTGTAGACGGCTTTGACTGGCTCAGCGGCCAATACGTCGGCGACATTGCCACGCCTATCTTTGAAAATCTGGAGCAAAAGGGACTCCTGTACCACGTAGAAAACTACACCCACCGCTACCCCACCTGCTGGCGCTGCAAAACCGAACTGGTCTTTCGCCTGGTTGACGAGTGGTTCATTAGTATGGGCAAACTCTACGACAAACCGCGCGCAGAAGTGACGCCGGAAGAAAAAGAAGCCAGTCTGCGCTACCAAATTATGGATGTCACCGAAGAAATCAACTGGATACCTTCTTTTGGCAAAGATCGCGAACTGGATTGGCTGCGCAATATGCACGATTGGATGATCTCCAAAAAACGCTACTGGGGACTGGCCTTGCCCATCTGGCAATGCGATTCTGAAACCTGCGACCACTTTGAAGCTATCGGCAGTAGCGAAGAACTGCAAGAACGCGCTATCGAAGGCTGGGAGAAATTTGAAGGCCACACCCCCCATCGCCCTTACGTAGACGCGGTGAAACTTGCCTGCCCCAAATGCGGCTCAACCATGACTCGTATTCAGGATGTGGGCAACCCCTGGCTTGACGCTGGCATCGTTCCCCTCAGCACGCTGGAATATCGCACCGACCCGGACTACTGGAAACAGTGGTATCCCGCCGACCTCACCAGTGAATCCTTCCCCGGCCAATTCCGCAACTGGTTCTACAGCATGCTGGTGATGGCAACCGTACTGGACGGCTCGCCGCCTTTCAAAAACAATTTCAGCTACGCCACCCTCTTTGCCGAAGATGGCCGGGCAATGCACAAAAGCTGGGGCAACTCCATTGAGTTCAACGAAGCCGCCGACAAAATGGGCGTGGACGTGATGCGCTGGATGTATTGCAACCACAAACCGGAAAGCAACCTTCTCTTCGGCTACAACCGCGCCGATGAAGTTCGCCGGCAATTCTTGTTGCCCCTGTGGAACGTCTACAACTTCTTCATCACCTACGCCCGCCTGGATGAATGGACGCCGGCAGGTGAGCAGGTGAGCAGGTGGGCAGGCGAGCAGGGGAGCGTTCTGGATATCTGGATCATCGCCCGTCTCAATCAGGTTATTGACCGCGTGAATCGCGGTCTGGAAGCCTACGATGCAATGGCTGCCACAATGGCCGTAGAAACTTTCCTTAACGACCTGACCAACTGGTACGTGCGACGTTCTCGCCGCCGCTTCTGGAAGAGCGAACACGATAGCGACAAAGAAGGCGCTTACGCCGTGCTTTACCACGTTTTAAGCCGCCTGATCAAGCTGCTGGCCCCCTTTACCCCCTTTGTGGCCGAAGTCATGTACCAAAACCTGCTTCGCAGCGTGACCCCGGACGCGCCGGAAAGCGCGCATCTCTGCGATTACCCGCAAGCCGACCTGTCGCTGGTGGATGAAAGCGTCTTGACCCAAATGGCTCTGGCGCGGCAAATCTCCAGTCTGGGACTCAGCGCGCGCAGCAGCGCCGGGCTGAAAGTGCGTCAGCCGTTGGCTAAAGCAATGGCCCATTTGGGCGAAGGCAAAGCCGAATTATCATCGGAGTACGTGGACATTGCGCTGGATGAACTGAACGTGAAAGCCTTTGAATTTGTGGCCGACGCGGATCGGCTGGTGCAGTATCGTCTGCTGCCCAACAGTAAAATACTGGGGCCGAAACTGGGCAAACAATTCCCGGCGCTACGCAAAGCGCTTGCCGAAAGCGACCCCGCCGAAATCCTCGCCCGCATCAACGCCGGTGAACCGGTTTCGCTGGCAATGGGCGAGCAAATGTTAGAACTGGCCCCCGATGAGATCATCGTCCTGACCCAGCCCGCCGAAGGACTGTCCATTGCCGCCGATAAAGTCGTCACCGTTGCCATTGACACCCTTATCAGCGACGAACTCGCCAACGAAGGTCTGGCCCGCGAGATCGTTCGCCGCGTGCAGAATATGCGTAAGGACGCCGATTTCAACATCGAAGACCGCATCATCATCTTCTTCCAGTCCAGCGGTCGCGCTGCGCGCGTCTTCAATGAGTGGGACGATTATATCAAAGCCGAAACGTTAGCTCAGGAAATACACCGCGCCCTGG
>DUEH01000143.1 GCA_011192195.1 Chloroflexota bacterium | reverse complement strand
CCTTCGGAAATAATCAGTCCCAGGGAAGAGCCAATGTACGATTCCGGCAATCCTAACTTGCCTACCAATTCCTCATTCAAAATGTAGCCGCCATTCCAGGCGATGGCGGGCAGTACGCCGCGCTCTTGCCGGAAAGTCCGGACAAATTGGGGAACTGTGCGGGTTTGTCCGGCTTTGGTGAGAATAGCGAAGCGCCACTTTTTGGCCGCCCCGTCAATTTGCGCGCCGGCAACAACGCCGCTCCAGGGGCAGTTGTCCTCATACACGCCGCACAGGGATTGCGTGGAGACAAGCGAGTCCTCGGCGACTCCCGCAGCCTCCAGGCTTTCAAGCGTTTGCAGCGCCGGCGTCCCGCGCGATTCCGCATCCTCCTTGAGACGACGCAACACTGCCGCCTCGCCGCGCAGCCGGCACAAGCTCTTGTAACGCGCGCTATGCAAGGCATTGCTAAGGTCTCTAGCCGTTTGCACCGGCGCAGGATAGGCCAGCGTTGCCCGCAGCCCCGCCGGTACAAATTGGACGTACCTGCTTCCCGGCGAGATACCCAATATCTTTGCGGTCAACAAACCGTCCGCCCGCCCAATATGAAAACGATCCAAAGCAGCGATGTCACTCATCATCGAGGCGTCAGGGTCGTCGCTGATGAGAATGCCATTTTGCTCCTGCACCACACGCAGCATCCGCAGCGCCTCCGCGCCCAATTGGGGAAAATGAATCCCCGGCGTCCACTGCTCTGTTTCAACGATGCTGCACACGCCGCCGGCAAACAGAAGACGCAACTCGGCTTGCGCTTCAACGTTCAGGCAGCGCCGCAAATGCTCGGCGGTCAATCGTCTTTGACACGGTTTTTGGGGGCAAAAAACGTAAACCTGGGCGGGGTCTTCGTTTAACTGCGCCAGACGCTCGGCGGTCAGGGGAGTATTGTCCGGCAAATTCAGGCGTCTGCGAAGCGGTTGCAGACAAATCAAGTCAAACATTGCCGGATTCAATTCGCCGGGGAAGTAGGCAATGGGCGTATTCTCTCGCAATCGCGCATCCAGCCACACGCGGTCATCAATTGCCAAAGGCTCATCGCCGAAAGCAAGACGATCCACAGACGCAGGCGTTTCCCCATTGCCAACAATCTGGTCGAAAAGCATATTGACCAGCCCCATCAACTCCTGATGGGTGAAATCGCGGTAAGGATAATGCAGCGTATTTCGATGACGATAGGCCAGAGAATGGTCATGACGAATGTGTTCTTCTCCATCGCGGAACAGAAACAGGTTATCTACCGCGTTGTAAAACCGATGCGCGGTTTCCAGCGCTACTGAAGCCTTAGCTTCCAACAGAGTGCGGGCAAAATCCAGTATCATCCCGCGCGTTTGCCGCTCCTCTACCCGAAAATAGCTGGGATCAATCAGCGACTTGAGAAAAAGCATAAACCCAATTCTGCCGTAACCGGGCAAATAGCGACGATTTTTGTCGGGCAAGATAGCTTGCAGATCCACGCTGCTAACATTGCAACGCCGGCGATAAGCTTCGATAGAATGTTGGAGCGCGTTGAGATGATTGGGCTGAAGTTGAAGATACAAACGGCGCAAAACCGCGGTCAGCGCACCGGCAAACTCAGCGTCACCGGCATCAAGGGGCAATTCGCTGACATTGGCGGGATTGAGTCCCTTCAATTCAATCAACCGGCGGGATTGTTGGACGCTGGCGCCAAGGTGCATCCAGGAACGGGATTCCCAGGGGTAGAGGACATCAATCTGCGAGAAGAACTCGCCCAGATGTCGATTGAGATAAAAATCCGCCTCCGCTATGTCCCAATAAAACCGTCGGCTGCGATGGATGACCGGAATTCCAAGAAATTCCGAAATGAAAACCAGAGACAGGGCAAGCGAAACATTCGCCGGAATGGCGCATACATCCACCAAATAAAGCAGCGCGGCCCCTTTTTCTTCAATGCGGCGGCTCAACTGCTGCGTAATGTTCAGCGTGTCTCTCCAAAATTGACCGATAAGCGCATTGTATTCAGGGCTGCCGCGCGCCAGCCTGGTTTTGAAAAAATCATTGTACAGCGGCCAACTGTGGGAGGGTTCAATGATATCCACTGAAACGCCGGGCAGCGCCCCTTGAAAGGCGGAAACGCTGCGCTTCAGGCGATCATCCGTCGCAACGCTAATTGCCGCAACGCCGTCGGCGATGAGTTGGCGCTGAAAATCCTCAAAAGAATCGACGCGCGCTGCGGCGGGAACCTTGCGATTCTCTTTGAAGCGGTCAATGAACAAGCCCAGGTCAAACCAGGTGTCAACTTTTGCAGACCGGAGCGTCTGCATCATTTCAGAAACCTTGTCGGCAGATACCGCCATTGAATTTCACCTCAGTGCCAACTTGAAGTACTCCCAAAACCTGGCAAATTGAATGGACTTATCAAATTTCTCTTCCATCAACCGGCGAGACCTGCGACGCATTTCCTGATGCGCCGGCCCATCGGCCCACAGTTTGTGAATAGCCTGAGCCAGCGCTTCGCTGTCGCCGGTGGGGACAACGAAGCCGGTTTCGCCCGCTAAAACCGCCTCTGACACGCCGCCCAAATCAGAGGCAATGACAGGCGTTTTCATTGCCATTGATTCCAGCAGCACGTTGGGAAGCCCCTCTTTATAGAGGCTGGGCAACGCGGTAATGTCAACGCGCTCAAAAAAGTATTCCGGCTCGCTGGTGAAGGGGAAAAAGCTGATATGCCGCTCAAGCCCCATCGCCTCGACCAGCGTTCTCAGTTTCGCTTCATCCGGGCCGTCGCCAACCAGCAATAAATGGATGTTTGGGTAAGCGCTTGCCGCTAACTGCGATACCGCTTGAAATAACACCGCTTGCCCCTTTCGATCTTCAAAAGAGCCAATACACCCCAAAACCGGCGAAGCTTGCGGCGGCAGAGGGTAGCGTTTCAAGGCTTCAACGCGCGTTGCGGCGGTGGATTGAAAGCGGTGAATATCCGTTCCCTGATAGATCAAAGCGACCTTTTCCGGCGGTAGCCGGTAATTTTCAATCAGATATTTGCGGGTAAAGTTGGCAATGGCAATCACAGAAGAAGCGATACGGTCATCCGGCAAATAAAATTCGCGGCGGTATGCGGGGACAATGGTGCCGGTTTTGGAGATGAGATGCGTTTTTAGCTTCGCTTCTTGAATGCACCGCCCGGCAAAGGCCGCGCAGTGAAAGTCTTCTCGCGGGGGGTGAACGGTACACAGCGCCACATCGCAATCGCGCAGCGCCTCCGTCCACAGGGTCTGATGGTAAGCATCCTGTTGGACAATAGCGTCCCGGTTGTATGTTGTCAAACGCGCCCCGGTTCCGGCGCACTGAGACGCCATCCAGCTATCTTCGGGACAGAGAAGGGTCGCATCTTCGCCGCGCGCCAGAAAATAGCGAAGCGCTTCCGCCACCCATATTTGCGTGCCGCCGTGAAGCGGCGTGTCCTCAATAAAGCCGATGCGCATCAGGACTCTCCATCGTCAGTGATGGCGTGATTGTAACATAGTTCAACTTGACTTCCAAAACGTTTTGGGTTATATCTACAAAGGATGAAGGCGGAAGGATGAAGGATGAATGGCTTGTCCCGAACCTGATATAAAACTAATCGGTAAATACTTACAGGAGTTTTCCATTAACATAATCGTTAAACATAACAAGGCTAAACCTCCACACGGACGGAAAGAAACACGGACAAAAACAAAAAAAGGTCTGTGTTTCTTTCTGTCCGTGTGGAGTAGTGGTTCAT
>DUEH01000142.1 GCA_011192195.1 Chloroflexota bacterium | reverse complement strand
TTTATCATCAGCTTCACTACCACTGTTTCGTCCGGCGGCGTGGTTACGCACCGTAACTGGGCTGCTCTGGTCTTTGGGGCCCTCACCTTGTTGTTGGGCCTGGCCGGCGCGCCCGAATCTCTACGCGCCGCAGAACACCGGAACGAAAAACTGATCGCTCTCGTCGCGGCCATTCTCATTGGCGCCTTTCACGTTGCACGCGGCCTCGGCATATTTTATGTGGGGTAGCATATTATGGAACCAACCCAACAAGCAACACAAGCTGAAAACTTCACAGAACTATTTGAATGGCTGAAAACGGGCTAAATTCCGCCTTTTATACGGTTAGTTGCTCTATTTATGGGCGGAATTTAGCCCCAAAGGGTTTGCATAACGAGTTGTGTGGAGTTTTCAGAACACAAGACAACCGCGTCCTGCGGATATTGACTAGCTAGGGGTGTTTGCCAGCATGTTAAGCGGCGCGTTAAGCGTCGTGTTTCTTCTTATCGTCCCCGTGGTGATTCTTACTTCTCTTTTTGGCATTGCTTCTGAGAGCGAGGCTGAACTGGCGGCTATGCTGATAGATGCTTGTTGCGTCGCCCCGTTCGCCTTGATCTCCGTTATAACCATTGGCGCGTTCACCGGAAAGTTCGTTCACAAAGCGCTTGCCCGCGTCGCTTCAACAAGAGGGAGCCACGCCGAAAGGAAAGTCAGTTTCTTTATTTTTGGCATTGCCGGTGTAAGCGTAGTTCTGGCGCTCTTGGCTTTTACCTTCTCACTCGCACTGGGCCAGGAGCGCGATGCGCTGGCGCGGATTGGCGCTGATAAAAAAAGAAAAACCTGCCGCATCGTATGATAATGTAATTATTATAGAAGTCGCCTATGGTGCGGGGGGTATGGTGACCGAAGGAAATGTCCCTCCACTTCCTTCTCCCCGCCATACGCACCAGATGATACCGGAGGGTATCATAGGAGGATACAATGAATCAAAAAACACCCCCTCAAATACAGAAAACACTTGGCATTGGCTGTGTAACGGTTATAGCGTTTACGTTTCTGGGAGCGATAATCGCTCCCCTGATCTTTATAGTGTCTATGGTTTCCAGTCCGGCTTACCAAAACGCGGCTCCCGGCAAGGAAGCTCTACTGGTTTTTGGCCCCCTCCCCTTCGTTTTGGTCGGGGCAGTAGGCGGCGCCCTGTTAGGCGTACTTGCCTCCGGCATAATTGCGCTGGTTCTCTGGCTGCGCAATCGAAAAACGCCGCAGACCGAGTAAAATGTAGCCTTTGAATAATAAGGGAATATCTAATGAAATCAGGTCAACAACCAACGCAAGACATCTCCATCTCCATCATCATCAGCGCAATTCTGCTGATTGCGACCTCGCTTGCCTGTGGTAAAGCAACCAAGCCCGATGCCAACCCGCTCGCCACGCCTTCGGCCTCTGTCAGCGGCGAGGGGACATTGATTTTTCAGTCCAGTCAGGACGGGGGCACTGGGGTCGTTCAATGGGAAAGACATTTTTAACCACGGATAACACGAATTTTCACTAATTTTTAATTTTTATATTCGTGTAAATCAGCGCTATTCGTGGTTGGATTTTTATCCTTTACGCCAATCCCATTCAAGGACCCCAGTGCCAAGGGTGCGGGTCGGCCAAGTTTCGTTGTCCAAGCCGCACCCTTCGATACGCGCTCCACGTTGTTTCGCGCTACTCGGGATGCTGTCTTCGGACATTCGCCTAAAACCTGAACCGCACCCAAGCAGATACAAAAACACCCCACATAGGCGTCTACGCGCCAGGAGAGGAAGCAAGCCATGTACGACAGAGTTTTCAACTTCAGCGCCGGGCCTTCAGCTCTGCCCCTGCCCGTATTAGAACGCGCCCGCAACGAGATGGTCAACTTTGAAGAAAGCGGAATGTCGGTGATGGAGTTGAGTCATCGCAGCCAAATCTACAATGGCATTATGGAGCGGGCCGAAAACGGCCTGCGTCAGGCGCTAAACGTTCCCGACGATTACGCCGTCCTCTTTTTACAAGGCGGCGCCAGCTTTCAATTCACTATGCTGCCGATGAATCTTACCCTTGAAGGCAAAGCAGTAGATGCGCTAAACACCGGAGTCTGGACTCAAAAAGCCATTGCTGAATTGGAAAAAATTGCGCAGTACCGCATCGCCGGCTCCAGCGAAGCTGAAGGTTTCACCCGCCTGCCGCGCCCGGACGAGATCAGCTTCAACCCAAACGCCTCTTACGTACACATTGCCTCTAACAACACTATCTACGGTACGCAATGGCATCGTTTTCCGGACACCGGCGATGCGCCACTGGTGGCCGATATGTCCTCCGATATTCTGTCGCGCCCCATTGATGTGTCTGATTTTGGCGTAATTTTCGCCGGGGCGCAGAAAAATATCGGGCCGGCGGGCGTGACTATCGTCATCATCCGCAAAGATTTGGCCGGGCGCGCCAGCGACAATTTGCCTACTATGCTGAATTATCGCACGCATATCAGCAAAGGCTCTATGTTCAACACGCCGCCCACCTTTGGCATCTACATCATCGCTCTGGTGATGGAATGGATTGCCGCCGAAGGAGGCGTGTCCGCCATGGAAAAATACAATAAAACGAAAGCCGCCTTGCTATACAATGCCATCGATGCCAGCGATTTTTATTCTGGCCCGGTCAACAAGGCTGATCGTTCGTTGATGAATGTGGTTTTTCGCGTAAAGAGCGGCGATGCGGAGTTGGAGAAGCAATTTGTCACTCAGGCCGCAGCCGCCGGATTGAGCAATTTGAAGGGGCATCGCTCTACAGGCGGAATACGCGCTTCTATTTACAATGCGCAACCGATAGAAGGTGTGGGGGCGTTGGTTGAATTTATGCAACAATTTGAGCAAAAGTACGGATAAGCAATGAGCGACATAGAAGTTAAAAAAAATCGGGAGTTTCCCGTTCCCACGCCTAGCGTGGGAACGAGAAACTCCCGATTTTTAATCTCCAGGCTCTAATCTCTATTTCTTTGTATCTTCTTTCTTTTCCAGTTTCCTGGGTGGTTTGCGTCCGGTGAAGGTGTAAAGGGGAAGCATCATTGCGCTGGCTTTATAAGAAGCTTCTTCAAGTACGGTACGCGCTTTGACGCGCATTTTGGTAGAAGTCAAGGCCATCCTGGTGCGGATAGAGTTCAAATCCCAGATCAGGTCTTCCTGAGCAATCTCTTCGCTGTTGTCAAGCGGCTGTCCCCATTGAAGCACTGCGCTGGCCCAGGTTAGGCCAGAGCCAAAGCTTACCAGGCAAAGTTTGTCGCCTTCTTTGACGCGGCCTTCTTCCACCGCTTCAATGAGCGCCAGAGGGATAGAGGCGGCGGCAGTATTGCCGTATTTATGAAGGTTTACAAAGACCTTTTCTTCATCAATCCCCAAGCGCCGAACAGCCAAATCAATAATGCGGGCGTTGGCCTGATGCGGAATGAGCAAATCAATGTCATCCAGAGTCATTTCGGCGTTTTCCAGAGTTTGCAAGGTAGATTTTGGCAATACGCGGGTGGCAAACTTGAAGACCTCTCGCCCGTTCATCTGCAAATATTGCTCTTTACGCTCAAGCATCGCTTGGTCTATTATTCCGGCGCTGCCAATGCCGGGAGCCATCAAATGATGCCCTTTAGCGCCATCCGATCCCATATCAAATGACATCACGCCGGTGGAGGTGTTACTGGGAGACATTACAACTGCGCCGGCGCCGTCGCCAAAGAGAACGCAGGTGTTGCGGTCTTCCCAGTTGACAAATTTTGAGATAACTTCTACGCCAACCACCAAAATATTGTCGTAAGCGCCGGTGGCAATGAATTGATGCGCGGTGACCATGCCGTAGACAAAGCCGGTGCAGCCGGAGACCACGGTCATCGCGGGGCAATCAGCGCCTAATTTATATTGAACGGTACTGGAAACGGCGGGAACCAGATAGTCAGGAGAAGAAGAGGCAATGATGATCAGGTCCAGGTCTGCGGGGGTCAATCCGGCAACTTCCAGCGCCTTATTAGTAGCTTCCACAGCCATTGAAGAAGCGGTCTCACCTTCAGAGATAACGCGGCGCTCTTTAATGCCGGTCATCTTGGTGATCCACGCATCATTGGTGTCCACTATTTTTTCCAGATCAAAGTTTGTCAACACGTTTTCAGGGGCGTATTTTCCCCAACCTGAAACTCTGCTGTATCTCATTTCCATATTTACTCTCCTGAAAAATAGCTTGTTTTCAGCTTTTAGCGCGCAACTTTCAACGCCTGATTTTCGGCAATCAGTTTTTGGCCGATGGCTGAATA
>DUEH01000141.1 GCA_011192195.1 Chloroflexota bacterium | reverse complement strand
TTTAGCTGCTTGTTCTCCTCTTCCAATCGAGCTGTTTCGGTGTTGAGCGCGTTCAGCGTTTCTCTGTTGGCGTCGCGTTCAATTTCTTGCGTTTGCAGGGCATCCAGTTTAAGCTGCTGCGCTTGCAGGGCGCTCTCCAGCCGAGAAATAGCCTCTACTTTTGGTTTTAGCTCGGTCAGGCGCGTTTCTTTGATCTTAATGTTGGCTTCCAGCTTGCTTCTGGCTCGATGGATGATTGTTTCCAGGCGATGGCGCTCGGCAGACAGCGTGGAAGACTGGGCCAGCCGCTCGTTCCAGCTTTCCAGATCATTTTGGTTTTGTTGCAATTTCAGGTAGCCCGCTTCAATCTCTTCCCGGTGGGTGATAACGCTCTGATAGCGTTCGATTTTGGCGTTGATGCCGGAAATAGTCTCTTCCAGTTCATTCAGATCGCTCTGAGCCTGTCCCAGCCGACGGCGCAGGTCTTTCGATTGACGCTGCTTTATGTCAAGCTCTTTGTGCTGCTGGCGAAGTTCATCGAGTCTGGCTTCGCTTTGACGCAATTCCTTGTTCAGATCGGCGGCCTGGTTTTGGCTGGTCTCCCATTCAAGGCGATAATCGGCTTCGAGGGCCATCTCTCTTTCCATTTGTTCGAGCTGCGCTTCGATGATTTTCACTTCCTGGCGATAATGCCGCGCTTTTTCGGCGCTTTTTTCTTCGTACTCGTCGTAAATGCCCAGCCCCAAAATATCGCTCAGAATTTGTTTGCGTTCGGCGGCTTTCTTGGTAGTGAACTCATCGGCGCGGCCTTGCAGCAGAAAAGCGGAGTTGATGAAGGTGTCATAATCCAGACGCAGAAGGCGATTGACTTTGGCCTGTGTCAGCCGGATGCTCCCTTCGGTCAACGTACGCCAGCCCCCGGCGTCGGCAATGTGAAAATGAAGCTCAGATTTGCCGCGTTTGGCGGAGGAGCGCCGGCGCAGCGCGCGATAGCGTTCATCGCCCAGTTCAAAGCTGAATTCAACTTCCATTTCCTTTTCGCCCAGATGGATGAGATCGTCGTCCATCCGGGTGCGCGCCTTGCCCCACAGCGCCCAGGTGATGGCATCGAGTATGGCGCTTTTGCCCGCGCCGTTTTCGCCGGTGAGGCAAGCAATGTGAATATCGCTAAAATCCAGCGTTTGGGCGGCTTTATAAGCCATAAAATTTTGTAATTGTAATCGCAACGGTATCATTATGTCACCTGATTAAGAATTTGCGATTTCAGATTTTGGATTTACGATTGGTTTTGGCGCGCATCCTTAATCGTAAATCCAAAATCGTAAATCGTAAATGTGGAGGCTTCCTTGCAACTATACCATAACACGGGATAACTGCAAACAGAATTGAGATAGTTGTTTCCCCTCGTTCCAAAACAGAGTTTGGGAACGAGGGACTGAAGATTACGAATTGGGGTTATTCTGAAATTTTACAATTGACATAAACTTAAATTGTGTGGTATACTTATATGGCTTATGTAAACAAGATGTCAAATATTCAGGTTGGGGAGTGTGCGCTATGGCCGAAGAAAACAGAAATGAAACTACAGGTGAAGCAAAAGATAACCCTGAAAGCGAAAAGAAAAACACCTGGATTGTAATTTTAGCGGTTATACTGGGTATGGCGATCATCGCCTTGCTGGCAACGATTGTGTACAAGGGGATTTGGTCTAAAAGAGGGCCAGATACCGCCGCAACAGAGGCCGCGGCGACAAGCGTTGCCGCCGCAACAGTGACTACAGACAAGGCGACCGGCGGCGACAAGGCAACTGCTACCCCTGCTTCGGCGGTGGAAAAGAAGAAAACGCCTACCGCAGTGAAAACGCCCACAAAAGCCAGGCCAAAAGCAAGCGCCACATCCGCCAAAAAAGCCGCTACAGCTACCTCCAAAGCCAGCGATACGCTTGAAGCGCAAATCGTCAACGTTATTGAGAATGGCGGCTTTGAATGGGGCTTCGGCGAGGATGGCGTGGCGGCGCCGTGGCAGCGATTTACCAACGGCGGCGCCAAAACCATTTTTATGCCCGAACCCTGGCCGCTGGCTATTCGCAACGGCGATCAAGCTCAGCGCATCACCATCTACGAAGCTCACATACCTGACCGCTACGCCGGTATCTACCAGCGCATCCCCGTAGAAGCAGGGAAAGCTTATCGCCTTGGCTTGAACGGCCAAATCAGAAGCGGCGCCGGCGATATAGTGGTGAGCCAACACGGTTACAAAATGCAATATGCCGTAGACTGGCAGGGCGGCGTAGACTGGCAGGCCATCCCGGAAGATGAATGGATTGAGCTTCCCTGGGACGAGCAATTATTGGACAGCGCGGATGTTGAATTTTCAGAATTCAGCGCCAAACTTGTTCCGCCTAATGATCGCTTGACCTTATTCATTCGCGCCTGGAATAAATGGCCCGATCCGGTTGAAGCGCAATACACTCTGGATACCTTGAGCCTGGTTGGTCCCAAGCCGCAGCAAGTGTTGGTTGATGAAGGCTTACCCGCTTCCGGCGGCGTCATCGAAACAACCTTACCTACCGATCCCGTTTTCTGGGGAAGCCTGCTCTTTCTGATCTTCCTGCTTGGCGGGGCGGTATGGCGATTCAGAAATTCAGTGAATAATGAAAAATGAATAGTGAATAGTGAAAAAAATTTACTGCCCACTACAGAGGAGTTACCACTAAACTGGTTTCACCACAGCGAATGAAAATCAGTTTCGGCGGTCGGCGGTCAATGGTCGGCGGTCTATTTTTAAGGGAGGAATTTTATTATGGCAGATGATTTAGAAGCTCAGGAAATCCCGGATTGGTTGGACACTGTAGACACTTCGGATGAAGAAGAGGAAGATGAGCAGCAACAACAATCTAAAAAACCGCGTCCCTTACGACTGATCTTGCTGATATTGGCTATTATTGTCTTGTTGTTGCTGGGATGTTTGGCGCTGTCAAAATTGCTGCCGATTTTGCGCCCCCAACCAACGCCCGACCCCACGGCTGCGGCTACTGAAACCGCAGTAGTTGTTGTACCACCGGAAGAAACAGCCACCACCATTGCAACCACCCAGGCGTCTCCAACGCCCGGTGGAACCGATACGCTTCCTGTCACGCCCACCAACACCCCCGTTGTTGATGAGGGAACGCCAACCCCTGAGACAGACGAAACACCGGATGTTGGCGAAACACCGGATGTTGGCGAAACACCGGATGTTGGCGAAACACCGGATGTTGGCGAAACACCGGGCGCAGGCGAAACGCCAGAACCTGGCGAAACGCCGGGAGCGGATGAGACTCCGGAGGTCGGCGAAACGTCCGGCGCAGACCAAACGCCGGAAGCAGCCCCCACCGCCACGCCAATGACAGAAGTTCCGCAGACCGGCGGCATTATTGACGGAGCCGGAACATCGTTGATTGCGCTGGCGGCTGCGGTAATGCTCTTGCTGCTGATGATTGGCGCGGCAAGAAAACTTCGGGTTCGCGCCTGAAATAATCGGGGTTGTTTCATTTGGATCGAGGTGTATCTTTTTCCCACGCTTCGCGTGGGAAAAAGATACACTAATTCAACTCATTTGAAATGCGCCAAAAATAATTGAATGAAACCCACCTGAATAAATGAACCGGGGCGGCCAAATGGCCGCCCTTTTTTCCAGGAGAGTAGACTACGTGGAACAAAACCTCACCGCTATTTTTATTGTCATTGCCAGTTTTGGCGTAATTTTTTTGGCCTCAAAGCAGATAGGCCAATTTTTTATGCAGGGGAAACTACCCTTGATCAGCGGCTTTTTGTTCACCGGCATCATTGTCGGGCCTTATGTGTTGGGGCTAATATCGGCCGAGGCGGTAGAAAAGTTGCGTTTTGTGGATGAAATATCGCTGGCCTTTATTGCCTTTGCCGCCGGGAGTGAACTTTACCTAAAGGAGCTTAGAGACCGTTTTAGAAGCATCGCCTGGGTCACTACCGGCCTGATTTTATTCACCTTTCATTTTGGAGTCTTAGCCATTCTCCTGTTGGCTGATTACATTCCTTTTATGCGCGTTATGCCTGTTACCGCCAGAGTGGCAGTCGCCGTTCTGGGAGGAGCAATACTGGTGGCGCGTTCGCCATCATCGGCTATTGCTATTGTCAACGAACTACGCGCCAGAGGGCCGTTTACCCGAACCGCATTAGGCGTAACAGTTATCATGGACGTGGTGGTGATTGTGCTGTTTTCTATCAATTCGTCCGTCGCCGATGCCCTGTTAACCAATCTTCCTTTTAGCATCATCTTCATTGCCGTATTGATGGCCGAATTGGCGCTGGCCGCGCTTGGCGGCTACACTTTGGGGAAGATTCTGCTGCTAATTGTATCCAGTAAACTCAATTACAAAATAAAAGTTGCGCTGGTGTTGGGGTCCGGTTACGGTATTTTTGTTTTGACAGAAACAATTCGCCACTTAAGTCATCAGCATCTCCCCTTTGAACTGTTTTTGGAGCCCCTGCTTATTTGTATGATTGGCAGTTTTATGCTGGTCAACTATAGTATTTACCGGTCTGATTTTCTAAGAATTTTGCATGATGTCGGCCCGCCCATCTACATTGCTTTTTTCACCTTGACCGGGGCGTCATTGGCCCTGGATATTTTAGCCAAGACCTGGCCAATTGCATTAGTGTTATTCTTTGTGCGCCTGGGATCAATATTTCTTGGTTCTTTCAGCGGGGGGATGTTGGCCGGAGACCCAATAAAACACAACAGGGTTGGCTGGATGGCCTACGTTACGCAAGCCGGCGTTGGTCTGGGATTGGCTAAGGAAATTGCCGGTGAATTCCCGGAATGGGGAGCGGCCTTTGCTACGGTCATTATTTCGGTCATTATGTTGAACCAGATTATTGGCCCACCTTTCTTCAAGTGGGCCATCAATCACGTTGGCGAAGCCCACCCCCGCGCTGAAATGCATGAGTTCGATGGGGTGCGCGACGCGATTATCTTTGGTCTGGAAGATCAATCGCTGGCTCTGGCTCGCCTGTTGAACGAAAACGGCTGGCAGGTGAAAGTCGCCTGCCCGGACGCCCGGCACATCGAAGATGTAGAGAATCCCCGCATTGATATTCTCCAAATTCCTGATTTGAGTCTGGACATTTTGCATCAACTGGGAACAAAGAACGCGGAAGCGGTAGTGGTCATGCTTTCAGATGATGAAAATTATCGCATCTGCGAACTGGTATACGAACATTTTGGCGTTGAAAATCTGGTAGTGCGCTTAAACGACATGGCAAATTTTGAACGTTTTCACGAATTGGACGCTTTGATTGTTGACCCCGGCACGGCCATCGTCAGCTTGCTGGACCAAATGGTGCGCTCGCCGGTGGCAACTTCTCTGTTACTGGGGATGGACGAGGAGCAAACGATTGTAGACATCGAATTGCGTAATCCCAACCTGCGCGGTCTGGCGCTGCGAGACTTGCGCTTGCCGCTGGACACGCTTATTCAGTCGGTGCAGCGAGATGGCAATATGATCATTTCACATGGCTATACCCGGCTTGCATTGGGAGATCGTATGACAGTGATCGGTTCACGCGAAAGTTTGGAAGAAGTCATGCGGCGTTTTAATCTTTAGGGTGTGTTTAAGATGGGTGAAAGAAAAAGCGCCGCAGGCAGGGGGGCTTGGGGGGTATCCCCCCATCTCCCCCCTTCCCTAACTCACTTTAAACACACCCTAATCTTTAGATAGAGAGAAGCTAATGACAAAAAATAAAATCTACCCCCTGCTGCGCCGCGTTATCTTGTGGCTGGTACACCTTTTCTATCCCCGCATTGAAATTGTGGGACAACAAAGCCTCCCCGCCGATGGGGCGCCGGTTATTTACGTTTTAAATCACCCCAATGGCTTGCTTGATTCGCTGATCTTGATGATTGGGCTGCGCCAAAACGTATCGTTTCTGGCAAAAAGCACGCTCTTTGTTCTCCCGCTGCCGGGAGCGCTGATAAAAGCCTTTGGCGCGCTGCCGATTTACCTGCGCCGAGAGGATGGCAAGTGGGGCGGGCCAAAGGGAGACGCCAAAGAACGCAATGAAAAAACCTTTGCCCGCTGTCGAAAGCTGCTGCGCGATGGTGGCAGGATAGCCCTTTTCCCGGAGGGAACAACACATTCCAGGCCGAAGTTGCTGCCGATGAAAACCGGCACAGCGCGCATCGCTCTGGGCGCAGAATCCGAAGCCAATTGGCAGGCAGGTATACAAATTGTACCGGTAGGGCTGTGGTACGAACAAAAAACCCGCTTTCGCTCATCGGTACTGCTGGTTGCAGGGCAGCCTTTTAGCCTCAAAAATTACGCCGAAGCCTACGCCGCCGACCCCGTTCAGGCTGTAGACAGCGTAACCAGACGCATCAAAGACAGCCTTGACTACGTAGTGCTGCAAGCGGAAAACAGCGATCTTCTGGCAGCAATTCCCTTGCTGGCGGCCTGGACTGCGCCCAAGGGCAAAAATATTGGTCTGGCCGAAGAACACGAATGGACAGCCAAAGTGCTGGCAGCCTTCAAAGAACTGCGCCACAAGGACCCGGAGCAACTGGCGGCAATTGCGCTGCGCGCGCAACAGTTAGCCGCAACGCTGGCCCGCTTGGGCATCAGCGATCCCTGGGCGCTGGAAACGCCCGACCCTCAGCGGGCAAAGCTTGCGCCATTGATGGCCTTCACCGCGCTGAGTTTTCCCTTTGCTGCGCTGGGCTATGTGATGAGCTATCTTCCTTACCGGCTGGCCGGGATAAGCGCCAACACAATCATCGGCAAAAACAAAACGCAGGTTGGCGCGCTCAAACTGGCCGGCGGTATTCTCTTTACCCTGATTGCCTGGATTTTGGAAGCGCGATTCATTGCCAAAAAATTTAGCCGCCGATGGGGCGCGCTGCTCTTTGTGGCTGCGCTGCCCCTGGCATACATTTCCCTGTTGTGGGGCGAAGGCGTTATTGAATTACAACGTCTCATCACCGGGCGATGGTTAAACCGCACAGATCAGGAACTGGCCGACTTGCTGGTAGCAGAGCGTCACGCGCTGGCGCAAGAAGTCTTAGACGTGGTAGAGCAAAATCAATGAACATTCTTCGCAACCGACTTTTTTTGGCTGTAGCTTTAGGCCACACCACCATAGACATCTTTAACAGCGCCGGCCCGGTGCTGATTGTTTTTTTGAGCGTATCAATGGGACTGAGCAACGCGCAAATTGGGCTGGCGGTCAGCTTGTACGCGCTGGCCGGCTCAATCAGCCAACCCGTATTTGGCTGGCTGGGAGACCAGTACGGGCATCGCTGGTTGGCGGGGCTGGGCTTGGCCTGGACTGCCGGGTTTATGGTTCTGGCCACCGTTCTGGCCCAGAGCGGCGACTTTCTATGGCTGCTCATCCCCTTTACGCTGGCCTCGCTGGGGTCTGGCGCTTTTCACCCGGTAGCCGTTACCAGCGCCGGCGCTGTAAGCATCAAACGAGTAGCCACCGCCACCGCCCTCTTTTTCCTCTTTGGACAAATGGGGCTGGCAGCCGGCCCCCTCATTGGCGGTATTGTGTTGGACTACGTGGGGATAAAGGGCTTGCAACTACTGGCGCTGGGCGCGCTGCCCATCATTCTCTTTGTGCTGACCGCGCCCTATCTCCCGCCCGCGCGGCGCGCCGCCCGGAAAGCCGCCGCCACTGTCGCTAAAACAGTGGTTGCCCAAAAAACAGCATGGGGCGCTATTTCTGTGTTGGCGCTGCTGGCTGCGGCTCGCTCCTGGGCGCAGTTGGGAACCATCAACTTTGTCCCCAAACTCTTTCAGGACAAGGGCTGGGACCCTGCCGCTTACGGGGCCATTACCGGCGTTATGTGGTTTGCTTCAGCTATTTTGGGGGTATTGGCCGGTCAAGCCGCAGATCGTTGGGGGCGGCGGAAAGTAATGTCTATTGCAATGTTTGCTGCGGCTATTCCGCTCTTCTTCCTCCCGCTCAGCGATGGCTGGCTTGCTTTTGTTCTGGCTCTACTGGCGGGCGGACTGACCGGCGCGCCGCACAGCATCATTGTTGTCGTCTCCCAATCGCTGCTGCCGGGACGCAAAGCAATGGCCAGCGGACTGACGCTGGGCTTTATTTTTGGGACGGGCGCTGCAGCCAGCCTTAGCATCGGCTGGCTGGCCGATACGCGGTCGCTGCCGGTGGCTATGCAGCTTGGCGCGGGGGCGGCGCTGTTATCGGCGTTATTGGCGCTGGTTCTGCCCCAAACCAGAGAGGCGGCAGACTTGAGAACATAGGGTTAATAGTCTCTGTTATTGTCACCGTTCAAAAACCCGGCCATATAAGTTCCCAGATCAACAATCAGGGCCAAAATCACAGCAATCAAACCCCAAAAACTTAAGCCGTGACGGGGATTGTAGGCCAGAACGTAGACTATTGTTGTCAAGGGCATAAAGAGAAAGCCCAACAAAGGCCAGAAGAAGGTATCAAAAACATTGTTCATTCCAGAGGTAAAAAGCCACAGAAAGAGTAACGCTAATCTGGAGATACCCGCGCCTAATATCGCGGCGATACATCCTGCTCTCATTGTTTTCTCCTATGAGAATAAGTTTGTAGTGAGGTACGCAGCGACAGCGAAGTACCGTTCTGAAACGCCACTTCGCTATCGCTGCGAGGCTCGCTACGAGCGATTTTTATTCTCTGTGGTGCGCCGCAGGCTCATTGAAAATGAGGGGAAGATAGATAGTGGCTACCGGCGTGAAGATCAAGATAGACGAAGGGCGTATTGTATTCCGCCCCCAATAGCTGACGATGGTGGCGGACAGGGCAGAAGAAACATCGCTGTGGTTATTGGGGTCTGGCCCGTGTCGAAAGTTGAAATCGTTGTATACCTGAAATGGTTCCCAGGCCGGCGCCCACTCCCAGAGGGCGTTATTCATCCCCCGCGCTTCCAGTAAATCCATCTGTTCAAGCATAAAAGCGTCCGCGCCCGGTTCCCAGCGCATCAAGCCAAATTCATTAGCGGCGACGGGGACGCCGTGCGCGTTGGAAAAGGCGTCGGTGATTGAAAATACGTTATTCTTCAGCCAGGCTTTATTGAGCAAATCATTCGCGCCGTCCTCGTCCAAATCGCACTGATGGCCGTGACAGATACAGGTTGTGGTGTCCGACGCCTGATGCGTGTAGATGAAGGGGGCGTACTGGTGAACCATATAAACTGTGCGCGTATCGGTGAGTACCTTCATACGCGGCAGCCATTCAACGGCGCTATAGCCCATCCCGCCGATCAAAACAGGCGTGTCCGGGTCAACTGTGCGGATGGCGGCAACGATGCGGGGATAGAGTTGGTTCCAATCGTACAGGCTGCCGCCGTACTTGTCGTAGAACTCGTCGAGGTCCCAGATATCCAGCGGATTGGTGGCGTCGCTGCCCACTTCGTTGGAATTTGGCTCCACCATCAAATCATAACCGGCGACGATGGGGTTGTTTCGATAGCGTTGGGCGGTGTAGCGCCACATCTCTACCCAGGCGTCCTGAGCCGCCTGATCCTGCCACATCGAATCGTTGAGATAATCCTCACTGAACCAGTCGCCCGCTTCATCCCAGAAAAAGGTAAATTCGCTGCGCCCCGGCCCGGTGCGAAAGCTGATGACGGCAAAGATGTCGGACTGGGCGGCTTTGCCCAGCAGGTCGTCCAGATTAGCCTGAATGTCTGCGTCCAGGATGAAGGGGGCTGTTTCGGTGAAGAGGCCGGGGTGAGAGAGGTTAACATAGTTAGCGCCCAACGCCGCCAGATGATCAAAATCTTGCTGGGTGAAGGGCGGGCCAACCGGCCCAGGCCCCATAAACTCTATGCCATCCAGCTCTGTATAAACTCGACGCTGGTAGACATTGGCCCCGCGTAGTTGGGTGTCTCCCGTCCACAGCGCCCATTTGTCTACGTTGGCGATTGTGGCAGCAGGTTGCAGCGGCCTAAGTTCAACCGTTTTTGCATTACCGGATAAAAGAGGCGCGCTGGCTGAAGCTTTGCTGCGAAGGTTGGGCGGCGCAGCCGTGCAGGCAACCGCCAAAAAGATAGCTACGGTCAGCAGCAAAGTTCCGCACAAGCGATACGTTTTTCCCTTCATCTTGCTCACCTCCTGAGAGTGGTGAAGCATTGGTGTGGGGCTGGGGGTCTGAATCCCTCGCCGTAAAATCAAGCTTGCTTCGCAGATGGACATTTCTCCCCCCTCTGGTGAAGAAACCGCTTCGCGCAACCTCAATAGCGTATACCCCCTGGATTTGACAGAGGTTTTAGACCCCAAGACCGCCGACCATTGACCGCCGGAAATGCGCGAAAAACCTGTTTTTACGGCGATCTGCCGTCTGCCGTCTGCGGTCAGGTCGGAAGCGGATAACTTCCAGAGGCAAAATCCTTGTCAAATTTGAAGGGTATACGCTACTGAGTTAATTTTAACCGATTTTGGGAGAAATGTCGAGGGGGGGTGCGCTTCATTTTTTAGGCGAAATCACGGGATCGCTGAATCACTGAAAAATCTGATAATCTGAGCGCACTTGGATTTGGTAAAAATGAGGCAGCCGTTCTTCATGTCATTCTCGCATGCATTAAGCGGGATTGACACTGAGTATTTTCACCATTTTGATTTGCGCTCAGTTGGCTAATGAACGCCGACGGCTCTGACCAACGCCCAATGTTCTCAGACGCGATGAACGAGCAGATCAACATTGTCTACGATTTTGTGGATGAGCGGACATTGAGTTGGGGATGAAGCGTCAGCTAAATTTCAGGTTTTTATCGGCATCTTGTGCGGATAATCTCAGTGGATTGGTGTACAGTAAAAAGCAATTATTGAGAGTAAAAATGAAACCTGTGCGTCTGAAAGTCGTAATACCAAAAAAATGAACTTTTTTCGCCTGAAGACTGTAGTACTAAAACAAGATGGGCGAGATAAAACTACAAACAAAAATTGTATTCCTGAGAGCTTGCTGAGACTTTATTTTATCCTTAGCGTCCTCTCAGCTACCCGTGATAGAATGTTTATGAATCCGTCTGTTGCGGGGGGGCGACAAGGCTGGCGGCTAGATAAGCTATCATCATCAAACAAACGATTTTTTTTGACTTAGCGCATCATATCTGCTATACTTTCACTAGACTGACCAGTCAGTTTGCGATAATAGAGTGTCATTTTTATACTTCATTTACCGACTGACCGGTCGGTATAGAGCAACCACTTTTGTTTTGTCAAAGTAATTACCTACGCCAAACGTGGAGAAAATCTGTCGAGAAGCTGGTCGCTTTACGTACACCAAATCCACCCCATCCGGTGATGGGTGATTTTTTGTAACCGTCCCCCCCCCTCGTTCCCAAACAGAGTTTGGGAACGAGGGGGCTGAACGATTACGATTTTTTACAGGACAGTAAGAACGCTATGATCTTCCGCAAAAGACACCACATTCTATTCTGGAGTATTGTCTTTTTGGTGTTGTTGCGCGGCGCGTCGCACATCAACACCACCTTGGCCAGCCAGGGGGACTGCTCTCTGTTTGTCAGTGAATTTATGGCCTTGTCTGCCAATGGGCCGCTGGACAAAGACGGTGAGCCTGGAGACTGGATAGAAATCTACAATCGGAGCGACCAGCCGGTAGACCTGTCTGACTGGTATTTGAGCGATACCCCTAACAATCTCGAAAAATGGCAATTTCCGGCCATTACCCTGAACGCTGACAGCTATTTATTGGTTTTCGCCTCTGGCAAAGACCGCAGGCCAAGCGAAGCAGGCGCTGAACTTCATACTAATTTCAAATTAGACCAGGCCGGCGGCTTCCTGTCCCTCTCCAATGGCGACGGCAACACTATCAGCTTTGCATATCCCAAACAACGCAGCGATATTGCTTACGGTCTGGCAGGGCAAATTGTTGATTTGTCCTTATTGGACTGTATGCAGAAAAAACCCCTTATCTTACCCTACCACTACCTCACCGAAGCCACACCCGGATACGCCAATAACGAAGCTTCAGCGGTTGACGACATTCTCAAAGAAGTCGAGTTCAGCGCGGCGCACGGGTTCTACACCGCCCCCTTTGAACTGGAGTTGCAAAACAAAGACGAATCCGCTGCCATCATCTACACCGCCGACGGCAATGAACCAACGCCGCAATACGGCACAATCTACACGCGGCCTATCCCCATCAATCGCACTACCATTGTGCGGGCTATTGCTGTTAAAGCGGGGGCGCTGCCTGCGGAAGTCAACACCCGCAGCTATATCTTCCCGGACGACATCATCCGGCAATTGGGCGCTCAGGCCGATGATGACCGTTTGAGAGAAGGCTTAAGCGACATTCCCACCCTTTCGCTGGTGATAGACAGCGCCGACACCGACTTTCTCCGGCATCCCACCGAACGCGGACGCGAATGGGAACGCCCCGTCTCGGTAGAATTGCTACAGTCCAAAAACGATGATGAAGGCTTTCAAGTCAACGCCGGAATTCGCTTTCAAGGCGGTCAGGCCCGCGACGAAGCGCTTCCCAAAAGCTCCTTCCGGCTCTATTTTCGCAATCAATACGGCCCCGGCAAGCTAAAATACCGCCTCTTCCCGGATTCGCCGGTGGATAGTTTTGACACGCTGGTGCTGCGCGGCGGCGTGGACGAAACCTTTGCCGGGACAAACCCCACCTACACCAAAGACCAGTGGCTAAGAAGCTCACAAATTGCTATGTCGGGAGTCGGATCACGCGGCATCTTTGTTCACCTCTACCTGAACGGGGAATATCAGGGGCTGTACAACGTGGTAGAAAGGCCGGACGCAGATTTCGCCGCCTCGTACTTTGGCGGCGATGAAGACGAGTGGTACGCTCGCAGCCATCGGGGCGACATTAGCGGCAATAGCGCCCTGTTGAACACCGCAAAAGAACGCTTTAGCGCCGCCGAAACCGTCGCCGACAAATACGCCGCCATCGAGCCGGTCATTGATTTCGCACAATTCAGCGATTACGTCATCCTCAACTGGTACGCCGGAAACACAGACTGGGGCGGGACTAACTGGTTCTCGGTATCCCAAAATCCAGCCGGTCAAGCTAAATATTTTGTCTGGGACGGTGAACAAACCTGGGTACACAACCCGGCTATCTACTTCACCTCGCCTGACGAAGCGGATGATTTTTCGGTAGAGACCATTTTCTACACGCTCATCAGCACTCCTGATTTCCGAAGCATTTTTGCCGAGCGAATTTACGCCAACCTCTTTAACGATGGTCCCCTGACCGACGCCAACGCCATCGCCCGCTGGGAGGACATCAATCGCATCATTGACAAAGCCATCGTGGCCGAAGCAACTCAATGGGGCGGCGTTGCAGGCGACAGCGAAACGCCCCTCACCCGCGAAGATTGGCTCAGGGCAACAGATGAAGTTGCCGGCCGGATGGACGGAAATCGGGACAGATTCATCGAAATGGCGCGAATGATGGGCTTTTATCCCTTGATTGACCCGCCTGTATTCAGTCAGCGCGACGGCGTTGTAGCGGACAGTTTTCAGCTAATCCTGGACGCGCCAGACGGCGAAATCTATTACACCCTTGATGGCGGCGATCCCGCAGAGGCGGAAGCGAATACTCACCTTTACCAGGCGCCCATCGAAATTACCCAAAGCGTTCGTGTCAAAGCCAGAGCGCTCAACGAAGGCGAATGGAGCGCGTTGAATGAAGCGGCGTTCAGGGTTGACCAACAGCCATCGGCAACCGGCATCGCCATCAGCGAAATTATGTACAACCCTTTGGGCGGCGATAAGTACGAGTTCATCGAGTTGCAGAACATCAGTCTCCGCAAAGTGGATCTATCGAATATGAGCTTCAAGGGGATCGAGTACACCTTTCCCCCAAATAGTTCACTGCCCCCTGGCGAGCGCGTTGTTCTGGTTGGCAATCCCGAAGCCTTTGCCCAACGCTACCCCGATGCAGTCATCGGCGGCGTTTACAAGAAGAAGTTGTCAAATAAAGGGGAAACGATTGCCCTTGAAGACGCCATCGGCCAAACCATTGTTCTGATCACATACAACGATGAGGATGGCTGGCCCCTCAGCCCTGATGGGCGGGGCGACTCTTTGGTCATCATAGACCCCACCGGCGACCCCAACAACCCGCGCAACTGGCAGGCCAGCGCGCCGATGTACGGTTCGCCGGGGGAATAGTAAAAAGGATCCATTGTGCGCAGTATTAAAAATATTTCAAAAATCCCCCTGCAATTCTTCATCATCGCGATGATTTTTTTGGGCGGGGCAGGCATAATAGCCACTATATACGTAGATACAATCCAGGCCGAAGTGCCTACGCCTTTGCCCGTAAAAACAACTGCAACCGCCCAATCTACGTCTACGCCTGTCCAACTTACGGACACGCCTGTCCAACTTACGGACACGCCTGTCCAACTTACGGACACGCCTGTTCAACCTGCATCCACGCCTGTTCAACCTGCATCCACGCCTGTTCAACCTGCGAACGCGCCTGTCCAACCTGCATCCACGCCTGTCCAACCTGCGAACACGCCTGTCCCACCCACGTCTACGCCTGTCCCACCTACGTCTACGCCTGTTCAACCTACGGACGCGCCTGTTCAACCTACGGACGCGCAACCTGCATCCGCGCAACCTGCGCTTGCGCCTGCCAGCGCTGACGATACCATCCGCTTTTCGCGTGATTCGCAGATGCTCAACTCCCCCATCCAGCTAGAAATGACCTCGCTGGTCAGCGGGGGCAGCATCCACTACACAGACAACGGCTCATTGCCCAGTCCCTACACGCTCATCTACAGTGGCCCTATTGCCATCAACAAAAACACGGTCATCAGAGCGCAGGTCTTTGATAGCGCGGGAAAGCCGGTGGGCGACATCTACACCAAATCCTACTTTATCATAAATTACGCTCAGACCATTCCCATCATCTCTATTGTGGGCGATTGGGGAGGGTTGAACTCGCTGAACGATAACGCCAACCATCGAGGGGTGGAATGGGAACGCCCGATGAATATGGAATATTTCACCCCTAATGGGCAGGTTGCGTTCAATGTTAAGGCCGGCATTCGTATTCACGGCGGCGTATCCAGACTGTGGAGCGCCAAGAAATCGTATCGAATCTATTTCAGAGAATCCTACGGCGGGCCGGGCAAGTTGAAGTATCCGCTCTTCGAAGATAGTTCTGTGACCAAATTTGATAAGCTCATTCTGCGAGCCGGCTTCAACGACGCTTTCAACTATCGAGATGCTGGCGGCGCGGCCACTGCCGAAACTTATTCCGCTAAATACATCGGCGACCAGGTGACGCGCAATTTGCACGCCTCGATGGGGCAGCCCATTGCCCACGGCAATTGGGCCTTGCTCTACTTGAACGGCGAATTTTGGGGACTGTACAACCTTACCGAGCGCCTTGACGCCCAAATGCTGCAATCCTACTCGGCCCCCGAAGCTGACTGGGATGTGATCCAAAAAGACATCGGCTGGGATGTAAACCTGCAATGGCATGAAGGTGAAACTGCCAGAGACGGCGGCTACGGGGCCTGGCTGGAAAATCAGGAGTGGGTCGCCAACACCGACTTCACCAATCCGGGCAACATAGGTATCTTGAAATGGCGCGTGGATATGGAGAACGTCTACTCCTATATGTTCCTGCAAGCCTACATCCAGAATTACGACTGGCCCGTCAACAACTGGGTGGTGTACCGGCGCAAAGACCCCGGCGCTGTGCCTCCTGAAAATCAGTGGCGAATGATGATCTGGGACGCTGAATACAGTTTTGGCAGCGGCTACGAAGGCTTCAAGACCGACAAAAATACGCTGGTCAAAACCTACAGCCCGCACGACAGCATCTCTCGCATCCTGGAAAAACCCTTCATAAGCAACTGCGCTCTGAAGCACGAGTACGTGAATCGCGCTCGGGAATATTTGGGCGTAGAGAATTTGCAGAACAAACCGGCAGATCAGATCGGTCAGCTTTCCAAAGACAAGGTCAAGGCAGAGATCACCCGTCAGGCATCCATTGTCCGGCCCTACATTCAGATGGAAATTGATCGCTGGTCGCCGGAATTGGGCATCAGCGCCGCGCTGTGGGAAGGCAATATTATCAACTCCTTGAAATTTGTAGATGAAAGAGAAGACGTTATCTTGCACCATCTGGATGAACTGAGATACCAAACCTTTACGGAATGCCGATAAATGAGAGCTAAGCTTTCACCCTGAGTACTCTTCAGAGAGGCCACTTTTGCTTGTTCGGTCAAACCTCATCGAAAAAAAATATCTCTGGAAAATAGCAACCGCTCTTTTATTGCTCCTTATTTTGGGGCGCTTTGCCGTAGTGGGAATGGCCAAGGTCTTGAACAACACCCAATCCAGCGACGGCGACGAATCCGCTTATTTGGCTTTGGCGCTGGATTTACGCGAAGCAGGGGTACTCACCGACGGCACACGCCCGCCGCTTTATCCCCTGCTGCTCAGCCCCGTAGCCGCCCGCAGCTGGGATTATTTTACCTGGGCCAAGATAATCACCCTGGGCTTGGGCGTTTTAACCGTGCTGGCAGCTTTTTTTGCCGGGAAGGGCTTGTTCAGTTGGAAAACAGGGCTGCTGGCGGCCTTTCTATTGGCCTCGAATAAAGAGTTTCACCTGCGAGCCTCAAGCATCTACGCCGATACCTTGCTGGTGATGACCTTTCTGGGCGCCTGGTATTTTTTGATCAAAAGCTTTGCCCAACGTCGCAGCCTGTATTTGGCGGGGTTCTTCGCCGGTCTGGCCTATTTGACCAAAGGCTCCGCCCCGCTCCTTCTGGGCGCATGGGGGTTGGTCGCTCTGATGCGCTACAAGAGAAAAGTTTTGTCTCACAAAGAATTGCTGATCGTCCCCATTGTGTTTCTGTTGACTATTTCGCCCCTGTTGATCTATAACTTCAAGGTTTTTGGCAGCCCCTTTTACAGCTTTGCCACCACTCACGTTATGTGGATGGATCGCTGGGCGGAAAGCCAGGTTGCAGACCCCGCCGATCTGCCCACCCTATCCACTTACTTGCAAAACCACACCCCCGCCGATATGTTGGCTCGCTTACAGCGAGGCAGCGCAAAACTCAATCCCGTTCTAGCCAGAACCCTCATCCCTTCCCGAAGCTGGAAGCCGCCCTGGCTGGGGAACGCGCTACTATTGAGCGCCGCCGGGATATTGGGCTTGTTCTTGCTCTTTGGACGACATTATTTACTGGCTTACTATCGCCGTCATCGAATAACGCTTCACTTCAGTTTGATCTTATTCCTCTTGTTTTATCTTTTTTCTGTCTGGTACGCTGCCGTTCTCGTTGAATCTCGCTTCCTCCTCCCCATCCTCGCTCCCTTTTATATCCTCCTCGCCGATGCGTTCGTCAGCCTGCTGCGCTTTGCCGGGCGACGCGCCTTCGCTTCTCAGTCTGCGCCCTGGCGATGGCTTTACGTTGTTGGCCTGGGGTTGATCTTGGCCTGGGGGTTATGGTATCTCATCAACTCAGCCTGGATCGAGCGCTGGAGTTTGACCGTCAACCCCTTTGAGTCAGACCGTAACGCCAATATCGAGCAAGAAGAAGTGTTGACCTGGCTAGAGCATACCCAGCCAAGCGAAGAGGCGAATATTCTTTTTGGCCCCAGTAAATCCCTGCCCCTGTGGAAATTCGAGCGTCGTTTCAATATCAAGCGCATCCCCGTTGACCTGGACACGTGGGCAAAGCTGAACAGCGCCATTGACGCCGACAAACCGGACTACATCATCATCGACTCCGACACCGCCCGCCGCCGCCGAAAAGCGCTGAGTAATTTTTTCAGCTACGATGAAGACGAAGACCGCGTCGGCGTCAGGCAAATACCGCCTAACTGGACCTGGCGCCATATCTTTGGCGACGCAGATTGTCGCTGGTGCGTCTTTTCGCCTGCCGCTTCGCCCGCGCATCCCCTGGCGGCCGATTTGGGGGGCGTCATCGAAATTTCAGGCTACGATTTGGAGCAAACCGGACGGACATTGCGCCTCACCCTGTACTGGCGAAGCGCCGCCCCCGCAGCGCAAGATTACACCGCCTTTCTACACCTCACCGCCCCCGACGGTTTTGTGAAAGCGCAGCAGGATCAACAACCCTTTGATGGCAAATTGCCGACCAGTCGCTGGCAGGCCGGCAATGTAATGGCAGACCAGTTCACAATCGCCCTTGATGACAGCTTCCAGCCCGGCGAATACCTACTCGTCACAGGGATGTATTCCCCCCAAAGCGGCGAGCGCCTGTCCGTAATTGACGGGCCTCTCGCCCCCCAACCTGACGCGGTATTGCTGGGGGCAATTACGCTGGATGAGTGAGCAATGATCGTCAGAAAATATCACCTGATTCTATTCTTGATTGTCATTCTACTGGCTTTGTCGTGGGGAATTGCCCGGCGTTCCCCCGCTTTTGGCGTCGCCCGTTTTGACAATCTGCTCATCAACGAGTTCGTCGCGGTCAACAGAACCGGGCTAGTGGATGAAGATGGCGATTATTCAGATTGGATCGAGCTTTACAATGCCGTGCAGAACAGCGTTAACCTGAGCGGATGGTCATTAACCGACGACCCCAAAAACCCCAACAAATGGCGCTTCCCCGACATAACCCTGCGCGGCGGCGATTACCTGCTTGTATTTGCCTCCGCTAAAAATCGCCGAGACCCGAACTCCCCCTTACACGCCAACTTCAAACTCAATCGAAAGGGCGAATATCTGGCGCTTTACAATATTTTTAGCGAGCAGCTTTCAACGATGGACGCATCGCCATTTCCGGCTCAATTCAAAGATACAGCTTACGGGCGTCGCGGCGATGAAGCGAGCTACGGCTATTTGAATAGCCCCACCCCCGGGCAAGCCAACGCCGAAAGTCTGGCCTGGCAAGGCATTGTCTCTGACCTTGCCTTTAGCTTTCAGCGAGGCTTTTACGATGAAGCAATAGCCGTCGAGCTTTTCACGGCTACCCCTGGCGCAAGCATCTATTACACCACCGACGGCAGCGAGCCAGGCGAAATGTCCGGCGCGCTCTACACCAAAGCAATCCCCATAACTAATACCACTTTGCTTCGGGCGGCGGCTTATAAATCAAATTTTCACCCTTCGCCCATCGCTACCCATAGTTACCTTTATCTCGCTGATATTCTTGATCAGCCTCCAAATCCCGCCAACTTTCCCCCTGACTGGGGCGTTTATTCAAAGAATCGCGACAGTTACAAGGCCGTAAAAGGGGAGCCGATCATTGCCGATTATGAGATGGACCCCAAGATAGCGCAAGACCCGCGCTATCGAGAGCCGCTGATCGAGGGGCTGAAATCGCTGCCCTCCCTCTCCCTTGTCACTGATATAGCAAATTTCGACATCTACGCCAATCCACAGGAGCGCGGCGAAGCGTGGGAGCGCCCGGTTTCGCTTGAATT
>DUEH01000140.1 GCA_011192195.1 Chloroflexota bacterium | reverse complement strand
TGCCAAAACAATCGTTAATCGTCAATCGTCAATCGTCAATCGCAACGTTAGTAATTATCGCCCTCATCATCGTCTGGGGTTGGTTAAGCGTTCCCGCCCCGCCAGCCGAAACCTTCACCATCGCCGCTATCACCGATATGTCGAATCAAGACTCCGACATCTTTGCCAAAGGGGGCGACTTGTTCCGGGCAGGCATCGAGGGTCCCTACGCCGACACGCCGGAAATGTCGCAAGCGATTTTTGACCTAAACGCCGGCCTGACCCGCCAAGCCGCCGAATCTCAACCGGCCTTCGTCGTGTGGCCCGAAAATGAATTCGCCGACGCCGACGACCCGCAATTTATGGAACAAGTGGGCGATTTAGCCGTCGAAACCGGCGCGTACATTATGGCGGACACTGTTTGGCGCTCATCCGCCGGGATGCACGACGCCGCGCTGTTGATGGGAACGGACGGCGAAGAAGCCGGCAGATGGGCCAAGACTCATCTTTTTTTCAGCGAAGGAGACTACGGATTTGTTTCGGGTGAACCGATTTATTCGATTGCCGACACCCCTTACGGCAAAGTGGGCGGCGGCGTGTGCTACGATTACCACTATCTGGATGTGGTGCGGACGCTGGCGCAAAACGGAGCGCAAATTATACTGATGCCCACCGACGACGACTTTAGCGCCACGCCCTGGTTTCCACCCTTCCACGCCTCGGACGCCATCTTCCGCGCCGCCGAACATCGGTTAGCCTTTGCCGCCGGCACTACCAACGGCAAATCGGTAGTGGTGGATCCTTATGGGCGCATCGTGGCGGAAGGAGAAATCAACGAGCGAGGCGTTATCAGCGGAGAAGTCTTTACCAGTCCCAAGCGAACGCTCTACACGCGCTTCGGAGATTGGTTCGGCTGGTTGATGGTTGTTTTGTTGCCTGGATTGGCGGGCGTGTCATTCAAAAAACAGTAAGCGTTCACCTTGCCCGCGTAATGCAAGACGCCACCGCAGACACCGATAAGATTTCAGGCTCTGTGTTGCAATAATATCCCGCGCATATTTCAAAAAAAGGAGTGGAAAAGTATACTTTTCCACTCCTTTTTTTGTTGAAAGCCTTTAGGGTCTGGTTACACTTCCGTCAGGCTAATGCAGTTTTGCCCGACGCATTAGCTCGGTTTGGCAGCAAAGTGCGGGTTGGTCGTTCCGGGGAACTAAACGCTCGTAAACGCCATCGGAGAGCAGGAGACGCGCCTGCCGATCATCGCTCAAGCAGGTGCCTAGTACTTCTTCCCGAATTTGTTGACGGAGAGCGGGATCAAAAACGGGGAAAACGGTCTCCACGCGCCCGTTCAGGTTTCTAGGCATTAAGTCTGCGCTGCCCAGATAAATTTCCTCATCACCGCCATTTTTGAAGTAGAAAATACGCGAATGTTCTAAAAAACGCCCCACAATGCTGATGACTCGAATATTCTCGCTGACACCTTCTACGCCGGGGCGCAAGCAACAAATTCCCCGCACAATCAAGTCAACCTTCACCCCCGCCTGCGAGGCCCGGTACAGCGCCCGAATCATCGGCGCGTCAACCAAAGCGTTCATCTTGAAAATCAGATGACCGGGATTATCGGGACTGCGCTTGCTGATTTCGCGCTCTATCATCGCCAGTATTTTGTGGCGCAAATTCACCGGCGCCACCAGCAAGTCGCCGTAATCGCTTTGGTTTGAGTAACCGGTCAATCGGTTGAAAAGGTCTGAGGCGCCGTTTCCCAGCGATTCATTGGCGGTGAAGATGCCCAGATCGGTATAGATTTGAGCGGTGACATCGTTGTAGTTTCCGGTTCCCAAATGCAGATAGCGGCGCAGGCCGTCAGGCTCTTTTCTGATTACCAAAGTCACTTTACTGTGGGTTTTCAAGCCAACCAGGCCGTAAACTACATGTACCCCCACTCGCTCCAGCGCGCGCGCCCAGCCAATGTTGCTTCCCTCATCAAAGCGGGCTTTTAGTTCGATCAGAACGGCCACCTCTTTTCCATTTTCGCGCGCTTCCATCAGCGCCTTTACAATGGGTGAATCTCGCCCTACGCGGTAGAGGGTCTGTTTGATAGCCAGTACGTTGGGGTCTCTGGCGGCGGCGCGCAAAAAATCAACCACCGGCAAAAAAGAATCATAAGGATGGTGCAATAAAACATCCTGCTGGCGAATGATGTTGAAAATATCGCTGGGCTGGGCGCGATTGCGTAACATAGTCGGTATCGCCGGGATGTAAGGCTGGTCTTTCAGGTCATAGCGGGGGGCGCTGTACATATCCATCAAATCGCTCAGGCCCAGCGGGCCGTCAACCGGAAAGATATCTTTGGCGTCAAGTCGCAAATTGCGCGTCAGCAGATCGCGGATATGGTCTGGCATGGTGTGGGCAATCGTCATCCTGACCACCGGGCCAAAACGCCGCCGCCGCAAACCGTCTTCAATGGTCAACAGCAGGTCAGAGGCTTCATCCTCTTGAATTTCAATGTCTGCGCTGCGGGTAACGCGGAAAGGATAGGCTTCTAACACGTTCATACCGGGGAAAAGTGTATGGATGTTGGCAATGATGAGCTGCTCCAGCCAAACAAAATGAAAGCGTTTGTAGCCTATCTTTGAGCCGGAATGAGGAACCGGAACCAAACGCGGCAGGGAAGGGGGCAATTTCAGGCGGGCAAAATGCTCACCATACTCCTGGCTGTGAACGCGAACGGCCAAATTCAGGCTGAGGTTGGAAATGTGGGGAAAGGGGCGTCCGGGGTCAAAGGCCAGCGGGGTGAGGACAGGAAAGATCGCTTCTTTGAAATAGTTATTGGCTTTGTCGCGCTGTTTTTTGTTCAGTTCGCTAAAATCATGCAAAACGATGCCGGCTTTAGCTAACTCAGGCAGCAAGCTATTTTGCAAATGGCGACGCGCTTCTTTGAGCATTGGCTTCAAGCGCTTGCGAATGGTCGTCAACTGCGCCGCCGGGGTCAGGCCGTCGGGCGGCGCTTTAAGTACGCCGGCTTGAACCTGATCCTGCAAACCTGCCACGCGGGTCATAAAAAATTCATCCAGATTTGAGCCAAAAATCGCCAAAAATTTCACCCGTTCCAACAGCGGCTGCCGAGGGTCTTGCGCCTCTTCCAATACCCGTCCGTTGAACTCTATCCAACTCAATTCCCGGTTGAAATAGTATTGCGGGTCGCGCAAATCCGGCGTGGGCGCAGTTTCGCGTCCATTGGAAGCTGGGTCGGCGGCAGGGGCTTCGGCGGGTTGAGGGGGCGTATCGGTAGGGGGGGCTAATTTAGTTTTTGTAGTCATGGCGTCCGTCCGTTAGAAAGTTTTATTCCGACATAAATTTATCCAGGTCGAAGTTACCGCTATTCCATTCAACCAACCTCACCCAATCAATTGCGCCGGTCTCGTCGCAAAATTCCTCGATGAACGCTCTGGTAAAACGATTCACCACCCTGCTTTTTTCCTCATTGAAGGCGTCATTGTGCTGCCGGGCGCGATAGCCAATCGGCTCTATGATGTCGGTGTACAGGTCTTTGTCTTCGCTAATGAAATACCAAAAATTCTGCCCTACTATTTTGAGATAGCCTCTCAAATAGCCAGTGCGAGTCTTGCCGTAGCAAATTCCCAAAACCGCCTGAACATTTACGCCAAATCGGGACTGTTTGAGAGTTGTAACGGCTTTTTGTAAATCTTGTTGCAGTTTGTTCTGCTGTGAACTGTTACCCCAATTTGGCCCGGATTTTACGGATACAACGTAGTGAACGCTATTGTTGATGAATTCCAAATCCACGCCAGTTGCCGCTGATTTATGTCCGCTGCATGTCTTTCCGGCAATGAAAATAGCCAGCCCTTCAAGAAAATCGCCAAATAGCTTTTCTTCGGATGAGGATAAAAACGCATCAAGCAATCCTTCGATCAATTGTCCCGCTGTTGTGATATTCTTCGCCTTGAACAAATAAGGATTCTTCTTGATAAGTTTCTTGAGCGTAAGCTCTTCCAGCGATTTGATTCGTCTCCGGTGGAAGTCAACGATATTTTCGTTAACGTATTCCCGCACCTCGTCCAGATTAAGCGCTTCCATTGCTGTTGTACGCCTCCGATTTTGGTTCAACGGCTAAAAATTGCATCTGAATACCGGATGTTCTCTCACGCGACAGGTTGCAGAATTCTTCACTGACGTCTATACCAACGTATTTTCGACTCAGTTTGATAGCGGCGACGGCTGTTGTGCCGGAACCAATAAACGGGTCAAGAACAACATCTCCGCTCCGGGTGAAAAGGTTGATAAACCAGGAAGGCAAATCAACCGGAAACGCAGCGCTATGATTTTTATTGCCGCACTCAGTTGCCATATGGATGACGTTGGTTGGGTAAACTTTCTCTCTCCCTACCCAATTGGAGATATTCTTTCCAAAACCGCTGCCAACCTTTGATTCATCTCTGGTTTTATCCGTTTCACTGAGTTTAGTCAGGCGGTCTTTTGCCCAATCGCCAACCGGTACCATAACAGCTTCCTGATACATATTGAATTTTTTTTGCTTGTTGAATTGTAGCAGTCGTTCCCAGGAATCCCTGAAGCGATTAGGCCATTTGCCGGGGTATGAATTTTTCTTGTGCCAGATAAACTCCTCGGTCCACCGCCATCCCTGTTCCCGCATTTTCATAATAAGTTCAAGAACATAGATATGCCTTTCGCCGTTCACCGCCCGTTCCTTGATGTTCAAAACAAAGGTTCCTGTTGGCTTCAGAACGCGCAGAAATTGTTCAGACCGGGGCAAAAACCAACCAACATACTCATCTGGCTTAACGCCGCCATAAGTTTTCTTGCGCTGGTCCGCATACGGCGGCGACGTAAAAATAAAATCAATTGAATTATCTGGAAATTGTTGCAAAACATCCAGGCAATCGCCCTGAATTATCTGATTTACAAGATTCATAGCGTCTTTGGAAGAGAGAAGATTAGAGATTACTTTCCGATAGTTACCACCATTATACCATAGTCTCCAGTTTTATGTAACTCTACCGCAAAACAAGCGGCAAATAAACATAGCGCGTACTGGAATCGCTGCCGTCTGTGCCGTAGATGGGCGAAGGGTTCCCGGCGCGGTCGCGGAATTGGGCGTAGATGACCGGATCGGCGGTGGTATAGACGGCAGTGGTGGTGTAGGGAAGCCATACGCTTTGAGTAACGCTTGCCAGCGAACCGAGGCGCATATCGCTTATACCGCTGCTGTCATCCCAGGCAAAGAGAGAAAGCGTGCGCATCGAGGCACTGAGGGGGCTGGTGATGTGTAATATTCCACGCGGGTAGTTGGGGTCGTAAACAATATCATCAAAGTAGGGACCGTATTCTATCCCCGTTTCGTCCTGAAACCAGGCGTAAATTCGACGGGGAGCAGCGTTGTCTGCGGCGGGCGTGAAAATCCAGGTGCGGGTAAGGGGCGTTGGCTGCCAATCTTGCGCCGAATCATCAAGGGAAGTGGACAGGGCGGCGCGACTGACGCCGGGCGCATTGGCGCTGACAGTGACGGTGAGCTTGTTGGTAAAAAGGTTATTGCCGTTGATGGCTACGCGAAAATCTTTGAGCGCGTCCGGCGGCGAAAGCGTGGCCGTACCGCCGGATGTGTAACGCAGCGCAAAGGTTCCCGGCGCGCCAATGTTGCCAGCATTGTCTTTTGCCGCTACGTGCAGAAAGGCGGTGTAGTCTCCGCCTGCGGGAAGATCGGTGGGGGTGAAGACGGTGGTTTGCGTCCAGTTGGCGGTAGTCCAATTGGTGGTGATGGCAGAAGTGTAGCCCCAGGTAAAGGCGTAACCGGCAATGCTAGAAGCGTCAGGCGCGTCGGGGTCGTTGCTTTGCCAGCTAAATATTGGCGCAAGGCAGGTATTTTGCGGCCAATTATTGCTGATAGCGCAGGTAACGGTGATGCTCGGCGGAGCGGGGACGAGGGAATCGTAGCCAAACCAGCCTATCGATTCGGCAGACGCATAGTTTCCGGCGTTGTCATTGGTATAAGTCTTCATCAAATGACGCCCTTGCAAAGGTTGGTGCGTTGCCCTCGCAACGGCACCG
>DUEH01000014.1 GCA_011192195.1 Chloroflexota bacterium | reverse complement strand
TCGATAACGCTCACTTCCAGGCCAACTCGCGCTTGCTGGCTGTCGAGGCCGGAGCCGGCGAGGTAATCGGGCAGATCGAAGCTGAAATCGAAGGTCCCGTTTTCGTCGGTGCGCCCCTGAATACGGGCAACCTCCACGCGCTCCACATCGTAGCTCACAGCAATGAGTTCCACTTCTCCCTCAGTCACCGGCTTACCGAAGAAATAATCAGCTTGAATTACGCCTTCAACGCGCTGGCCGGGGGTGTAAAATGAGCGCTCGGTGGTCACGTTCACGCCAAATTTGGGCAGGACATAGGGGCGCGCTTCCACCGTTTTTTCGGAAGCGGTATCGCCGATGGCTGCGCTGAGTTTGTAGTTCCCCTGGTTGACCATATCGGCCAGGATAAAATCTACAGCGGCGATGCCAAAATCAGAAGCTTCCACGCTTTGGCGAAAGACCTTGTTCCCTTTGGCGTCCTCCACCAAAAAATTGACCGTCGCGCCGCGAGCCGGGGTCAGGTCGAAGAGGCTGAGGGCCAGAACGCGGATGTGAATGGTCTGTCCCGGCTGGTAGAGGGGTTTATCGGTGGAGAGGAGAAGACGGTATTCCCGCTGAATGGTAACGGGCTGCTCCAGGCGGTCTTTTCCGGCGGACGATTTGGTCTCGACAATAAGCTGCTGTTGGCCTTCGGCGTCGGCAGGGACGCGAAATTCAACGGGCAGGCTGCCGTCGTCGCCGGTGACGCCTTCAAAGAGGGAAGTAGCTTTTCCATCTTCTGGTTTCAGGCTCACCTTCACCTGCGCGCCGGACACGGGGTCGCCGGTTCCCACCTCTTGCACCACCACCCGCATTGCGGCGGGGCTGTCGGGGGCCAGGCGGGTTTGGCCGATGATGATGGTCTGTTGGGCGTCGGCGCGGTCAGGCATAGCGCTGATGGCGAAAAAGGCGATGAAACCAAATACAACAGCCAGGATGATGAAGATTTTCAGGATGGTGGGGATGTAGGAACGAGTTTTGGGGGACATTATGAACCTCCGGAGGATTTTGGATTTACGATTTACGATTTTGGATTTACGATTAACCAGAGGCGATTTAATCGTACCCAAAGGGCATTATAATAAATCGTCAATCTAAAATCGTAAATCCTTATGTCGTTGGCATAAAGACGAAGATCGGCAACAAAAAGTTCCACAATCACCTTGTATACTGAGCGCGATTTAGGTTAATAACCTGAGTTCGGGATAAGAAAAAATGCGTCGAATCAAGGCAAAAACAGTCCACAGATTAACACAGATGGACACAGATTTTTTATTTTTTGCTTTTATCTGTGAAAATCTGTGTCCATCTGTGGACCATAAACCTTATCCCGAACTGAGGTTAATAAAAACGAAATCGAGGCTTTAGCCGGCGGGTAGCGTAAAAACCGGCTAAAGCCTCGACACTGGAGATACCAGGCGCTGGTTGACGGTCAGGTCATTTTGGCTTTCAACTGCTCCACAAAGGCGGCGTGCGCCGAAGAATCTACGCCTTGCTGCAAAGTTGCCAGCATCGCCGCCAGATCGCCGGCCCAAAAAGCGTTCACGTTCAACCGCAAACCGGGGAAAACGTCGCTGCGGAGGATGCCCTCTTCGTCCGGTTCCAATAGCTCATACACCCCCTCGCGCAATACAAACCAGGCCATTTTCTGCTCATACATTTGGATAACCAAATATTCCTGCACGCCGTTACGCGCGTAAGCTCGACGCTTATCATGCATATCGTAGCTAACGCTGCTGGCTGCAATTTCCACAATCAATTCAGGCGCGCCCTCCAGGTAATCGTCTTCGGTCACAGACGACTGCCCCCCCACAGCAGGTTCCAAGCGTAGCAAGGCGTCAGGCTGAGGCTCGTTCTCAAAATCAAGGCGCAGGGTGGCGTTATCGCCCCCCTTTACGCCGGGCGTGGCAGCGCTGTACACAGCTAACCAGCCCATAATAGCAAAATGAGGATTGGCATGGTTTTCATATCGTATGGGTGATGGCACGTAGACAACTCCTTCAATTAATTCAGCTTTTTTGATCTCCGGATGGGCGTGGTAACGCCGCTCGAACTCTGTCCGCGAAAGGCGGTCGCCAGAATTGAGAGAGAGCGATTCAACCGGCGCAGCAGGCCGCATCCAGATTGCTTCTTTTTTTCGATCAAGTGTTTGGATACTCACTGGAACCCCCTGAGGTTATTCAATGAACAATGAATAGTGAATAGTGAATAGTGAATAGTGAATAGTGAATAGTGAATAGTGAAAAATTATTCATTGTTCATTGTTCACTGGTCACTGGTCACTGCATAAAGTTAATTATAGCATAATTAAGTGGAAACTTCTACTGTATCAAGCCGCGCCTTGCCCAATATTGCTCAAGCTAAAAATCAGTTGTATATTTATAGCGGTCAGCTATCAGCCGTAAAGCTGATCGCTGATAGCTGACAGCTATTTTCAAGGGAATGTCCATGAGCCTACGGCACACCACAGCGGATGAAAATTGGTTCTATTCGCCATTCGCACATTCGCCTATTTTCAAGGGAGGGCATTATGTCTGTGACAGCAGTAGTTGGCGCCCAGTGGGGCGATGAAGGAAAAGGGAAAATAGTAGATAATCTGGCCGAACACAGCCAAATGGTGATTCGCTTTCAGGGGGGAGACAACGCGGGGCACACCATTATCAACCAACAAACGCAGCAGGCCGAGGGAGGAAAGATTGTGCTGAACATCATCCCTTCCGGCATTTTTAACGCTGACACGGCTTGCATTGTGGGGACGGGCTGCGTGGTGAACCCGGAAGTGGTGTTGAACAAGATGCAGGTTTTGGAAAGCATTGGCGTTTCAATAGATAACCTGTGGCTTTCAGAGCGAGCGCAGGTCATTTTACCCACCCATCGCCTGCTGGATGGATTGAAGGAGAAAACAGGTCGCGGTTTGGGAACCACCAAACGAGGCGTTGGCCCAAGCTACGCCGACAAAATGGCCCGGCGCGGCATAAGATTGGGCGATTTGAAACGCCCGGAATGGCTGAAACTTCGTTTGACGCAATCGCTTGACTACGCAAATAAAGAATTCGCCCGCTTTGGCGAAGAATCGCTGGAATTTGAGGCGCTCTACCAACAATGTCTGGCCTGGGGCGAACAGTTGGGCGACAAAATTGTGGATATGCTGCCGATGGTTCAAGAAGCCGCCAGCAGCGCTCAGGAAATCTTGCTGGAAGGTCAACTGGGCGTGATGCGCGACGTGGATTGGGGTATTTACCCTTACGTCACTTCGTCAAACCCCACGCCCGGCTACGCCGCTGTAGGCGCGGGACTGCCGCTAAACGCCATCGAGCGCGTGGTAGCGGTGGTGAAAACATACAGCACCGCCGTCGGCAGCGGGCCGTTTGTCACCGAACTGCACGAAAACAGCGCCGATTTTGAAGCAGGCGAAACCCTGTGCAACGTGGGCAAAGAGTTTGGCGCAACAACGGGGCGCAAACGTCGCTGCGGTTGGCTGGATGGCGTAGCATTGGCCTATTCCAGTTGGCTCAACGGCTTCACCGATTTAGCCGTGACTAAGCTGGACGTGCTGGACGGTCTGTCAGAGATCAAAATCTGCACCGGCTATCGCTTGCCTGACGGAAAAGTCATCACCCGTTACCCCGACACCCTTGACCTGCTGCCCGATATGCAGCACCCCGACAAGCGCAGCACGCTTGAGCCGGTCTACGAAACCTGGCCCGGCTGGCAAAGCGACACCACTCGCGTCCGCGCCTGGGAGGACTTACCCGCCGCGGCGCAGGCTTACCTGCGCCGCATTGAAGCGCTAACGCAGGTGGGCGGCGTGGTCAACCCTCGCTTGCGCTATATTTCGGTGGGACCGGATAGGGAACAGATGTTTGAAATGTAACAGGGTTTTTTACGAAACTAAAACAGTTAAAAGAGGGTGCAAGTTGAGTAAAACCGATTATGCATGCGGAAACACTACAACGAATGGAGAAATCAACGAACAGAACGCAGATAAATTCGTTCTTTTCCCAATTCGTTGTAGTGTTTTGGGCGGTTTCACTGAACGTGTACAAAAGAGGAAGGGTTGATATAATGGCAAAATCATTTGATGCTCTGATGCGCAAAATGTCGCCGGATCGACAAGCGTGAATCGAGGAACGCGCTCAAGGAATGCTACTGGAGATGGCCTTGCAAGAACTCCGGCACACGCGTCATCTCACCCAACAGCAGTTGGCCCAGGCGCTTGGAGTCAATCAGGCGGCTTTGTCGAAAATGGAAAATCAGGGCGATATGCACGTAAGCACTTTGCGGCGAATATTAGCGGCGCTGGGCGGCGAACTCAAGCTGATGACCCAATTCCCCGATGGCGAGGTGATCATTAACCAGTTTGGCCGTTGATTTCTAAGGATTCTATTCCGCTTTTGCTTCCAGCACTTGCTCCGCCTCTATATCAACCAGAGCGTAAAACAACTCTTTTCCATCCGCCGCAAAGCTGACCGACCACACTGAGCCGCCCTGATTTTCAACGTAGATGCGCCAATCGTCCAGGCCGTTCAGAGCTTCGTCAACGTCGTCGGCGGAGTAGGCCAATTCGATGGCCTGATTCCGCGTTAGCTCTTGCGCTTGCGCCGCATCAAAAGCCATTGGATCAAGAATATCCTCGATGTGATATTTCTCCGTATCCTCATCTTGACGCGCTATTACCAGCCAGCTTTCCAGACCTTTATCAAACCAGACGCTCCAATCTTCCTCAAAACGATCATAATCGCTGCCGTGATCCCAGTCAGCCGGGTCGCCCAACAAGGCCAAGACTTCGGCGTCATCCAACACTACCGCTTCCACCGCCGCCTGCCCCGCCTGAAATTCCTCCTGGCTCAACTCACGGGGCGCGTATAGCTCCAACACCTCGCCGGCAGCCAGATTGACCTGTCCGTAGCCCAGCCATTCTTCCGTATCTGCATCAAAAAACTCAGCGCCCTATAGGTCGCCATCTTCTTCGTAGGCTTCGGCGCGCCAGTTGGGATAGTTAGCCAGACAAGCGGCGGCATCCGGGTGATTGGCAATCGGTTGGATAGCCCGCGCTTCCGGCGAATCTCCATCCCCCTGGAAGATAGACGTTGTTTGAGGAGTCTCCGCGCCCTCACCTTCTTCGTTTTGCCGAGACAAAGAGGCCGTTGTGGGCTGTTCCACCCGCGCCGGCGACTCCGCGTCCGCCATTTTTACGGGCAATTGCAGCGGCGATGAAGATGATTCGCTACTTTCAGCGCCGCCGGCGGCGGTCCCGCAAACAATCAAACTGATGAACATTAAGAAAACAAATAATCTTGTTAGATTTTTACGCATTTTTTACTCCTCGAGCATTGTTCATTGCTAATTGGGCGCTGGGGTCCTTGAATGGGATTGGCGTAAAGGATAAAAATCTAACCACGAATAGCGCTAATTTACACGAATATAAAAATTAAAAATTAGTGAAAATTCGTGTTATTCGTGCTTAAAAATGTCTTTCCCATTGAACGACCCCAGCGCCCCGGCAACTTAAGCTCTACCTAATTTGTGCTTATCTTCGCTTTGCACTACAATCGAGGCCGTTTGGAGAGTTGAGAATGATGCAAAATGCAACGGCCAACAAATCCTACAATATTTTGATGCTGGCCCCAACTATGTTTTTTGCCGACTACGGCAACCCGGTGCGTATTCTGGAAGAAGCCGTAGCCTTGCAGCAACGAGGGCATCGCGTGACGATCCTGGCTTATCCAAACGGCAGGGATATTGCCAATCTGGATGTGCGTCGCTGCTGGGGCGTACCCTTCAACTATCGCATCGAAGTGGGGTCTTCCCGGCACAAGATTTACCTGGATGTAATGCTGGCGATCAAATCGCTGGGCTATATTCTCAAAAACAAGCCGGACATCATTCACGCCCACATGCATGAAGGCGCTTTGCTGGGCTGGTTTCTGAGCAAATTGACCGGCGCGCCGCTGCTTTTTGATTTTCAAGGCAGCCTTAGCGGCGAAATGCTGGATCATCACTTCATTAAAAAGGATAGTAAATTCTTCAAGCCCTTGAGTTGGCTGGAAAAACGAATTGACCTTATGGCAAAAGCCATTTTGACCAGTTCGCATAACGCCGCCAAATTGCTTATAGAAGACTATCAGGTCCCCGCCGGAAGAGTTCACCCCACGCCGGATTGCGCCAATCCGGACCGATTTGACCCGGCAGCGCTTTCCAATGCGGAAAAAATCGCGCTGAAGCAATCGCTGGGTATTCCCCAACACAAGCAATTGCTGGTCTTTGTGGGACTTTTAACGGAATATCAGGGTGTTGGATTGATGCTGAAAGCCTTGAGCATCCTGAAATCGCAACGAGACGACTTTCACCTGTTGCTGATGGGCTTTCCGTCGGTAGCGTACTATCAAGAAATGGCGCAACAGTTAAACATAGCAGATCGGGTTACTTTTACCGGCAAAATGCCTTATGAGCATCTGGTTCCCCATCTTGCCATTGGAGACATTGCTATTGCGCCCAAACTATCGGCCACAGAGGGGAACGGAAAAATACTCAACTATATGAGTATGGCGTTACCTACCCTTGCCTTTGACATACCGGTCAGCAAAGAATATCTGGGGGCGCTGGGGCTTTTTCCAAAAACCCGCAACGCCGAAAGTCTGGCAGAGCGCATTGCCCACGCTTTGGATATGCCTTCGGCAGAAAAAGCTGAACTGGGACAGGCGCTGCGCCGGCAAGTAATAGCCCATTACACCTGGGGAAAAGTGGGGTCCCAAATAGAAACCGTTTATCAGGCAATATTGGACGGTCATCCCCAACCGGCTCTGATGGTAAAAAGAGTTGCAGCCAATTGATTTCTACCCCAAAGCATTGTATAATGGGGCAAAGTTTTAATCTCAAGGAGGAGCCACCAGCGTTTATGCAAGGAGAGGCCAATTTTACCAGTGATAATGTAGTAACTGCACCAGAAGACGAAATGAGCATGGCTGAACTGCTAGATCAACAATCGTTTGAGATGCAGCCGGTCAAAAAAGGAACCATCATCAAAGGGACAATTGTCAGTATCAGTCCCAATGAAATTCTGGTTGATGTTGGTTATAAGTATGAAGGGATTGTCAAGTCCAAAGACCTGGAGCGTGTTGACCCTGAATATTTAGAAACCCTGAACGTGGGCGACGAAATTCCCATTTACGTCATCCATTTGGCTGATGAGGATGGCTATGTCATCCTTTCGCTGAACAAAGCCGCCATAGAGCGGGATTGGGACAAAGCCCAAAAGTTCCATGAAGCAGGCGAAGCCTTTGAGAGCGAAGTTGTCAGCACCAACAAGGGTGGGCTTATTGCCAACTTTGGCGCCGTAAGAGGCTTTATACCCGGTTCGCAATTGGATAACGTTCGTATGGGCGGTGACAGAGGCAAACAGTGGTCTAACTTCATCGGCAAAAAATTACACCTCAAGATTATCGAGGTGGACCGACGCCGAAATCGTTTGATCCTGTCTGAAAAGGCGGCGGTTCAGGAATTGCGCAAAAAACAGAAAGCCGACAGATTGGCCGAGTTGACCGAAGGCGAAGTCTTGCAAGGTCGCATCACCAGTCTGGCAGACTTTGGCGCTTTTGTAGACCTGAACGGCACGGAAGGCTTGGTCCATCTGTCTGAATTGTCATGGGCGCAAGTTTCTCATCCGCGCAACGTCTTGAAGGTGGGTGAAAAGGTTGATGTTTACATACTGAACATTGACTATGACCGCCAGCGCGTAGGCTTAAGCCTGAAGCGATTACAACCGGAACCCTGGAGTACCGTTTTAGACCACTACCAACCCGGTCAAATTGTCACGGCAACGGTTACCAAACTCACCAACTTTGGCGCTTTTGCCCGCATTGACAACACCATTGAAGGCTTAATTCATATCTCGGAACTGGCTGACCGGCAGATTGGTCATCCCCGTGAGATTGCGAAAGAGGGCGAAGAAGTTCAGGTGCGTATCATCAGCATCGAGCCGGAAAAACGTCGTATGGGCTTGAGCATCAAACAGGCTGATCAGGTGGAAGATTTTGACGACGAGGAAGCGCCGGAAGAAGTCAGTGTTGATGATGAAGTTGCTCCCGAAGCCGAAGCGCAAGTAGAAAGCGAAGCAAGCGCAGAGGGTGAGCCGGAAGAGTCTCTCGCCAAAGCTGACCCCGAAGATGAAGCGGCCTAAGCGCAGCCTAATCAAAAACCTAAAGACCGTATAAAAAAAGGGTGAGTTTCGGACTCGCCCTTTTTTTGCGTCCTCTCCACAAGGGGAAAAAACAAAATTCCGAATTTTGAAGACCTTTGGTATAATGATACAAATTTTCCAAAAATTTTAAGCCCATTTTGAGCAATTTTAATTTAAAGTTAAGGCAAGATGAGCTATAATATCATCATATATGGAATGAGTGTGTTTCATTTGAGTAGAAAAGCATCGCAGGCCGGGAGGCTTGGGAGGTATCCCCCCCCCACTTCCCCTCTCTTTCTCCTACTCAAATGAAACACACCCAAATGAAATGGGTGCAGTTCCTCTCAGTTCCTAACAACATATTGACATCATTTTCGCCACGAATTCCACGAATTAACACGAAAAAAGACAAATAATTAGTGGAATTCGCGCTAATTCGTGGCAAAATAGCCGATAATGAATTTAAGAAACTGAGAGGAACTGCATCCAAATTAAATTTTCCCCTTGCCTCAGAAAAGGAATACTACAATGGCTGATAAATTTGACCGGTTTACCAAAAGAGCGCGCCGTGTCCTAACGCTGGCTCAGGAAGAAGCGCAGCGGTTGAACCATAACTACATTGGCACAGAGCATCTTTTATTGGGTCTGATCAGAGAAGAAAACGGCGTGGCGGTTCGCGTATTGCGAGATATGAAAGTTGATCTGCGAAAGATCAGAGAGCGAATAGAACGCGCCGTTGGCCGCGGCCAGCGAGCAATGTACGGCAAACTAAGCCTGACCCCGCGCACCAAACGAGTCATCGAGCTGGCCGTAGACGAAGCCCGCCGCCTGGGACATCACTACATTGGCACGGAACACCTGCTGCTGGGCCTTATCAGAGAAGGCGAAGGCGTAGCGGTGGACGTACTCAAAAGTATGGGCGTTGGCCTGGACAAAGTTCGCGCTCAAACGGCCCGCGTAATGATGGAAAGCTCCAGCCAAAGTGGCAAGGGCAAAGGCAAAAAAGACACACCGCTGGTTGACCAACTGAGTACCGACCTGACGGCCAAAGCCGCGCAAGGCAAACTTGATCCGGTCATTGGGCGAAAAACGGAGATAGAACGAGTCATCCAAATCCTCTCTCGCCGAAACAAAAACAACCCCGCCCTCATCGGCGAACCGGGCGTGGGCAAAACAGCTATTGTAGAAGGACTGGCCCAGCGCATTGTCAAAGGCGAAACCCCGGACACCCTGTTGGGCAAACGGGTGGTCATGCTGGACGTTGGTTCGCTGGTGGCCGGAACTATGTATCGCGGTCAATTTGAAGAACGCCTCAAGCGCGTCATTGAGGAAATAAAGAACGCCGAAGCCATCCTCTTCATTGACGAAGTTCATATGCTGGTGGGCGCGGGGTCGGCGGGCAGTTCAGTAGATGCAGCCAATATTCTCAAACCCGCCCTGTCGCGCGGTGAATTACAGTGCATTGGCGCCACCACTCTGGACGAATATCGCAAACACATAGAGGGAGACGCCGCTCTGGAACGCCGCTTCCAGTCTGTAATGGTAGAAGAACCAAGCATTGAAGAGACCATTGAAATCCTCAAAGGTATTCGCGGACGCTATGAAGCGCACCACAACCTGAACATCACCGATGAAGCGTTAACCAGCGCCGCCAACCTCTCTGCCCGCTACGTTACCGACCGTTTTATGCCGGACAAAGCCATTGACCTGATTGACGAAGCCGGCGCGCGCGTGCGCCTTTATAAAACCCCCTTCAACAGTGATTCAGACCGGGAAACAGTCATTGAATTACGCGACATTCGCCGCGAATTACAAGAAGTGATCAGCGCCGGTCACTATGAATTGGCCGCCAGCCTGAAAGACCGCGAGCGCGAACTGCAACACCATCTGGACACCAGCGGTGACCCCTCGCTAAAAGGAGACATCAACGTAACAGAAGAAGACATTGCCGATGTAGTGGCAATGGTCACAGGCATCCCTGTACAGCGCATTGCTACAGAAGAATCGAAGCGTCTGCTGCAAATGGAAAAAGCGTTGCACAATCGCGTAATTGGGCAGGATGAAGCCATCAGCGCCATCTCCAAAGCGGTTCGGCGAGCCAGAGCCGGACTAAAAAGTCCCAAGCGACCTATTGGCACATTTATGTTTCTGGGGCCAACGGGCGTGGGGAAAACCCTGCTGGCAAAAACCCTGGCCGAATTTCTCTTTGGCAGCGAAGAGGCGCTCATCAAACTGGATATGAGCGAATTTATGGAACGTCACAACGTCTCCCGACTGGTCGGTTCACCACCCGGATACGTGGGCTATGAAGACGGCGGCCAACTCACCGAAGCTGTCCGCCGCCGCCCCTACTCCGTCATCCTCTTTGACGAAATTGAAAAAGCGCACCCGGAAGCCTTCAACATGCTCCTGCAAATCATGGAAGACGGTCAACTGGCCGACGCCAAAGGCAAACGCATCGACTTTAGAAACACCATCATCATCCTCACCTCAAACGTGGGCGCAGACCTGATCAAACGAGTCAACATTGGCTTCACCTTCAAGCAAGACACCCTCAAAACAGAAGATGAAAACTACAAAGAGATGCGCACAAAGGTAATGGGCGAAATGGAGCGCATGTTCCGTCCTGAATTTCGCAATCGACTCGATGGCGTAATGATCTTCAAAGCGCTCACCAAAGGGCAGATCAAAGACATTATGGAATACGAACTGCGCGATGTTCGCTCCCGACTCTATGACAAAGACATAGCCGTCACCATGACCGACAACGCCAAAGACTATCTGGCCGAAGAAGGCTATGACCCTGAATTTGGCGCCCGCCCCCTGCGCCGCGTCTTGCAAGAACATATTGAAGACCCGCTGTCTGAAGGCATCCTCTCCGGCAAATATCAGGAACACAACACGCTGGAAGTAGACTACCAGAACGAAGAAATTATGATTAACATCATTGGGCAGGCGGAAGCGAAAATTCCCGCCATTAACGAAACCGTCAACACGCTGGAAGCCGTGATGTAGGATGCAGCATGCGGCGCGTTCATTTTATCTGAAATTATGAGGAATATAATGACTGTACAAACGGCTAGTATCAAACAAGCCGAACAACTATTACACTTGCTTTCTCCTGAACGCCTTCAAAGTGTTGTCGATTTTATGAATTATCTTTATGAACGTGAACGTTGGGAAGCCACAGAAGAATTAGAAGCAATTCCCGGTTTTATAGACGGATTTGAGCGGGCTAAACAGCAAGTTAGGAATAATGACGTCGTTCGCTTTGAGGATATCCGGCGCAATGTATGAGATTATCCTGACCAGAGAAGCCCAAAAAGATTACCAGAAACTTACAAAAAATATAACAAAACGAGTAAATCAATGTTTAGATAGCCTGCGTAAAAATCCCTTGCAATATCCCCAAGCCATCTCCTTAAAAGGTAAACTGACTGGTTTTTATCGTTGGCGCGTGGGCGACTGGCGAGTAGTTTATCAGGTGAATACGGGTGAGCAAGTAGTGACCATTTTACAAATCACTCACAGAAGCAATGTTTATAAAACTAACCGCTAACAGCTATGGCTAAACCAAGAACCGTCTACGTCTGCCAGCAATGCGGCGCTGAATACCCCAAGTGGGTGGGGCGCTGCCAAAAATGCAATGAATGGAACTCGCTGGTAGAGACAATTGCCCAACCCGCCAAAGGCGCTCAAAGCGAACACCGCGCCAAAAGCTATTTGCCAGGCGCCTCTGTTCCTCAACGTCTTTCCCAGGTACCAACCGAAAACATCGAGCGCATCAAAGTTGGCGTGGGCGAATTTGACCGCGTGCTGGGCGGCGGCATTGTCCCCGGCTCTCTGGTTCTAATTGGCGGCGACCCTGGCGTAGGCAAAAGCACCTTGCTGTTGCAAATTTCGGCGGAACTGGCGCAACAGAACGGCCCCATCCTCTACGTCTCCGGCGAAGAAAGCATCCACCAAATCAAACTTCGCGCCGAGCGAATGGGGCTGCGCGCAGGCGATCTTTTCATCCTCAACGAAACCAACGTCAACGCCATCCTTCAGCACATCCAAAAACTGGCGCCCAAGCTAATCATTATAGACTCCATCCAAACCATCTACCGAGATGAACTCACCTCTATGCCCGGCTCTGTTACGCAAGTCAGAGAATCGGCTATGCAGTTTCAGGGCATTGCCAAAGGGCGCAACATTCCCATCTTTCTGATTGGACACGTAACCAAAGACGGCAGCATTGCCGGGCCAAGAGTGCTGGAACACATTGTAGACGTTGTCCTTTATCTGGAAGGAGAACGTTTTCACACCTATCGTCTGCTGCGGGGAGTCAAAAATCGTTTTGGCGCCACCAACGAAGTGGGCATTTTTGAGATGAAAGACGTGGGGATGGTGGAAGTTGAAAACCCCAGTCAGATTTTTCTGGCAGAGCGATTGCCCAACGCCTCCGGCTCCGCCATCACCGTTACAATGGAAGGAACCCGCCCGCTGCTGGTAGAAATTCAGGCATTAGCCAGCGCTACCAGCTTCGGCAACCCCCGCCGAACCCCCAACGGCGTGGATATGAATCGCCTGTTGTTGTTAATTGCCGTGCTAACCAAGCGCGTGGGAATTCGGATGGGCGATCAAGACGTATTTGTGAACGTAGTGGGCGGCCTGCGAGTTGGCGAACCGGCGGCGGATTTGGCCGTAGCCGCTGCCATTGCCTCCAGTTTCAAAAATCGCCCCGTTGCCGCAGACATGGCCCTTGTTGGCGAAGTTGGCTTATCCGGCGAATTGAGAACCGTTGGACACCTGGAAAATCGCTTAAAAGAAGCTATTAAACTGGGCTTCAAACGCTGCGTCATTCCTCAATCCAACGCCCCCCGCCCAGCGGCTTTTCCTGCCCTGAAACTCCTTCCCGCCCGTTCGTTGCCAGAGGCTTTACAACTAGCCTTAATATGATTTTTCCAACCCCTTTGACTTTTCACCCCCTTCGTGTTACCATCCCTTTTTATTATTGGTCTTCTCATCAAACAGCATCGGGCTGATTTACACTATGAGCATTGAACTTATCCTTCGACTGGTAGGAATGGTTGTCTTTGCCGTCATCGGCGTACAACTGGCACCTTTGTTACAAATTTCCCCTGGCGACAGCGATACATCCCTTCGCTTAAGCATTGCTATGAGCCTGTCATTCGCGGCGCTGGGATTATTGATAACGCCCTGGATCACCCTAAAGCCCTTTAATTGGGTGCGTTACCAGATTCGCCGCCTGCCGGCCTCGCGCCTGATTGCCGCCATATTTGGCCTGGCCATTGGATTGGCTATAGCCGCGCTGCTCACCGCGCCGCTGTCCACGCTGCCGCCTCCCTTTAACAAAATTTTGCCCATCAGCATTAGTTTGATATTCGGCTACATTGGTATAGCAATTATGGTGATGCGTCACCAGGATATTACCGCCCTGCTGAATGCGCCGTTGCTGGTCGCCGGAAATCGCGGCGGAAACAAAGCGGCGCCCTCTCCTTTTTCCGACGCGCTTTTACTGGATTCAAGCGTTATCATTGACGGACGCATTGCCGACATCAGCCAAACCGGCTTTCTCAGAGGCACGCTGCTTGTTCCCAGATTTGTGTTGAACGAAGTCCAGCACGTTTCTGACTCCTCCGATGCTCTAAGGCGTAGTCGCGGGCGCCGGGGCCTGGAAATATTGAGCCAGTTGCAAGAAAATGCCGCCGTTCCGTTGCGCATAACAGACCGAGACTTTGAACACATCAAAGAAGTTGACGATAAGCTGGTTATGTTAGCCAAACAACTTCGCTGTCCCATCCTCACCACCGACTACGGCCTGAATCGCGTGGCAAAATTGCAGGGCGTAACGGTACTGAATATCAACGAACTGACCAACGCTGTCAAAAATATCTACCTCCCCGGCGAAACGCTGGCGCTCAAGATCATTCAGGAAGGTAAAGAATACGGGCAGGGCGTAGGCTATCTTGATGACGGCACTATGGTTGTGGTGCAGGGCGGCAGTAGGCACATTGACAGAATCCTTGAAATAACTGTAACCAAAGTGCTTCAAACCGCCGCCGGACGAATGATCTTCGCTCAACCGGAAAAATAACACATACAAAGGATAAAGGCAGAGAAGGATGAAGGATGAAAGGTTGGACTGTAATTATTTTTCATCCTTCATCCTTCTGCCTTAATTTATTATGAAACTCTACAATTCTTTGACCAGAAAAAAAGAAGTGTTCGAGCCTGTTGAAGATGGTTTTGTAGGCATTTACGTCTGCGGGCCAACGGTGTACGGACACTCTCATCTGGGGCACGCCAAAAGCTACATTTCTTTTGATGTAATCGTCAAATACTTTCGCTATTCAGGCTACAAAGTGCGCTACGTGCAAAACATCACCGATGTAGGCCACCTGACCGACGACGCCGATGCAGGCGAAGACAAAATTGCCACACAAGCCCGCAAAGAGCGCATCGAGCCAATGGAAGTGGTAGAAGCCTACACGCGCAGCTACTTTGAAGATATGGACGCCCTTAACGTGGCTCGCCCCGATATTGCGCCGCGCCCCTCCGGTCACATCCCGGAACAGATTGAAATGATCGAAGAACTCATTGAAAAGGGCCACGCCTACGCTGTCAACGGCTCGGTCTACTTTGACGTTCACAGCTTCAAAGAATACGGTAAACTCTCCGGTAGAAAAGTGGAAGAACTGGAAGAAGGCGCGCGGGTGAACGTGAACCCGGACAAAAAACACCCCGCCGACTTTGCCCTGTGGAAAAAAGCCGAAACAGGCCACCTGATGCGCTGGTCCAGCCCCTGGGGCAAAGGCTACCCCGGTTGGCACATTGAATGTTCCGTTATGTCCACCAAGTACCTAAGCCAACCCTTTGACATTCACGGCGGCGGACTGGAAAACATCTTCCCCCATCACGAAAGCGAAATTGCCCAAAGCGAAGCCTGCCACGACGCGCAATTTGCCAACTACTGGCTGCACAACAATATGGTCACGGTCAACGGGATGAAAATGGGCAAAAGCCTGGGCAACGCCATCAGCCTGAAAGAACTCTTTGCCGGAAGCCATCCCCTGCTGGAAAAAGCCTGCGCGCCCCTAACCGTGCGCTTCTTTATTCTCAGCAGCCACTACCGATCTCCGCTTGACTTCAGCAACAAGGCGCTGGGTGCGGCGGAAAAAGGATTGGCTCGCCTGCACGCCACCGTTAAACTGCTGCGCGACCAACTTCAACGCGCCCCCTCCGGCGATATTCCCCCCGCGATCACTGATATGCTGGCGCAACACAAAGAACGCTTCACTGAAGTGATGAACGACGACTTCAACACCTCGCAAGCCATTGCTGTACTCTTTGACCTGAACAAAGCGGTCAACACCCTGCTAAACGCTGAACAACCACTTTCTGCGTCCGCTTTGCAAGCCATTGACCGCCTCTACCGCGAATTGGGCGAAGACGTGTTGGGACTCATTCCCAGCGACCTGAGCGCCGAGGTGGGCGGCAATCTGGTAGACGGTCTGCTCAATCTGCTCATCACCCTGCGTCAGGAGGCGCGCGCCAAAAAAGACTGGGCCACCTCCGACGCCATCCGCGACCACCTGATAGAACTGGGCGTTATTCTGGAAGACCGTTCCGATGGTACTGTCTGGAAGTTGAAAGGATAGCGTTGGCCGGGTACAATACCCTAAAGGTTGCAACGAATGGGCAAATACGACACCGGCGGCAAAAAAATCATCCACATTTACAATCAAGCCTGGGCAGAGTGGGTGTTGCAGCAGCAACAAATTGAAGTTGAAGAAGAACTCTCAAGCGAATTTCAATTTATAGCCCGTTCCAATGACTCCTTGCTGAAAGTTAAGGGAAAAGACGGACAATTTCTCAGGGCTGTTCAGTTCTAAAAAGCAGAGGCGCAAACATCAGGTGCGATGCACTTAACGCATTGTCTTCTCTTGCAATTTACTGCGTAAAATAAGTTAATTTTGCCTTGTAAGGCGGTGCGAAAGTGCATTGCACCTACTCTGTACGGAGAACTGAACAGCCCTGCCCGGAGACGTCCGCCATGTAGCGGGTGTCTCCTTTTTATTGAAGGCGATTGCATTATGTCTATATGTTGTGTATAATAGGGTTATTAGTTATGGTAAGTTGGCGGGGTTTATAATTGATAGGTATTTGTTGACGGCAATGCTCAATGTTATACTGGTTTCTTGTTTTGTAACTACTCACCCCCCCTCCAAACCTCCCCCCGAAATCAAGGGGAGGCTTTTAAACTTCCCCCCGTTGACGGGGGGAATGAGGGGGGTGAGTAGTTACCTTGTTTTTTAACTTAAGCGTTCTATGGAGCCAGTAAAATGCGGCAAAGATCTCCTTCAAAATTTGGCGTTATTGCTATTTTGAGCGCCTTGGTCATCGTTATACTTCTTTCTGGTCTGATCATTTTTTCGTTTTTGGTCAAGCCGGAAGATATAGAGCCTGTCAAGGTTCTGGAAAACCCTGTTTCTGCGGTTAATGCGAAAGATGTTGACCCGGCCCTGGCAATTGCCCAACTGGGAGGAATATCTCCCCTTGATGTGGCAGAGCGAGCCATTAACAAATCCAGACCGGGCGCGGCTTTAGCAACCATTATCTTTAGCCCGGAGATAGAGGCCAAAGACGCCGCCGGAAATTTACTGTTATTGGCCAATAAATTTACTCAGGCAGACGACACCGCCCACGCCAGATCAAGCTATCAAATGGCCGGTACATTGGCCACCCTTAGTCCTGACCTGTCAGATACGCTCCGGGCCGATATTTTTGTGCAAGCCGGTATTGGCTTAGCGGAAGCAGGCGATCCAATTTTAGCCAAAATCTATCTGGATCAGGCATTTCTGGTGGCTACAGAGAGCGCCTACTTACAGCCCGCCTACCGGCGCACCATTCTGGAGCAACTTGGTCAAGCTTACCGAAACATAGGCTTAAAAGATTTAGCGCGAAAGAGTCTGGAATTAAGCCTGAATCCGGCCAACCTGGAAACTCTGTCAGAAGCGCCTCTGGTTTTGCCGGTGGGTAAGAAAATATCTTATCCTCTGGAAGTGCAAGAGGCAGAAGCGATTCGCTGGCAAGCGGCTCAGGTTTTGGGAAGAGAATTGGTTGAACTGGGCGGTGAGGCCAGACCGGAAACAATTGCCGCCTTGCAAAAAGCATTACTAAAAGAAGATCAGGTTAAATCCCGGTTCATTGCCCAGGCGCTGGAGACAGAAAAACAGCTATCAGGAAAAGTTGATCTTCTTCAAGCAAAAATCAACTGGCAAAGTATCAAATATCGCTTGGCCAGACAAGGCTTTGGTATCAGCATAATCCCTGAGTGGGAAGACCAGGCCGAGCAGATCAGGGCTGAATTGACTGCCAGTTATGAAGCGCTATTCAGGCTGTATAACGACATTATTGTCGCAATGCCAGACGCTTCGCAAATTAATCGCTCTACGGAAGAAGCTTTGCGACGGCAACTCTTGGCCGGTCAACTGGGGCAATATCCTAACTATCCCAGCGAGCAGTTGAAAGCGCAGTTGCTCGATGCCACCGCCAAATTAGTAGAAACCCAACCGGGCACAAAACTGCGCGTGAGCTATCTTACTGTTGACGGCGTAGATTATTACACGTTGATCAGCGATGAGGAAATATTAGGCAGTAGGCAGTAAGCAGTACGGAGTAGGTTTTTAGCCTGAAACCGGTTGCCAGAAGTCAAATATTCTATCCCAAGGCGCTTTTCACTTTCTGCCTTATTTTCAAAAGGAGTATCCGCTATGCGTAGAATGTCAGATAAAGCGGCTCTGGCGCTAACAGTTGCACTTATTAGCGCCACAATGTTAATGTGTCTGTGTTATTCGGCTATATTTGTAGTGCCAGACGTCTTCTTTAACCCCTATTCGCCAAAACTGGCTACCGAACGGGCGGAAATTGCCGCGCAGGAAACTGCACTGGCTATGGTTCCGCAAGTAGATATTGACACACCTACCCCCACTTCCATCTTTGGGCCTACGTGGACGCCAACGCCCTCTCCCATTCCCTCCGACACTGCAACTCCTACTGAAACCAGAACGCCTACGCCTACTTCAAGCCCCTCTCCTACACCCACAACGCGGCCCACTGAAACGTCTACCGCAACGCCTACCTTTACGCCGCTCCCGCCGCCCACATCCACGCCCTTGCCGCTTTACATTGTCGGTCAGGTTCAAAAAGAGGCCAACTGCGAGGTGGTTAGAGTGCATGGAGTAGTTAAGGGAATAGACAACCGCGCAACAGGTGGCGTTTATTTACAGGTGGGAGAAGTAGGCGTGGCCGGCAGCGTGTTTACTGTCGGCCCCACCGATGCCAACGGGCGCTACGCTTTTGACTTTGGCGCGCCTAACCCGGATTCACATACCTGGTTTGTTGTTCCACTTGAAAACGGCGCGCCCGGCGCCGAATCCTTTCAATTCACCACCGACCCCATCGGTATTTGCGATTTGACCTCTGCCGTACAAATTGTGACCGTTAATTGGGTTTATCGCCCCAGACGCTAAAAAAGACAAGGAGACAAGGGGAGGGAGAGACAGGGGGATGTCTTAGCCAAGCCTCCCCTTGTCTCCCCCTCTCCCTGCCCCCTTGTCATCTTCTATCCCCAGTTTGCCAATGCCAGCGCCGTGTAGCCATCAGCGACGAGTCAAAGGGCGTCGTCCAGTTGATCAGAGTCCCCCCCCGCTATCAGGTACATTAGGCAGTTCCCAAAAAATAATTATCCCAGACTCAGTAGATCCAAATTTCAGGCTCTAAGCGGACAACAGTCCGCGATTTACCCGCCGGACTGTTGTCCAGCTAGAGCAAATTTGGATCCACTGAGTCTGTATGGCCGCGCAGGATGCGCCGCAGAGTCAGGCCGGGTACGGGGCTTTCGCTCACGCGCGCGCCGTCGACGGGTTTGGGGTTGTAGTTGGGTAGGTCAGGGAGGGGGTGGGGTTGGGTGGTGGTGTGTTTGGGTCTAGTCATAAGTCACTCTTTGTTTCAATTTGTGGTAGTGCATACATCTTGACTGATGAAGCCCGACGCTAAAGCATCGGGCTGAAAGAGCAAAGGACGATAAATCGCCCTATTTTAGCCCGTCAGGGCTTTGCTCTCTCAGCGCGACGGCTTCAGCCTCGCGCCTTTTGGCGGCACTATCAGTCAAGATGTGTACACTACCCAATTTGCGCGGCGTTTTGCATTGGGTGCGGTTGCCAGTCACCCAACGCTGAGGTAGAAGGAAATCGCGATACAATTTTATCAGACATCCCCATAATACCACATTTCCCTCACTCAATCCAGCGTTCGGGAAAAGAGACGCGATGTAGTTTCAACTCGTATTACCGATCAGTGAATTTCAGCTCTAATCATCTGGTGAGTAGCCCGCTTACGAGTAGATTGTACTACAACTTCGTATCTCTGACCATACTAACGCCAAAATCTTGTCTAAACTCAACAAGGGGCGCAGAAAACGGACCTCGGCCCGGAAAGAGTTTAGTCAAACTTAAACTATGTGGTGACGTTTGACCCATTTTTTGATGACATTTGTCACTATCTTTGGTTGACTTTTTATGATACCCTCCTGATTGTAAGGTTCACCTTATCTTTTTGACAATTTTGTTAGGGTGTGCCATAATCCAGGTGGAGGAAGAATGAGCGAAAGCGTTGAAATGTATCTACTTAGAATAGCCTTGTTACAGAATGAAGACCAGCCGGTCCCCATTCCCGCGCTGGCGCACGAGTTGGCTATTTCCCCCGTTTCGGCCAACGAGATGGGCCGCAAACTGACCGACAAGGGCTTGGTGCGCTATGAACCTTACAAAGGCGTCACCCTCACCTTGGAAGGAGAAGCGCAGGCGCGGCAAATTTTGCATCGGCGGCGACTGTGGGAAGTATTTCTGGTGGAAAAATTGGGACTCGAAGCGGATGAAGCGGAAGATATGGCCTGTCGTTTTGAACACGTGACGCCGGAACGCTTGGCAGGACAATTAGCGGCCTATCTGGATTACCCCAGCGTCAGCCCGCAAAATGAGCCGATTCCCTATCAGAGCGACATCTCCACCCCTCAATCCCTTCGCTCCCCTCGCTCCCTCGCCTTGTTGAGCGTTGGCGAGGCAAGTCAGGTAGTTGAGGTTGCTGCGGATGAAACAACTACAGCCTTTCTGAAGCGTCAAGGGATTGAGACAGGAAGCTCTGTGACGGTTCTGGCCATCACCGGCGATGGTTCTTTACTGCTGGATGTTTCGGGACAGCGGCTATCGCTGGCCCAGGCTATTGCCGGGGATGTGAAGGTAATTTGAAACAGTGAACAGTGAACAGTGAATAGTGAATAGTGAAAAATCATTCGCAAATTCGCAGTTTCGCCTATTTTTGCAGGAGTAACAAAATGATACACCGACGGAAACATAGAAACAGACACGCTCGCCACGGCAACGGACACAATGGCAACGGCAAACTGCCTTTGACTATGGTTTCGCCGGGAGAGCGGGTGACGCTGGTTGAAATTACAGCCGGTCACGGCGCGCGCCGTCGCCTGACCGAACTGGGGCTGACGCCGGGCGTTGAGCTGCAAGTAATACAAGATGAAGGCGGTCCCCTGCTCCTGGCTGTACACGATTCTCGTCTGGCCCTGGGGCGCGGGATGGCGCATAAAATTATGGTGCAAACGGTATGACTGATGTAACTATCGCCCTGGCCGGAAACCCCAATACCGGCAAAAGCACTGTTTTTAACGCCTTGACCGGCTCTCGGCAGCACGTGGGCAACTGGCCGGGCAAAACGGTGGAGAAGAAAGAAGGCTTTTTTGAATACAAGGGCTTGAATATCCAGATAGTTGACCTGCCGGGCGCGTACAGCCTGTCCGCCTATTCGCTGGAAGAGCAAATTGCCCGCGACTTCATTGTCAAAGAGAAGCCCGCCCTGGTGGTGAGCGTCACCGATGCGGCCAATTTAGAGCGTAATCTCTATTTGACCACCCAGATATTAGAAACAGGCGCGCCGATGATCATTGCGCTGAATATGACCGATGTAGCTAATAGCCGAGGAGTGAAGATTGACGCCCCCCAAATGTCTCGTTCTTTGGGCGGCATCCCGGTCATAAAAATGGCTGCCAGACGGGGGCAAGGGCTTGATGAACTAAAAGAGGCCATCGTCGCCGCTACGCGGGAGCTATAAATATGACACTATCAACAACGCCCGTACAAGTGGACTACGGGAAGCAAATAGAAAGAGAACTCAAAGAACTGGGCGAAGCCATTGCTCAAACGCCGGAGTTGGCGGAGGCATACAATCCGCGCTGGCTGGCTATTCAGCTTCTGGAAGGGGACGAAACGCTGTTGGCGGAAGTAGCGGCGCTGAACGGAAACGCGCCTCAAATTTTAGAAGCCAGTATAGAGCGCCTGGAGCAGATCTACGGCGAAGACGTAGACGTGATGCTGGCCGACCGTCGCTACAACTTTGTTAATACCCTGGTGCAAGGCGCAGTCACCCGCTCCACCGCAGCGGGGGCGCTGACTGCTTCTGATAAAATTGATAAAATCGTCACCCATCGCTGGCTGGGTATCCCCATTTTCCTGGTCTTGATGTGGGCCGTCTTCAAAATCACCACCGACGTGGCCGCTCCTTACCTCGATTGGGTGGACGGGGTTGTCACCGGCCCGGTCAGCAACCGGGTCGTTTCGCTATTGGGGCTGATTGGCCTGGAGGGAACCTGGGTTGAGAGTCTTTTTGTAGACGGCATTTTGGCCGGAGTGGGCGGGGTGCTGGTCTTTGTGCCGGTCTTGATGTCCCTCTATCTGGCCCTGGCCGTGTTGGAAGATTCCGGCTATATGGCCCGCGCCGCCTTTGTGATGGATCGTCTAATGAGCGTGATTGGGCTGCACGGCAAAAGCTTTCTGCCAATGGTAGTGGGCTTTGGCTGCACGGTTCCGGCCATTTACGCCACCCGCACCCTGAAAAGTGAAAAAGACCGCATCTTAACCGGCTTGCTGGTGCCATTTATGAGTTGCAGCGCCCGCCTGCCGGTTTACATTCTCTTTGCCGCCATCTTCTTTCCCCGCTATGGCGGTCTGGTTGTTTTTAGCCTTTACCTGTTGGGCATACTCACCGCCGTTGCGCTGGGCTTAATTCTGAAAAGCACACTTTTCAAGGGAAAAGAGCAAACGCCCTTTGTGATGGAACTCCCCCCTTATCGCGTTCCCAATCCCAAAAGCGTGTGGTCTTATATGTGGGAGCGCACCGCTTCATTTATTCAAAACGCCTGGACCATCATCCTGGCTACCAGCATTGTCATCTGGATATTGATGGCTATTCCGATGGGCGGCGGCGGTAAATTCGCTGATACCGACGTGAATCAGAGCGCCTTTGCTACCGTATCGGGAGCCATAGCGCCACTCTTAAAACCGCTGGGCTTTAACAGTTGGCAGGCCAGCGGCTCGCTTATCACCGGTTTTGTGGCTAAAGAAGTGGTGGTCAGCACAATGGCGCAGGTTTACGGCGTGGCCGAAGCAGCAGAGGCAGCCGAAACAACGACCTTCATTCAGGATGCAGGCCAAGTGGCGACCAGTTTCATCAGCGCAACGGTTGACACCCTCAAATCAATCCCCTTGATTGTGGGCATCAACCTCTTCGACGAAGAAGCGGAAGAAGAACCTGGCGCGCTGATGGGGGCCATTCACGCCGGTTTTGAGGCTACCAGCGACGGACATGCCGCTCTGGCCGCCTTTGCCTTTTTGGTCTTTGTTCTCATCTACACCCCCTGCATGGTAGCCGTAGCCGCAGCCCGCCACGAATTTGGCGTCCGCTGGATGTGGTTCAGCGTCATTGGGCAGCTTGTTCTGGCCTGGCTGATGGCCTTTGTGATTTTTCAGGGGGGAAAGTTGTTGGGATTTGGATAGGGTACGTTTCACTTTTCAGGCGAGTTTTCACCGCAGAGGCGCGGAGACGCAGAGAAAAACATAAAAAATCTCTGTGACTCTGCGCCTCTGTGGTGAATTCCTGTATCTGTCTAAAAGTTGAATTACACCCGTATTGGATAGGGATTATGCTACACCAAGTCTTAAACGAATTCAAATCGGCTCAAGGCGCTTTGAACTTAAGCGATCTGGCCCGCAAATTGAAGGTAGAACAAAGCGCCCTGGACGGGATGATCCAGTTTTGGGTTCGTAAAGGCCGCATAGAAGACAGCCAGCTTGCCAACAGCCCTGCCTTGAGCGCAGTCAAAGGGGCTGCCCCTTCGGCGTGCAGCGGGTTGAGTTGCGCCGGTTCTTGTCCCGGCCCGCAAGGTTGCCCATACGTGATGGAAATGCCCCGTATTCTTTCGTATGTAAAAAAGTAACCATTTTCTCGTTCCCACGCTCTGCGTGGGAACGAGAAAATTCGTTATTCGCCATTCGTCATTCGTCGTTTGATTTGCGCCAAACGCATTTGAGCGCGAGATAAATTGGCGCGATCATCAATTTCCTCAAAGGTGTCCACGCTTTGCTCGTAAAACTTCTGCGCGTCGGCAAAATTTTGTTTTGCTTCGGCAAGCCACCCCTGCGCCAAGGCCAGTAAAGCCGTTTGACGATAATCGCCCAAGGTTTTATTCAACGATGCGCCTTCTGCCAACAATTCTTTCGCCCCATCCAAATCATCTAAATCAGTTGTCACCCACCCCAAGGCTGTCAGGCAAGCGATAATTCCTTCTTGTTTGCCAAGAACGCGGGCGGCGTCCAACGCTTCGATTAAAAGTACGCGCGCTTCTTCTAAATGCCCCTGCCGATGCGCTACTTTTCCCATCGCCAATTTATAAACGGGCAAGGCTTCTGTCACCGAATCCATTTTGACGGCGAGAGCAAAAGCTTTTTCGTGCGCTGACTTTGCTTGCGCCCAATCCCCCGCCGCCAAAGCGATATCGCCCAAAGTGCGGTAAACGGGCCACTGATATTGACCGCCATGCGTTTTAACCGCCTGCAAAGCTTCGTTAGCATACGCCGCTGCCGCCAAGAAATCCTCCGCGCGGATGGCAAGGATACTTTCCATTTCTAAACAAGCCGAAGTGAGCGCCGCATTTCCCAGCGCGCGCACTTCATCCATAATGGCGCGCAATTGCTCTGTTGCGCGGTGATAAGCGTGCAAATGAATATCTGCCTCCGCAATGCGGCTGGAAAAAATCAGCGCAAGCCAGCGTTCTTCATCGTTGCCGTCCGGGTTTTCCAGCAACGATTGCCGAAGTGTACGAAAAATAACCTTCCATTGTTGATAACAATGCGCGTGCCCAAAATAGAAAATCAACGTCTCGATCAATGAAGTCAGTCTGCGCTGCGAAAAATCGTGGCGGCGCGTTAGCCAAATTGCGGCGGCAATGGTGTTGTCAAGGTGCAGTTGAAGGATACGCACAACTTCAAAATAATGGCGTTCCATATTTTCGTCTTTGCCGCCCGATGCCGACATAGCGAGAGTTGCGTAATAATCAACGTGCCGATTTCGGAAGGTTATTTCTTCGACGGGAGAGTCTGCCAGCTTTTCGCTGAGAAATTGGTGAATCAGGAGATGAATCTCGAATAGACCGCGCTCATTACGCTGCAAAAACGATCGGTCAACCAGCGAGACCAATTGGTGAGGGGTGGCCTGGGTGATCTTTGTCGCTGCCGCAAGGTCAAATGCGCCGTGAAAAACCGCTAAACGGCGAGCAACGTCAATGATGTGTTCGCTTTCTGCCAACAATGTCCACGAATATTCAATGGTGGCGCGTAAACTGATGTGCCGCGCCGGGCGATTATCGGCGGGCGCGCTTTGAAAATCAAGCCGTTTTTGTATTTCTGCGGCGATGTGACGGCAGGGAAAATAACGCGTTTCGGCGGCGGCAAGCTCAATTGCCAGGGGCATCCCGGCGACCATTTGGCAGAGTTGGACGATGGCGGCCATATCCTTGCTTTGGGGATTAAAGTTGTGTTGCACGCGTCTGGCGTGTTGTATAAAGAGTTGGACGGCGCTGAAACTTTCGGCGTTTTCAGTTGTGACAGCGGCGGGACAAGGCAATCCGCGCAGGTCAACGACGTGTTCCTCACGCAAGTTCAGCCGCGCGCGGGATGTGAGCAAAATCTTCACCGCCGGCGCCGTATTCAATAGTTGCGTTAGCCATTGTACGCTATTGGGATTGATGAGGTGTTCAAAATTGTCCAATATCAGCAACTATAATGGACCCCAAAATTTAGACAGTCAAAACAGGAATTAATGTCCGATCAAAAAAAGCAATGAGAAAAAGATGCACAGCCAAATTCAAAGCCGACGTTGTTACAGAACTTCTTAAAGAAGAAAAAACATTAGCGCAATTTGCCTCAGAAACGGGCGTTTCAAGCAAGCAACTCACTCGCTGGAAAAATCACGCTCTGGCAGAAATGCCCCGTCTCTTTGACCCCGTCTCTTTGACAATAAAACTGATGACTCCGGTGTAAAAACTCAATAGTAGAGGGGCGAAAAGCTAGTAACTGAATAGAATTGTTTCAAAAAAGTTGCCGATATGTGGCTAAAAAGTGAAAGCAAAGAGGTTTCTATTCCCTTTCCTTTCGCTTTTTTTGTTGCTTCCCGTCGTTGTTCTACCTGAAACCGCTGGATGCGACGCAGATTGACCATTGCCGCCGATCCAATCACCATTGAAGCCATCCGAAACTTGCCTCGAACTGGCAATTTGTCATTCCCGAATGGTCTTTTGATGGCTCCGACGGTCGCTTCAACCGCTGCCCGTGGGTTTTTACCATCCGGCTCAGGTCTGGCGCATCGCTGGCGACGCAAGGCAACTTCAACCTGCCGTTGCGAAATGTAAAGGGGCGCAGGCGGGTCGGCAGAAGCGCTTGCCG
>DUEH01000139.1 GCA_011192195.1 Chloroflexota bacterium | reverse complement strand
TCATCCTTCCGGTCTAACTCCACATCCGCCCACGATGCCGCGTCATCCAGCGATTCGAGATGGGTGAAGGCGCTGATGCCGGGTAAGCTTTGCCGAATATCGCCTTCAATGCGCTCTAATAACTGGTGTCCTCTGTGTACTGTCCAGCCGCCAGGAACCAGAACGTGCATCGAAACAAAACGACGCGCGCCAGCCTGCCGCGTGCGCAGCGCGTGAAATTGAATGCCCTCCGCTTCATACTTCGACAGGACGGCCCTGATTTTGCCCTGTTCCTCTTTAGGCAAAGCCGTGTCCATCAAACCTGATACGGTGCGCTTTAGAAGCTTCCAGCCTTCCCAAAGGATATTTGCCGCCACCAGCAAGGCCAGAAGAGGATCAAGCCGCTGCCAGCCGGTGACGGCAACGGCTGCCACGCCCAAAATCACCCCCGCCGATGTTAGCGCATCGGTCATCAAATGACGCCCGTCCGCTTCCAGCGCAATAGAGTTGTGTTCCTTGCCCGCTTTCAGCAAAACGCGGGCAACGCCAAAATTCACCACCGAAGCAATCAGTGAAATCGTCAAACCCCAGCCAACCTGCTCGATGGGCTGCGGGTTCATCAGACGCTTTCCGGCAACTACGGCAATGCCAATAGCGGCAATAACAATCAGCGCGCCCTCAACGCCACTGGAAAAATATTCGGCTTTGCTGTGTCCGTAGGAGTGTTCATCGTCGGGGGGAGTAGCAGCGATAGTGAGCATCGCCAGCGCCATAGTAGCGCCAATGAGATTGACGACCGATTCCAGCGCATCGGATAGTAAGCCCACCGAGCCGGTGAGCAGGTACGCCGCAGTCTTCAGCCCAATAGTAAACAGCGCCGCCGCTATTGACAACCAGGCGTAGCGAGTGAGTGATGGTGTTTTCATTCGTGGGGTAGCAGTCAAGCGCTAATCGCTTTCCCTCTCCGACGCTTGTTCAAGACCCAGGCGAGCAAAATAAACGCAAAGGCCAGCAAAACAGCCATCAAAACAGGCAAAATGATGGCAAATATGGCGGTGAAGAAAGAAACCACATCTTCTACAATACTCACAAACCAGTTGCCCGCGCCGCCGGTAAGTGTCGTTACGGCCGGTCTGGTAACTGATTTAGCCGTGTGAACGCCGCCAGCCAGCAGAAGCCCGGCAATCAAAGCCAATGCCGGATTCATCTCGCCGATTACGCCGGAAGTTCCGGCAAAAAGAACAGCCCCGGCCAAGGGGCGGCCTATCGTTTGAATACCGTCGTTGAGCGTGTCAACCGCCGGAATTTTATCCACAAGCATTTCAATTATCAGCAAAACAACCAGCGCCCCAATCACCCAGCCGTTGGTCAAAATATTCCAGGGTTCGTTTAGGGCGATCTTGTCGGTGTAGCGGGCTGTCAACGCTACCACCAGCAAGGGCAAATAGGCATTCAGTCCGGCGGCAGAAGACAAACCAAAAGCCGATGCGATGTTGGAGAATGCTTCAAACATTATGGTACTCCTGATCTTTAGGCCTGCAACTCATTATTGCGCCACAACTGACCGGTGAGGTGTCCAAAGACCAGATAAGCCCACCACTGGGTCAGGAAAACGCCAACAATTTATTTGCTTGATTATAGCACAGCTTGACCGCGCCGCAATACGCGCCGTATTTTCTTGACGCGATTTCAAGGTCAAGGTATAGTGAATGGGCGAATTTGCGAATGGCGAATAAACGCAAATCCGCAGTTTCGCAAATTCGCCCATTCGTCATAATGTTATTACGCAGTCATCCAAACAAAAGTTGCACAAAAATATAATACCAAATCGGCAAGGAAGCCGAAAGGAGATCCAACTATGCGAAAAAAAGTTATACTCGTCACCGGCGCCAGCGGAGAAATTGGACAGGCGCTAATCACCCATCTGGCAGAGCGAGGAAACAATAATATTCTGGCTATTGACATTCGTCCGGTACCGGAACCGCTGCGCTCGATGTGCCAGATTTCCATTGTCGGCGATATTCTGGACACCGCGCTCTTTGAGCGTTTGGTCAGCGAGTACGCTATTCAGTCCATTTACCATCTGGCAGCGCTTCTTTCCACGCGCGCCGAGTTTACGCCCGAAGCCGCGCACCGCATCAACGTGGAAGGAACGCTGAATCTGCTGCATCTGGCTATCGAGCAGTCACGCTGGCAAGGGCGCTCGGTAAAGTTTCTCTTTCCCAGTTCCGTTGCCGTCTACGGCCTGCCTGATCTGGAAACCAAAACAAAAGTGAGCAAGATCAAGGAAAACCAATTTACCAAACCAAGCACAATGTACGGTTGCAATAAACTTTATTGCGAAAATCTGGGGCGCTATTACGCCCGTCACTACCGCCAACTGGCTACCGACCCGGAACCCTACGGCGTTGACTTTCGGTCTATCCGCTTCCCCGGCTTGATCAGCGCCGCCACCCTCCCCAGCGGCGGAACCAGCGACTACGCCCCTGAAATGCTGCATCACGCCGCTCAGGGCAAAGCTTATGCCGCCTTTGTTCGCCCGGATACACGCATTCCCTTTGCGGCAATGCCTGATGCGGTTAAAGCCGTTCTACAATTGGCCGCTGCGCCCAGAAAGAATTTGAAGCATCTGGTATATAACATCGGCAGTTTCAGTCTATCCGCCGCAGAAATCAAAGAGCGGATGCTGCGCTACTACCCCAACGCGCAAATCAGTTTCACCCCGGACGACAATCGGCAGGGCATTGTTGACAGTTGGCCCGCCGATGTGGACGATACCTTTGCCCGGCAAGATTGGGGGTGGCAACCCGATTACGACGCAGCCCGCGCCTTTGATGAGTATTTAATCCCAACGATTTCTGAACGCTACGCGAATTGAGTTTCGGGTTTCGGGTTT
>DUEH01000138.1 GCA_011192195.1 Chloroflexota bacterium | reverse complement strand
CCGCCTTGACGGCTGTGAGTTTGAGCGAATTCGAGCAGCGTTTCATCGAATTGACGAATCGTGGAACCGATTGAAGCAGCCACTCACTGCCCGCATCTACCTTCCCGGAAGCTATTTCTAAATTTCAGCGTCCGGGAAGGCTTGTCTTGAGCGCAGCCGAAAGGTTTGTCGTACGCCTCACGTCTTAAACATTTTGTTGAATTTCATCAACAAGCCAAAATCACCTTCAACTTTATACTTTTGTTGCATGAACGCCATCTGACCGTCCAACTCACCCCGACTGATCGCCAACCACACATCCGACGGCGTGTTGATGGTCAGTTTGGCGTCAGACGACGCGCCTTCATTGAAAGCGCATTGGCCATTGGCGATGCTCAAGTAATACTCGCCCGGTTCGTCGCCGGCGACGTTGAACTGGATGTCGGCGCTTAAATCGCCCGCAACATCGGGATTGAAAACTGTCGGCATTCCGGCGATGGTCTCTTTGCAATTCAAATTACTCATATCCATTGGTGTTTTGTCCTTTGTCATTTGTCCTTTGTCCTTTGTTTTGTTTCTTCTACTTTGTCCATTTGTTGCACTATCCCCTGCTTGCTCTTGCGGGGCGCTATCGAACATTGTGTTGAACTTCAGCAGCAGCCCCATATCGCCGCTAACGCGATAATCGCCATTCACAAAGGCTTGCTGCCCGTCCAGTTCCCCTTTGGAAATGGCTAACCACGTTTCTGCGGGGGCGTGGATGGTCATAGCGGGGTCTTTTAATGCGCCGCGCCGCGAGGCGCATTTGCCGTCGGCAATTTCCAAACAGTACAAGCCGCCCCCTTTGCCACTGAGAATAAACTGGATGACGGCGTTCACGCCCGCCGCCGCTTTGGAATTGAAAGCAGTTGGCATACCCAACATTATCATCTCCACCTCGGCGGTGAGGGCGTCGTCGCTGCCCGGTTCGGGGCGGGGGAAGACGCGCAGCATATCGTTGCGCAGCTTTTGCGAGCCGCTCGCTTCGTACTGCCCTTCGGTAAAGGCATCCAGCGCGTCCACATCGCCCATACCGATGTCGTACCACACTTCGTAAGGCGTGATCACGCTTAAGGTGGGGATGGCGGTTTCGCCTTGATGCAGCTCGCAGCGCGCGCCGTTGATATCCAGATACCACGTTGCCGCGCCGGGGTCAAAGTCAACGTTGGGGGGCGTAATCCGAAACTGGATGGTCGCTTGCAGGTTGGGAATCGCTTTGGAATCGTACATGGCGGCCATAGTTTGCATAATGATTTCGTTGGGGACGTAGTAGCGGTCGCCAATTTGGCCTGCCCTGAGCGAAGCCGAAGGGGCGGCATCGGCGGAAATTTCGCTGCCGGCGGGCGCCATCGGCGTGCTGTCCAGGTCGGCTGCCAGCAAGGGGACGGTATGACGCTGGTCTTCCGGCACTTTGAATTTGTCCATCTGCTCTGTCCAGTAGGTATCCGCCATCTGGTAGAAGGCTTTTTTGCCGCCGGGGAAGAGGTCCTGACGCAGTTCGGCTTGCAGGTCGTCAGAGATGCGCTCATCGCGGATAAGTTCCTCGCCCGCCTTCCGAACCAGATCGTAGTAGCCGGTGAACAGCCCTTGCAGCGAGCGGCGGCTGAGGGGTTCTGCGGCGGGGCGAAGGAGTTCGCCGGCGTATTCCCAGTTCTCCATCCGCGCTATCTGCTTGAAGGTGGCTACCAGAGAGTCGAAATGCTCGAATTCTGGGAAGCCGCAGGGAGAGACCAGGAACATTTTGTCCGGCTTGTGAACGCGCTCCGGGTGTCCGGTAACGCCGGGCACATTGGGATGGGGGATGAGCCACGGCTCCAGTCGGGGGAGGAGGCGGTCAATGAAGTCTTTCATAATGCCGGTCATTGTAAAATGGTAGAGAGATGTGCCAAAGATGACCATATCGGCGCTGTTGAATTTTTCCAGCGCGTCCGCCATACTGTCGTCGTGGATGCAAACGCCGGGGGTGCGCGCCCAGCAGGTGTAACAGCCGATGCACGCTTGCAGGTTGAGCCGGCGGATGTGGAGCAGTTCGGTCTCTGCGCCCGCGGCTTCCATCCCTTCCAGGAAGGGGGTCAAGATGTGGTAGGTACTGCTTGCCTTCATTCTGGGTGAACCGTTCAATGCTAAAACTTTCATATTTTATCTCCCTTGAAAATAGACCGCCGACCATTGACCGCCGACCGCCGAAACTGATTTTCATTTGCTGTGGTGAAACCAGTTTAATGATAACTCCTATGTAAATGGGTTTGTAGTTAGGCTCGTAACGTAGTGGAGCGCCGCCGTAAAACGCCACTTCGCTGTCGCTACGAGGCTCAATACGAGCCATTTTCATCTGGTGCGTGTGAAGCCCGCTTCATAGGCGGCTCCTTAGAAAATATATTTGATTATTTCTAATTTCTAATTTTTTGCACGCCCAGCCATCGTCCAATCCGGCGGGCAGCGGTGAAACTTGCCCAGGCGCTTGCTTCGATCAACTGCCGGTCGTCTGGGTGGTGGATGCGAAAGTCGTCAATTACCTGCCGGTCAATCTGGTAAGCGGCGATGGCGGTCAGCAGGGCGAGTCGCGCCGCCGGTTTTGCCGCCTCATCCAGCCCGACAATCGCTTCCTCTACCCACCGGCGACTCAAGCCGGGCGTTTCGCCGCGCCAGTTCTCAACGTACGCTTGCGTCAGCAATCGCGCCGATTCCGGCAGAGCGTTTTGGCCTGCCGTTTCGATGACGGCGGCCAAGCGGGCAAACGCGCCGGAAACGCATGGAGAGTCTGCCGCCCAGTCGAGGTCGGCCGGGAGGTCTGCTGCGGGGAGCAGCGCCAGGGAGGTTCCAGCCTCTTTCTTGCGTCGCGCCGCTCGCGAGAAATACCGGCCCGCCAGCCGTTTGAGCGTCCCTTTCAGCCAACTTTTATTGGATGGCAGGGGTGTGTCGTCCAAAAACAGGCTCGCCATCCGGTTGATGTAGTGGAACATTATCGCCGTGCCGATGATCTCCGGCGCGTCTTGCGCTGAAAAAGGCGCTTCGAGCAAGCGTGGGTCGCCCGGTGAAAGGGTAGCCGCAGCCCAGGCGACGGTTTTGCGCAGGGCCGGGTCTTCGATCTGTTCGCCGCGGCTGTTGCTGATGGCGGCGGCGATGTCGTGCGCTGCCGAGGCGTGCAGCATCATCGTGTGGGCGTCTTCGCAGTAGGGACATTGGTTGAGTTGGGAAATGCTTGCCGCCACCGCTTCTTTGATCTCTCGGCGCGCATTGCCAACCAACTCTGTCTCGCGGGTAGCTATCCACACTCCGGCTAACACTTGCGGCGCGGGCGAGTGCAGCGTGAAAGGCTCCACCAGCGCGCCGAAGTCTCTTTTTATCTGAGGGTAGACCTGGCTGAGTAGCTCGTTGGCTCTGGCAGCCGAGGTTGCTTGAATGTACTTGATCATTCCGCCAATCTCCAATCACTTCTTGAATAATGACGGCAGACTGCCGACAGCGGACCGCCGTCATTGATTTACAGCGGTCTGCCGTCATCGGTCGGCGGTCGTTTACTTGAACATCTTGCTCATCTTCATCAACAAGCCAAAATCTCCTTCAACTTTATACTTTTGCTGCATAAAGGCCGTTTGACCGTCCAGTTCGCCGCGACTGATAGCTAACCACACCTCGCTGGGGGTATTGATGGTCAGTTTGGGAGCCATTGATGCGCCTTCATTAAAAGCGCATTTGCCGTTGGCGATGCGCAGGAAATAGTCGCCCGGCTCGTCGCCGCTGACGTTGAACTGGATGTCGCCGGTCAAGTCGCCCGCCGCGTCGGGATTGAAAACCAACGCCATCCCGGTGAGGGTTTGTTTCAGGTTCAGAGTTTCAGGTTTTTGGTTTTGGGTTTCGGGTTGTTTTTTCAATTCGTCGTTCGTCGTCCGTCGTCCGTCGCTGGCTTCCGCGCCGGTCAGGTCAACAGTCGCTTCGCCGTTAAGAAACGCCAACGCCATTTGCGATACGTTCTTGCCGGACATCATCGCCGCGCTCTGCCCGCCGCCGAATGTCCACGCGCCCGCCAGGAAGAGATTGGGGATAGGCGTTTTGTCTTTGAGCCGGTTGAGGTACATGTTGTCTATCGTCTGTTCTGAGCCGTAGATGCTGCCGCCGGGATTGCGCGTGAAGCGATGGTTGGTCAACGGCGTAGCCACTTCCTGGTACACAATCGCTTCGCGCAGTCCGGGAATCAGCTTTTCTGTCCGGTGGATGAGTT
>DUEH01000137.1 GCA_011192195.1 Chloroflexota bacterium | reverse complement strand
GCGTCCATTCAGCTCGGTCTGGCTGAGACCGGGTAGAGAGATTACTTCCGCCGCATCCGCTGCGTCGTTCCACTGGGCTATTACGCTGTTGGTGGTGCCAAAATCAATGGCTAATTTGTGAGGCATTAATTTCTGTGGCTTTTAAGTTCTTAGTTTTTGTTTCTATTCGCAAAATTTTCTCGATTTCTTGCTTCAGCGCTGGTATCTTGCTGACAACTACATCCCATACAATCTCATAGTCTATTCCAAAATAATCGTGGATCAATCTATCTCTCATTCCAGCCATTGCGCGCCATTCAGTTTTTGGATATTTTTGTCTAAGGTCTTGGGGAATCTTTTTGGTTGCTTCACCGATAATTTCTATGCTCCGAACAAAAGCTCTTTGCAGCGTTTCATCTCGAAAAAATATTTCTTCGTCCAAACCTTGCGACTGCTTCGTCAGATATTCTGTTTCATCCAAAATGTGTTTGAGATACTCAAGAGGGGAAAGAGACATATTCAACCTCCTTGAGAATTTGGGGGCCGATGTAGGGGCTGAGGGATTCGGGTGTTATCAATTCTACATGTCGTTTCAACGTGTCTTCCAGAAAAAACGAAAGATGAATGAAATTATCGAAGGTTTTTTGGTCCGGTTCAAATTCTACCAGAAAATCAATGTCGCTCTCGGCATTTTGTTCATCACGCGCAAATGAACCAAATAGCCCCAGTTTTTTTACACCAAAAGGCTCCAACTTGTCGTGAAGTTCGGTGATGAGCGATAAAATATCCTTTTTTGTCTGAACAGAATCATTTGTGCCAGTCACTACAATGATCTCCTCATCTAAAAGTTAATCGAACTGCCCACCAGTTGGCCACCATCCACCACAAAAGTGGACCCGGTAGTGAAACTGGAAGCATCCGAAGCCAGGTAAAAGGCAATGCCAGTCAGTTCTTCCGGCTGGGCGATGCGTTTTTGAGGGATGGCGTTGGTGACAGCCTGGTGAATTTGCGGATTGCCCCACAAGGCGCTGCTGAATTTGGTTTTGATGAAACCGGGGGCAATGGCGTTTACCTGAATGTTATCCTTGGCCAACTCGGCAGCCAGGACTTCGGTGAGCATCAGAACGGCGGCTTTGCTGACGCAGTAAACGCCCATTCCCGGCAGCGGCGTCTGCCCCGCCACCGAGGCGATGTTGATGATCTTGCCGCCGCCCCGCTCCCTCATACTTTTGGCGCAGGCTTTGGCTACGTGGAAATAGCCCTTCAGGTTGACATCCAGGATTTTATCCCAATGGCTGTCTTCGGCGGTGAGGATGTGCCCAAAATGCGGATTAGAGGCAGCGTTGTTAACGACAATATCCACGCCGCCATAAGTTTGAATGATTTGCGCAACTAACTTTTCCACCGCTTCTGTACTGCCGGTATGGGCAGCGATGGGCAGGGCTTCACCGCCGGCGGCTTTGATTTCGGCGGCTACAGCGTCTAGCTGCTCCTGCTTACGACTGGCAAGAACCACTTTGGCCCCGGCAGCCGCGTAAGTCATTGCAATGGCTTTTCCTATACCCCGCGATGCGCCGGTGATGAGAGCAATTTTATCAGTCAGGTCAAAATCAGGGGAAGGGGTGGTCATCGAGGCAGCCTCCTGAACTACAGTAAAAAGTGAATAATGAATAGTGAATAGTGAATAGTGAACTGAGTGCGTACCAACCCTTCACTATTCATTGTTCATTGTTCACTATTCATTGTTCATTGTTATTTTAGCTGCGTTCGATTATAGCCCAAAATACGGCGAGCAACAATTAAGGTGTTGATTTGCCCTGTACCTTCAAAGAGGTCGTTGATCTTGGCGTCGCGCATCCATTTTTCGGCCAGATAATCACGGGAGTAGCCCAGCGGTCCCAGAATTTCAATCGCTTTTTGGGTGATGAGGGTAACGGCTTTACCAGATTTTACCTTGGCCATACTGGCTTCGATGGGATTAGCCATTTTCTGGTCCATCATCCACGAGGCGCGCAGGGTGAGCAGCCAGGCGGCTTTAAGCTGGCTTTCCATCTCTATGATGTCGCGCTCTATGGCGGTCATCTGGTGGAGGGGAGCGTTGTAGCGAATTTCGATGCCTTCTTTTTCCAGCATCTCTTTGGTAAATTCCAGCGCGGCGCGGCCAATGCCAATGGCGCTGGCAGCAACCAGCGGCCTGGAGGCATCAAAGGTTTTCATTGCGCCTTTAAAGCCTTTGCTTTTCTTCTTGTCGTGGACTTCCGGGTTGCCCAAAATATTATCATAGGGAATGCGGCAATCGTCAAAGACTATCACGGCGGTGTCGCTGGCGCGGATGCCCAGTTTTTCTTCCAGCCTGGTTACTTTCATACCGGGGGTGTTGGCTTCAACAACGAAGCTTTTGATGCCTCTGCGCCCGGCGCTGGGATCAACGGTGGCCCAAATCACCAGAATACCATCAGATTTTTCGGCGGCCATCAGGCCGTTGGTGACAAAGATTTTTTCGCCATTCAGTATCCATTCATTGGTTTCCGGGTCTAATTTGGCGGTGGTGCGAATGGCGGCGGTGTCGGAGCCGGCGTTGGCTTCGGTAATAGCCATACCGCCCCATTTGGGGTCGCCTTCTGAAAAGCGTTTCAGAAACCGAACGTTCTGCTCCGGCGTACCCACTGCTTCGATGGCGGAACTGGCCAGGGCCGCCGTAGGCAAACAGAGGTAAATTCCGGCATCGCCCCAGGAAAGCCATTCAATCTGGTAGGCCAGATTCATATAAGTATTAGAGGGGCCGCTTTTCTTTTTCTTGCTTACTTCTTCACCCGCTAATTGTTTTTCAACGCGGGCAATCTGCTTGGCCATTTGGGCAGAGGTAACTTGCCAGGTGGCGTTAATGAAATCCCAGGGCTTTTCGTGTTCATTTTCGTCCAAATCGTGGGAGTAGGGGCGCATTAGCCCTTGGGCAAGCATTTGCATTTGCATATTTTGCTGCTCAAGTTTTGGTGACAGGGAAAAATCAATCATTAGTATCTCCTTGATACGATTTCTGATTGACGATTGACGATTTACGATTGGCTCACGGAAAGGAAGCAAATTCCGTAAACAACTAATCGTAAATCCAAAATCGTAAATTGTAAATTATTCAGACCATTGTTACGGTGTCTAGTACAGCAAAGCCTCTGCCGTTGCGGAGCCACAGTTCAACAGGGTGTTCGCGGATGTAACCGTGTCCGCCTAAAACCTGTAGACCGCCATCGGTGACTTGCATCACCATGTCGTCAGCGTAGCGCTTGACCATCGAGGCTTCTTTTACGGCGTCTTTCCCCTGATCCAGCATCCAGGCAGCTTCCCAGACCATCAAGCGGGTAGCGTCAATCTCAATAGCCATTTCGGCCAGCATAAAGGCAATGGCCTGACGACTGGCAATGGGTTCGCCAAAGGCTTCGCGTTCTTTGGCGTATTCCAACGCATATTCATAACTGGCGCGGGCAACGCCTACCGCCATTGC
>DUEH01000136.1 GCA_011192195.1 Chloroflexota bacterium | reverse complement strand
TTGCCGGAGGCAGAAGCCGCCCTGTCCAACCAATCGCTCACCCTGGAAACGCTGGACGCTCTGCCCCAAATTATCAGCCAATCCGTCTCTCCCCCCTCAGACTATCGCGGCAGCAGCCACTACCGCCAAAAAATGGCGGGCGTCATCGTTCGGCGGGCAATACTTTCGGCTTTGAAAAATGGACGCGCAGCGTAACACGTTGCGTATTTGAGAAATTTACGATTTTTGATTTACGATTTACGAAATTCTGAGCTTGATCGTAAATCAAAAATCGCAAATCGTAAATCCGGGAAGGTTGACTTATGAAAGTAACCCTGATCATCAACTCAATAAAAAAGACCTACACCATCAATCCTGCTGACCGTCTGCTGGACACCCTGCGCGCCGACGGCTATTTCAGCGTAAAGCACGGCTGCGACACCGGCGAGTGCGGCGTCTGCGGCGTATTGCTGGATGGCGAAATTGTCAACTCTTGCACCTTGCTCACCGCCCAGGCGGAAGGCCACCGCATCGAGACGGCAGAAGGCTTGGGCAGTCGCCACGACCTGCATCCGCTGCAAGAAGCTTTTGTGGATGCGGGCGCAGTTCAGTGCGGTTTCTGCACGCCTGCCCAGATTTTGTCCGCCAAAAGCTTGCTTGACAAAGACCCCCACCCCACCGAGGCTGACATCCGCGACGCCATCGGTGGCGTGCTGTGTCGCTGTACCGGCTACAAAAATCCGGTTGAAGCGGTAAAAACAGTGAATAGTGAATAATGAACAGTGAAAAATGAACAATGAATGGCGAAAATTTTTTCACTATTCACTATTCACTGTTCATTATTCACTGCATTTTGGAGGTTCTTATGTCTTCTCCCTATAACATACCCGAAGAAATGATGAAAATGAGCGAACATCCTGAAGGGTTGAGCCAGGATGAATTGCGCGTGGTTGGCAAAAGCGAGCGAAAAATAGACGCCGTTAAACTTGCGCTCGGTAAGCCCGTCTTTACCGACGACATTCATATGAGCGGAATGTTGCGCGCCAAAATTTTGCACAGCCCCCACGCTCACGCGCTCATCACAAAAATTGACGCCGACAAAGCGCGCGCGTTGCCCGGCGTTCATTGCGTTCTCACCTGGCAAGACCTGCCCCGGATTCGTTTTTCCACCGGAGGGCAGAGTCACCCCATTCCCGGCCCGCTGGATACCCTGAGTCTGGACTACAAAGTGCGCTTTGTGGGGGATCGCGTGGCTGCTGTGGCCGCCGAAACTGAGGAAATCGCCCTGGCTGCGCTGGATTTGATTGAGGTGGAGTACAAAGTTCTCCCCGCCTTCTTTGATATGGAAGAGGCAATGAAGCCGGAATCTCCTCAAATTCACGATGAGCCGGACTATGTTGGCTTTGCTATGTCAGACCCAACCCGCAATCTGGCCGCCCAAATCCGCGCTACCACTGGCGGGTTGGAAGAAGCTTTTGCTCACGCCTATCGCGTCTTTGAGCGCGAGTACAGCGTACCCCGCGTGCAGACAACCCCATTGGAAAATCACATTGCCATTAGCTGGCTGGATGAAGATGATCGGCTGGTTATTCGCACCAGCACCCAGGTCCCCTTCCACGTCCGACGCATCATCGCCCCCGTTCTGGGCCTGCGAGACAAGGACATTCGCGTTATCAAACCGCGCATCGGCGGCGGTTTTGGCGTGAAGCAAGAAATTCTGCTTGAAGACATCATCGGTCATCTCACCCTGAAAACCGGCCGCCCCGTGCGCTGGGAAATGACCCGCGAAGAAGAATTTTGGGCCAGCCGCTCCCGCCATTCGCAAAAAATTCGGATGAAAGTGGGCGTCAACCGCGATATGACTTTGGCTGCGGTGAGTATGTACGCTCTGGCCGATACCGGCTCTTACGGCAGTCACGCTCTGACCGTGCAGGGAAATACCGGCGCCAAAGGACTGGCAACCTATAAATGCCCCGCAATGGAATTTAACTGCGATATTGTTTATACCAATCTGCCGCCCGCCGGCGCGTTTCGCGGTTACGGCGCGCCCCAGGGATTTTGGGCGATGGAAAGTATCATGGACGAAATTGCCGCCGAAATGGGTTGGGATCCGGTTGAATTCAGGCGCAAAAATTGGGTGGATGAAGGTTATGAGTTTTCTCTGGCTAAAGCGCTGGGCGAAGGCCGCGAAGGCATTGCCAACCCCATCATCACCTGCGCCCTGCCGGAATGTACCGACATCGGTCTGAAAGCCATTGGCTGGACGCGGCGAAACGATCCCAACTGGAAATCGCCCCCGGATCAACCGCACATCCGGCGCGGCGTTGGTCTGGCGACCGTCACCCACGGCACCGCTATCCCCGGTCTGGATATGGGCGCCGCATCCATAAAAATCAACGATGACGGCTCTTTCAACCTGCTCTATGGCGGTACAGATCTGGGAACCGGCTCAGACACTATCATCGCCCAAATTGCCGCTGAAACTCTGGGCTGCAAAGTAGAAGAGATCATTGTTTACGCCGCCGATACCGACATCACCCCCTTTGATACCGGCGCTTACGCCAGCAGCACCACCTTCATTTCCGGCGGCGCGGTCAAAAAAGCGGCAGTAGGCGTGGCTAAACAAATCAAGGAAGTTGCCGGACGAATGATGGAAGCCGACCCCGTCACCTTGCGTTTGGCCGAAAGCCGCGTCTGGGCGTCCGCAGGCGAAAGCGTATCATTGGCGGAAGTGGCCCTGCACTCCCTGCATCTGGAAGACCAGCGTCAAATTATGGACGTTGCCAGCCATATGAGCTACAAAAGCCCGCCCCCCTTCTCGGCGCAGTTGGCGGCGGTAGAGGTAGACATAGAAACCGGGCAGACGCGCGTACTCAAAATTGTAGAGGCGGTGGACTGCGGCTTTGCCATCAATCCCCAGGCCGCCCTGGCCCAAATTGATGGCGGCGCCGTGCAATCGCTGGGCTACGGCATCTCTGAAGAAATGATTTTTGATGACAATGGCCGGATGATCAATGATCGTCTGGGCGACTACCGCATCTTTGCCGCCCACGAAATGCCGGAAATGGAAAACTTTTTGGTAGAAACCGTTGACCCCACCGGCCCATTCGGCGCCAAAGCCGTGGCTGAAATTCCCACCGACGGTATTCATCCCGCCATCGCTAACGCTATCGCCGACGCCTGTGGCGTTCGCATCCGCGACCTGCCCGTCACTCCGGAGAAAGTTTGGAGAGCGTTGCAAGAATGACAAGGGGACAGGGAGAGGGGGAGAAGGGGTGACAAAATCCTCCCTGTCACCCCTTCTCCCTTTCCTCCTTTCTCTTTGTCATAAAGTGGAAAGGCTAGGTATGAACATAGCGGAATTCATCCAGGTATTGCCAAAGGCGGAACTGCACCTGCACCTTGAAGGCGCAGCGCCGTGGGCGATGGTTCGCGCTCGTTCAGACGATACGCTGCCCGATGCGCCCATCTGGTGGGACGATGATTTTAAGTTCGATGATTTTCTCCAGTTTACCGAAGCCATCGCCTTGTGTTACCGGCATATCCTGACCAGTTCTAAGGCATACCAGCAGGTCGCGAGAGCCGTATTCCAGCGATTGGCAGCGCAAAATGTGCGTTACGTCGAAATATCCTTTGCCATTGGATGGGCCGTAATCCAGGACCTTTGCGTGAATGACGTGGCAGCGGCCATAAAACGCGCCGCCCCGTCTGGTTTGACCGTCTGCGTCATTGGCGGCATTTCGCGCGAGCGGCCTGATTGGCTCACCGATGATCTGAAAGAGGCCGTCCTCAGCGCCCCAGACCTGGACGGCATTGACTTGCACGGCGACGAAACGCTGGGCGGCCCCGCTCCTTTTGTCGATATTTTTGCCCGCGCCAGACAGGCCGGATTGCTGACCAAAGCCCACGCCGGCGAGTTGGCCGGCCCTCAATCTATCAAAGACACGCTGGAACTGTTGGGCGTCAATCGCATCGAACACGGAACCACCGCGATGG
>DUEH01000135.1 GCA_011192195.1 Chloroflexota bacterium | reverse complement strand
GGTTTCAAGAGCTTCATTCCCAGAAGATTGATGTCTTTGTACCCTCTACTGGCATCTTTGATCTGTCGCGCGTTGCGCGCAAATTTTGGCGGGTCCAAAATCACCACATCAAATGTCCATTTCTGGTCCCGGTAGGCGCGCATCAATTCAAAGGCGTCGGCGGCGGCGTAGATGTCTTCTCTGTCATCAAAGCCATTGAGCCACATATTTTGTTGCGCCATCTTGTGCGCATCTTCCGAGGTATCAATATTCATTATACGCCCCGCGCCCGCCGCCGCAGCGTACACGCTGAATCCTCCGCTAAAGCTGAAGGCGTTGAGAATCTCTTTTCCGCCCAGATAGGGCATTATTCGCTTTCGATTTTCCCGCTGATCCAGATAATAGCCTGTCTTTTGTCCTGATTTTATATCAACTGTAAATCGAAAACCGTTCTCCTCGATCTCGATGAGATCAGCCGGGGTCTCTCCCCAAAGCGGCCCGGTCACGGGGGTTAAGTTTTCTAATTCTCTGGTATAGGTGTCTGAACGTTCAAAGATGCCTTGCGGAGCGGCGTACTCTGCCAAAGCGTTGATAATAGCGTTTTTGTGACGTTCTACGGCTACAGATAAAAATTGAACCACCAGCCACGGGCCGTAGCGATCGACAATCAAGCCGGGCAAACCATCCGCTTCTGCGTGAACAAGACGATAAGCGTTGGTTATGGAAGAGTTTTCCAGCGTCTCTCTACCCTGGATAGCGCGTTTGATTTGCCTTCGCCAAAAGTTCCGATCAATTTTCTCATTTTGTCGCCAGGTTAAAATGCGCACCCGTATTTGCGACTTCAAGCTGATGACCCCTCTGGCTACAAAGCGCGCCTGACGATTCCAGACGTCTACAACATCGCCATTCCTGGGATCGCCCTCAATGCGTTGAATAGCCCCTGAAAAAATCCAGGGGTGTCTGTTCTTTACCGGCTTGTCCTTACCCTTCTTCAAGATGACGTGCGTTGTTATCATTTGCTTGTACCCTCGTTGGGTTATCGTAGATCAACAGAGTTTTGGCTCTGCCGAATAAATATTTTGTTTACAGAATTGTACTGTATAGGAGAGATTACGTCAAGCAGTTCAAAGATAGTTCCGGGTTTTGGGTTGGGTAACACTTTGAAGCCTTTTTGTCCTTCATCCCGCTTAACTATCTCAAAACCTGAGTTCGGGATAAGAAAAGCCAGTTTGACATCTGGTAGAATGTGGTAAAATCGGTCAGTAATCACCAAATTGAAGCCCTTGAAAAGGAGAAACTGTGGTGGCAGCAATACCGGTCGGCTGGTTACGGTTCCCCCCCACAGGCGTGGGGAATTGGATAGTAATTATTCACCCCCCTCCAACCTCCCCCCGAAATCAAGGGGAGGCTTGGAGGGGGGTGAGTAGTTACATCTTGTTTTATCTGGGTGATCATTAGAGCGTTTTCAGGAGGGTCTTTTGGCAGAAAGTTTAAACCGCGCGGCGTGGCAAGACAAGGTCGCCGATTTTTGGGGCGTCAGCTTACAGGTTATTAGCGTGGTATTCATTGCGCGCTTCATTACGGATGTTGGCACGCGAATGTTGTACCCCTTTATCCCGCAGTTTTCCGCCGGGTTGGGGATGACGGTGGGGAGCTTTGGCTGGCTGCTCTTTATGCGCTCAATTGTGGGCGTAACCGGGCCGATTTTTGGTTTTTTGGCAGACCGCTACGGGCGTCGCAAGGTGATGGCGAGCAGCTTGCTCTTTCAGACCATCGGCGGGGTGGGTTTAGCTTTTTCGCAGGGGTGGTGGGCCGCTCTGCCGCTTGTTATTTCCGGGATAGCGGTTATTGCTTTTGTCCCGGCGCAGCAAGCCTACATTAGCGATCAGGCTCCCTATCAAAAACGCGGCAGGGCAATGGGCGTAATAGAGTTTAGCTGGGCCAGTGTTGCCATTATTGCTCTGCCTGTAGTGGGTTGGTTGATTCAAAGCTTTGGCTGGCGCGCGCCTCTGTTGGCGTTGAGCCTGTTCAGCCTGACCGGCGCCGTTTTTATGTGGCGTTACCTTCCCCCTAACACCGAACGTCAGACGCAGGCTGCGTTGACGTGGCAAAGTTTTGTAACTGTTGCGGCCAAAAAAAATGTAATGGCCGCTGTAGGGACAGCGCTGTTGTTTTTTGTGGCGCTGGTATCGTTTTCTACGTTGTGGGGGCTTTGGCTGGTTGAAGCCTTTGCTCTGCCAGCAACAACAGTGGGATTGGTGGGAACCAGTATTGGCGTGGCGGAATTGCTGGGAGCGGGTACGGCGAGCTTATTCATCGATCGCCTGGGCAAGCGACGGGGAAGTGGAATTGCGCTGCTTTTGAGTGTTGTCGGGTTGCTCTTGCTTCCTTTTGCTCAAGGGTTGCTGGCTGCTGTCATTGCGGCGCTTTTTATCTTGAGCGTGACCCTTGAATTTGGCATCATTTCTTTGCTGCCGTTGTATGCGGAACAATACCCACCGGCGCGAGCCACCGTTCTTTCATTGGTATTTTTTGGCATATCCATTGGCGCGGCCATTGGTGTGCCTGTTACCGCAATGTTGTGGCAAGGGGTAGGTTTGTGGGGCGTATGCGTAGTTGATGCTTTTCTTTTACTGGCAGCCTTTTTTCTGATGCGGCAACTTTTAGTTGAAGGGGAATAGGGTTTCGGGTTTCAAGTTTCTGGTTCTGTCTTGTTCCCAAACTCTGTTTGGGAACACACTTGCCTGCGAAACTCTGTTTTGATTAGGGCGCAAATTGACCGATTGTGGAATTTTGGGGTTAGTTGTAAACCTGAGCAATGGATTGGGCGGCGCTTCTGATTGACAACATAGCCAGGCCCAACCTGGCGTCGGCGGGCACAACAACAATCAGGGCAATATCACGCCCGGCGCTAACAACAATGGTTGTGCGGCGCGCGCCTTCGATGAGGATGCGTCCAATATCGCCCTGCTCCAGCTGATTATTGACTTCGGCGGCCATATCAAGGACGCGGGCGGCGGCAACGGCCAGCGCATCTTCTTCTTTTGCCGACGCGCCATTTTTCACCGAGGCCACGCTCAACCCTTCTTTGCTGGCGGCAATGGCTATCAGCGCTTCCGGGGTTCGGGTGATGAAATTTTGTAGAATTTTTAGAAGTTGGTCGCCTTTACGGTTTACAGATGATGTTTTAGACACTATTCTCCCTCCAAAATGCTTCTTACGTCTTTAGCGGTTTGGCGCAGGGCGTATAGTGACAGCCCCATTTTGGCGTCGCTGTTCACCATCAGAGCTACAGCGGCCCGCCTGCTGGCCGGAACAACCAGCATTGCCCCATCACTGCCTTCCAGAAGCATGCGGCCCAAGTCTCCTTGAGCCAGACGAGCCAGCGTTCTTTCTCCCAGAGCAATGAGCGTGGCGGCCATAGCTGCCACCTGGGGGCTGTTGACAGGGTCATCTTCCGGGTTATCGGCGGTTTGGCCGGGGGGCGTGTAAGCGGCTACAACAAAACCTTCTATGCTGACAATGACAGCGCCCTGTACATTGGACAAGCCATTGCACAATTTAGCCAGCGCCGCTTCTAATAGTTCGGTGCGATATACAATAGCCATCGAGAGTCTCCAGTGATTTACAATAATGAAATAATCGGTGATAGTCTGATTAAGATTATAGCAAATTGTCCGAATACAATCAATAGCCGTTTTGACCTGTTTTAACCTTGGCTCAATCTTAACGGGTAGATTTGCTAACGGACACCCCTGCGGTTTGACAAAAATTCTTTGCAACCTGACCGCCGACCGTTGACCGCTGACCGTCGAAATGCGTCGAACAAGTTGTTTTTTGCGGCGGTCTACCGTCTGCGGTCAGGTCGCCAGAATGCAATTTTGTCAGCGGAATCAATGTCAAGTTCAAAGGATGTTTGTTAGTGAAACGGGTAGAATTGGGCTATTTTAATACAAGCGGCAAGTAAAGAGATGTTCCATTGACCATAATGAATACGTCAACATATCTAAAGCGGTCTTCCGGCGGCAAGCCGGATTCTCGATAGATTAAAATCGTCGCTTTGTGCAATCCTTCGTCAAAAAGAGGCGAAGCAGCGAAAGTGTCGCTAAAGGCTACGGTTATGGTAGAAGGTGTTGTGCCGGTATAGTAATCAAGATTGATCCAGGTAACAGGCGGCAGTTGACCGCTTCCGGCGTCATTGGCGTACTCAATTCCGCCGGCTGTGATTGAAAAGGACAAGTTTGCATCGCTGGAAAGCATTTCCTGAAACTGCTGTACTTCCGGTTCCGGCAGAATTGCCGCTGCCCAGGTAATAGAGTCGCTGATGTTTTTTTCGCCGCGAATGTAGAGGGTTTGGGTAGCAATGGTGGTGGATTGGGCCGGTGTGCGCGTAATAGTTGAGGGTGAAGCGGCAAAAGCTTCGGCTGCATCGGGCGGGTCGGTGAATACGCCAACGTCGCCGGTGGCAATTTGCCCGTTGAATGAGCCTTCAATTTCTACACATTCTTCCTGATTGTTATCGTGCGGAACGCAGTCCAAATATTCGCTGGGGCTTTGAGTGATGAGATAGATGCGCAACAAGTTTGATTTTACAATGATCGCTTCTTTATAGAGGGCTTCATTGTCCAGATTGCCTGCGGCTACATCCAGCCAGCCTGAGCCGGCATTGGCTGTTGCCCAAATTACTCCTGTCCCCGGCGAGGAACTGCTTTCGCCGGCAAATTTCAAAACGCCGTCGGCTGTTCTTAGCATTGCCGCCTGATACGTGCCGTCCGTGTTGCCTCTGAAGTTGGTGGCAGCCAGACGGTCGAATTTGTCCGAAATTCTCCAGAGGATGTTTATCCTGTCATCTCCTTTATTCCATTCCTGCGCGGCGGAGTGTGGCCACAGGTTTTGCGAACCAAACCATTCCATTTTGCTGTCATTTTTAAAGTTCCCGGCGGCAATATCAAACCATTGACTCTCGTTGTAAATTGTAGCGTCACCGTTGAGTTTTTCGCCAGGGCTATGCCCCTTGTAAACTTCCAGCCAACTTTTAAAGTTGCTGGGGTAGCTGGCGTTCCAATAGGTGTAGACAAAGTCGTCGTCGCTATCGCCGTCAAAGTCGCCAATGGCAAAGCGATCCCAATTGCTTACTTCGTACTGATAGTCTATCTGAGGGGCAGCGTTGGGGGGGGTGTAGATAATCATTCGGCTGTGCGTAGCGTCAACGCCCATCAGGATGGCAATATCCCGTTGCGCGTCACCGCCCACCAGTTTACCCACGCCCACTTGCTTGAATGTGCCGCTGTGGGCTGTATAGGTGGTTTCAAAGGAGTAGGCTGCTCCGGCGGGATTGTACACCTTGATTTTTTTACTGCTGGCAGATATGGCTACAATTTCGTCGTCGCCATCGTTGTTCAGGTCGCCGGTGGCAATATAGCTCCAGCCATTTTCCGCCGATTTGAAAATTTCGGCTCCCAGATAATTGTAAACTACCACGTAGCCGCTTTGGTCTATGGTAACAATTTCGTCAATACCGTCTGCGTTAACCGCTCTTCCCTGAGCAATTGCCAATAGTCCGCCAAACAGTCCAAATATCAGCGCCGCTAAAATACCAACCGTATAGAGTTTCTTGCGTATCATAAAACACCTCGTTTTTTCAAGGGCTAGACATCAGGCAGAGAGTATACCCCACTCTATTGTCGGTGGCAAGAACTTAAAAGCTGCTACGACAACTGCGCCTTCAAAAACCGATGCGTTTCCGGGTGCAGAAAAACGTTGGTGTGATGGACGCCGGCTTTGTACTGAATGGCAGCGTTGGCAGGTGTGGGCATAGCGCGATCAGGGGTGTAGATGAGCAGCCTTTGGCCGGGGAGCCACGCGGGTGCGGTGTTGCCCATAGCTTCATTCGGGAGAAGGTCAACGGCCCAGACGTGGGCGGTGTCTACTATCAAGTCGTTGGATGCGCCAAAAATGGGATCGAGCGCGGTGTCGGCGCTTTTTTCTCCTTTGGTCTTAAGGCTCTCTTTTTTGCTCAGGCTGTGAATGTTGATCTCCCGGGGCGGCGCTTCGTAGTTGGCGGCAATGGCGGCGTAGCTGACGCCTGCGGGCGGGCCTTCGCCGCGTTGTAAGCGACCCAAAAAGTCTCGCGGCCCCAGGCTTTGGGGGTTTTGCGCCGCCAGACCCGGAATTTGGCGTAGTAATTTGTCATAAAAAGCTTCTACGCCCGTCCCCAAGGCCGATAGTCGGGCTAAAAAGCCGCTCAACCGCCCGAACATCCCCAAATTATCCAAATGCACCATATTGATCAAGGAATCGGCGGCGCGGCCCCAGTTTGCAGGGCTGGCGAGGCTGGTTCCGCTGTTGGGCGTGCAAACAAAAACCACTTTGTTCACCAGGCGGTGATGCCTTGGCAGTTCCACAAAGGCGCGGGCAATCAGGCCGCCCCGACTGTGGGTAACGATGTCCAGTTTGCTGCTCCCCTTACGAAGATTCGGGGGCAACAGTTGCCAGAGGTGTTTGGCGTTTTCTTCCGGCGATTTGGAAAGCGTCCAGTGGTCAAAGGCAATGACCGTCTGATAATGCCGCATTGCCCAATCCAGAAAATCGCCCTTCAACCCATTGACCGGCGAAGCCGATTTGCTGAAAGTGCCGTGAATGATCAACAGCGTTCTGTCTGTTGTGGCGGAAGCGTTGCCGGGCCACACGGCGGGCATATCGCGCAGCGAAGCATCGGGGGCAACGAGCCACAGTTTTTCCTGAGAAACCATATCGCGGTCATATTGGGCAACCAGGTTTTTGACCAAGCTCTCTCCCTTGCCGTCAATCAACCAGCGACCAATGATGCGCGCGTAGTCAATAACGCCGCGCTCTGCGCCCAACGCGCGTTGAACATCCGCGTTTGCCAGAACATCTTTCATTATCGAGCCGGGCAGCGGAGCGGGCTGACTGCTGCGGCCGTCGCTGCTTTGCCAGTAGCGCAGACCCTTGACTTCCACCAGTTCCATTCTGATCTTATCGGGCGGGATGGTTTCCGCGCCGCGAAGGGCGTCGGTGGGCAGAGAAGTCATTCCGGGGCCGGAAGCCAGGGCAAGGGTTTCTTCTACCGACGCTTGCAGCGGGCGGCGCGGGCGGCGCAGCGGTTTGCGCCGGGAGGGAAGGCGTTCCGGCTGTTGGACAGTGGAGGGCCGGACGGGAGGCAGGTGGTGCGGCGTCCAGAGCGATTGCATCAGGCTGGCGGCGGGGTCGCCGTAGAGTACCAGACTGGCCCAACTTAAGCTGATTTGCGCGGAGTTTGGCGCGGCTTCGGTCTTAAAACTGTCTCCGGCAACGCTGCGGCGGGCTTCTTGCTTTGCCCGTCTAAGCGCTTCGCCCAGACTGGTGTAATCCAGCAGCAGACTATAGTAGAAGTCAATGGACATCTGTTGGGCAACGGCATCGTTGATGGGCCACAGCGGGGCAATGTAGGCGGCGGTTCCCTGATTTATGAAAGCCGACGCCAGCCCAAAGACGTTGCCCTGATAACGATTATCGCGCTTGCCGGAGTCCATTGCCGCTTCGCAGGCGTTGGCAAAGACCAGCCAGGGCGGTTCGGCTACGCGGCGCAGCGTGTTGTGAATTTCCTGCGCCCACAGCGGGCCGTCGCTGAGAATCCAGGCGCTTTGTTCCGGGAGATCGGGGGTAAAAAGGGCGTGACCGGCAAAATGGATGATGTCGTAATGGCCGTCGCGCAGCAGTTCTCTGAACTTTAGTTTACTCAGCGGCTTGTGGATCCACAGGTCTCTTTCGTATTGAAAATCAACCGCCTTGCCCAGCGCGCGCGACAGGCGTTTGAAGGCCAGCGCCACTTGTTCGGCTTCTTCTGCCGCGCCGGGAAGCTGCGTCCAGCTTTGGCCTTGTTGGCGAGCGCGTTTCAGGAAATCGGGGTTGAGTTTTGGGTCGCCGATGATGAGGGCGCGGATAACGCCATCGCGGCGGCGCGTGATTTGCCTGGCGGTTCCCACTTCCATAAAAATCTGCCGCCCCAGCGCGTAGCGATCGCAAAGCAGACCGTGTTCATCGTGCATCAGTTCCCAGGGATAGCGCATCAGGCTGCGCGGCAATTGCAGTTGCAAGTGAGGCGCGCCGGCAGCGTCGCTGAGTTGAGCGGCTTGCCGGCGCGCATCGTACAGCGCTCCGTTGAGTTTTTGGATGATGTCTTCGCCCAGCGTTTTGCCCAGCGAATCCAGATAGCGCAGCGCGTTGGGATTGGCCCAGGGGTCTTTGAGCAGGCGTTCCAGTTCACCCAGCGCGTTCTCGATACTGCGCGTGTTGACCAGACTGTTTTGCTCCAGTACCGTCGGGCCGGTATCGTAAGTCTCTAATCGCAAGCGGTATAGTGATGCAGGTGAGCGGGTGGGCGAGTGGGCAGGTGAGCGTTTGCTGTGAGAGGGAGCGATGGATTCTAGTGAGAGCGTCAATTTGGGCGACGAGGCCAGCGCGCGGAACTGTTCTCTGAAGCCAACCATCACCGAATCCGGCCCAATGACGCGGCGCAACAGATTTTCGCGCACTACACTGTCGCTGGTGGTGAGCAGGGAACTGGTGAGCCGCCACAAAGCGCGGGGATGTTCGGCAATCAGGCTGATGGCGCCCAGCAGCGCCGCCCAATGCACGCGCCGGTTAAACGCCAGCGATGCGTAATCAGACCGGGATGCTTGCCTTAAATCTTGCGGGCAGAACAAAGAGACCGCCGACGGCTGACCGCTGACCGCCCCCTGTCTGCCAGTCATTTCCCCCTGCACACTATTCACTGCCTGCCAAGCGCGCTGCGCTAATTCGGCCAGTTCTTCGGCGCGTTTGCTCTGGCTGCGCATCAGGCGATATTCGGTGACTTTCCATTCCGGCAAACGCGCCAAAATTCGATCTTCTTCTTCCGATGAAGGATCGGCGAGTTTACTTAACGCTTGCGTCAGCTTTTGTTCGCGGGACGTTAGTTTGTCCGGCTTGTATTTGCGCCAGTGATCCATCACATCTTTGGACGCCTGCTCAAAGCGGGTTTGCAGCGTTTTGAGTAGAAAGGAGAGGTCAACGAAAGGATGAAGGATGAAGGATGAAGGCGGAAGAGTTTGCTCTGAATCGGCGGCGGTCAGTGGTCTGCGGTCTGCGGTCGTATCGAAGTTGAAAGCTATTTTTGCCTCTGCGTCCCACACCACATCCCAAATAATATCGTCTCCCAGCGATTGCAGCATCGCCATTGTCAGCGCGTCAAAGATGCGGACGACATCCTCCAGGCGATTCAGATTCAGCGCAGAAGCGTTTTTGACGCCGGAGGCCAACAAGTCGGCCATCTTTTGGGGCGAAAGGTCTGCGTTCTTTTGATGCGCTTTGTGGCAGGCGGTGATGAATTTGCCGTAATTCCAGGCGGGATGGGGCGCGTTGGGCGGCGCGCCAACCATCCAATCGGCGCAGTCCGAGATCTGGTACGCTAATTCGATGACCTGCGCGGTCTCCATATCAAAGCCCAGCAAATCAATTTTGGGCAGGTCGGCGTCTTCCAGCGCCAGCGCCAGCGCTTGTTGCAGTTTCAAGGGCGTCAGATCATCGCCGCAAAAGGAAAAGGGGCTTTGCGCTGTGGCGTCAGCCGCTTGCCCGCCGAGGATAAGCGCCGTATGTTGAGCGGGGAGCGTTTCAAGTCCCCAGCGTAGAAAATCGCTCAACGCCGCCGCGCTTTTAACGCCGTCGGCGCTCAGCAACTCCGGCGAGGGTGTTTCCTGCGGGCGGCTTTTGGAGATGATGAAGCGTTCCGCCCCTGCCGCGCCCTTACGCTGAAAGGCAATCGCCAGTTTTTTAGAGGCGGTGGCGCGTAAAAGGCGTTTCAAATGCGCGTCGTCGGGGTCGTTGCCGCATAAG
>DUEH01000134.1 GCA_011192195.1 Chloroflexota bacterium | reverse complement strand
TTTCCGCCGACGGTCTGACCCTCACCTACACCCTTCGCGCCGATTCTCTGTCCCCCGCCGATGCGCAAGCCAGCATCGAAGCCGCCGTTTGGCCGGAATTGGCAGACATTCGACGGATGCGGCAGAGTGGCAGCCACACCCTGACCGTCGAACTGCTTCAAACCAATTGCGGATTGGTGGACACGCTGGCCCGTTTGCCGATTTTGCATCAAAGCGATGCGCTTTCTGACGCCCCCTCAGCAAGCGGAGTGTTTTGGGTAGAGGGGATGTCGACCCCCTCCCCAACCCTCCCCCTCAAAGGGGGTGGGGGTTTCCTGCGCTTTTTTGATGACGAAGCCTCGGCGCTGGCGGCGCTGCAAGCGGGCGAAGTTGATCGGGTATACCTGCGTCAGGAGCCTCCTCCGCTGCCGAAAGGCTATCAACTTGAAGCCTATCCCGCGCCGATTGTCACCCTCATTACTTTCAACAATCAGGAAGCGCCTTTCGATAACGTTGCGGTGCGGCAAGCGTTGAGCCGCGCCGTTGACCGCGAAAAAATCTTGCAACTGGCCTTCGATGGCGCGGGCGAGTTAGCGGCGGGATTTCTGCCCGCTGCCCACTACGCCGCCGATCCCGCGCTTGCTGCGCCGGAATACGACCCCGGCGCTTCGGCGCGTTTGCTGGACAAAGCCGGTTTGCAAGACGCAGATGACGATGGTTGGCGCGAATTGCCGGATACCGGCGAAACCTGGCAAGTTGCCATTCGCGCCAATCGAGACAATCCGGCGGAAACAAAAACCGCTCTGCTCGCCGCCGATGCCTTGCGGCAAATCGGCGTGCAAGCCAGAGCGGAAATTGTCACCTTTCCCACCATTCTGGACAACCTGACGCGCCACGATTACCAGATGATTGTCTACAGCCTTCCCCTTCCGCCTGATCTGGATTGGCGCGTCTACTGGCATTCCGCGCAAATTGACGCCGAATTTGGCCTTAATTTGCCTGCCTACGCCAACCCCCAAGTAGACGCTTGGCTGGAAGAGGCCAATCGCGTTTCCCATTGCAATCGGGCAGAGCGAATCAAATTATATCAAAAAATTCAGGCTCAATTGGCTCAAGACCGTCCGGTTGATTTTTTGCTGCGTCCGTATTATTTTGTTGCCCTTCGTGAGTGAGTATCATTCGCCATTGCTACGCGCTTGTGAATGGAGGGGTGGCTGTGCAGTAGAAACTCTACCCAGGCGGGTGGCTCGGCTTCGGCCAGATTTTGGTTGGCCAGACGAGTCATCGAACTGGCAAAGGCTTGCGGATTTTGGGTGGTCTCCAGCGCGTAGCGGTCGGCCATCACCTCTCGCCGGCGAGACCAGGCGTTACTGAGCGGCATTGTCACCAGCCCAAAAACGCTCATCGCCAGAATAAAGAGGGGCAGCGTGGCGGGGACGCTCGGACTGGTATAGCCAAACGCAGCTATTCCCCAGCGCATCACGGCGTCGGCCAGCCATAGCCCCGCCAGCGTGAGCGCGCTTTGCGCCAAAATTCCCCACAGCACATCTTTGTGAACGTGATGCCCCAATTCGTGCGCCATCACCGTTTCTATTTCATCGTGGGTAAAGTTGTCCACCAGCGTATCCCCCAGCACAATTCGGCGAGTGTTGCCCAACCCCATTACCGCCGCGTTGGCAGCAACGGTTTTACTGCTCATATCAAAGGCGTAGACGCCTTGCACCCGCGCTCCGGCTCGCTTTGCCAATTCAGTCAGGCGATCCACCAATTCCGCATCGTCCAGCGGCTTGTATTTGTAGAAAAGCGGGAAGATGAGTATTGGCGCTAAATTGCTGAGGATGACGGTGAAAAGCAGAATGGACAAGGCCGTCCACAGCCACCACGTTTGCGGCGCAGCTCCCAATAGCCAGTAGACCACTTCCAGAATGATCAGCCCCAATATCCCGGAGATAAAAACCCCTTTTGCCTGATCCCACAGCCATTCTTTGAAACGCTGCGTGGATTGCCCGTAACGATGCGGCAGCACGAAGCCGCTGTAATAGTTCAGGGGTGCGGTAATGATACTGTAGGGCAGGGCAAACCCCAGGGCAAAGAGGGGAACAGCCAGCCAGGTGGCCGCGCTAATTTGGTGAACCCGGTCTTGCAACCAGGGCGACAGGCCGCTAAAAATCCATATCAGTACGTACACAGCCCCCAGCGCTAACTCCGCCAGCATCAGTTTTCTATTGATGCCGGCGTATTCGCGGGCTTTTTCCTGGCGGGCGGGATTAAGCGTTTCCAGCTTGAGTTGATCAGTCATTGTTGAACCCCTTGTTTTATTGACGAGTTTTGATTTACGATTTACGAACCGGATTGCGCGTCAAGGCTAATCGCAAATCGTCAATCTGAAATCCAAAATCATCAATTGTAGTAGAATCCGGTTACAAAGGGCGCTGCGGCCATTGCCACTAACTGCTCGTAGGCTAATTGTCGGCTGGAAAGGTTGTTAGTGAGAATGCCAATAGCGCCCCCTTTTTGTTTGGTGTTCTGCTGGTTGACCAGCGCGTCCATTGCCGGGCCAAGTTCGCCGTGAGCGCGCAAAACCTCGGCGATGACCGGGGGCAGGAGCATGTTCAATCCGCCGCCAAAGCCTACCCTTCCGTCGCTGTTCATAATGGCGCACCAGGCGCAAGTCATCAGGCCCACCGGCGTTTCCATCACGCCCCCTTCCAATCCCAGGCCAAAATCAGCGTCAACTTCTTTTAAAACGGCTCTGGCGCGGTTCAACGCTCCCCGCCGAGTCTCCTCGTCGCCCCACGGCTGCTCGCGCACGCCGCTGGAAACGGCTGCGCTCACAAAGCGGGCGTCGGGGAAGGCTCGCGCCAGGATTACTTTGGCAGCGGCTATCTTTACCGGATTTTTCGAAGCAACGGCAATTGTAATGGGCATGGTTCTTATTTCCTCTTTCAAAATATTCATTGATTGTACGCAAAGCCGGGTAACAGGCAATTATTTTCCGCGCGCTGCGTCAGTTGGCCTGGAAATTGCATAGCTTTTTACTTATGCTACAATGACTTTCTTATGAAAACGTTATGGTTTTACCCGCTCACGCCGGCAATACTTTTTATGCTTGGCGCATTGGCAACAACGCTTGTTCCGGCGCAGGCAGGGGACAGCGACAAAGCCGCAAAAATAAAATCTTACATCGGGCTGACGGTAACAGCGTTGGTCTTTGGAAATCTGACCAGTCGAATTATTTTCAGGCTCACCAGCAGCACCTCTGACCCGCCGATCATCTTTTCTCCCTGGGGAACAGGCGACTCCCTGAGTACGCGAATGGACGGGATGGGCGTGGCCTTTCTGTTTATTCCGGTACTGCTTATCATTGCCTCTTTTTGGCCCCGACGCGCGCAAAATTACGCGCTGCTGCTGGCTTTGGCCGGAGCGGTGGGCGTGGTCTTTGTAGCCGCCAACGGCATCAGTTTTAGCTACGCCCTTCTGGCCTTTGATGCGCTGGGCGCGTTGTACTGGCTGCTACGCAAACGCCCTGATCTGGCCTTGTCGCGATTATTTTTGGCAATTTTTACCACCGCCAGTTTAATGCTCTCTGGCTTGACATCCACCGCGCATACGGGCGGCGCGTTGCTGTCTTTTGCCCTTTGGCTGCGTATTGTGGCCTTTCCTTTTGTTGAAATCGGGCGAATGGGCGAATGGGCAAATTTGCGAATGGGCGAATTTGCGAATGGCCGCGAAGCGTGGCGAATGGCGCAAATTCGCCCATTCGCAAATTCGCCATTCGCAAATTCGGATTTTATGATCTGGCTGGCCTTGAGTACGGCGATGGGCGTGTACGTGGCCGGACGATTTTTGACTGCGGCCCTGCCCGCTGCGATGCAGATACTCACTATTGCCAGCATCTTGCTCATTGCCTGGTTAGCCTGGCTTGGCGAGAGTAAGGACGGAGGACGGCAAACCAAACTACTGCGGATGATCTCCACGCAGCCCGCGTTGGCGCTGCTCCTTGCGCCCCTTTCCGCGCGAGCGACCATCACGCTGGCTTTGGGCTACACGCTGGCGCTGGGAACGCTGTGGCTCACCCCGCGCGTGGGGCGCCCCAATTTTTCAGAGCGACACTGGCTTTGGGTCTACGCCGCGCCCATT
>DUEH01000133.1 GCA_011192195.1 Chloroflexota bacterium | reverse complement strand
GACGGCAGACCGCAGACCGCTGTGAAAAATGGCCGATTTAGCGCGTTTTGGCGGTCAACGGTCAGCGGTCGGCGGTCACTGGAGGCTAAATCCGTGTCAAATCGCAGGGGTGTCCGTTAGCGAAACCTGCCTTGAAAAATTTATAAGGAAAGGCATTTACTCCTCCCCGAACTTCTTAGTTTACAGGGAGTTGAATTTCAGACAAATTATGAATATTGAATTGATTGAAAGCAAATATACAGATTTAAAACGCGCCTTTGAAGAAGGTCAACTAAACGCCGAAGCGTTTCAGGCTGAAGTAGATGATCTGCGCTCGCAAGACGAGCATAGCCGCTATTGGATGATTGGCGCCGAAACCGGCGCGTGGTACTACTATGACGGCGCCGAATGGACGCAGGCTGACCCACATACCGCCGATACGCTCCCTTTTGTGGATGAAGAGGGCAAATACTGGATGTTGGGCAAAGAAACCAACGAATGGTACTACTACGATGGCGAGCAATGGGTAAAACCGGAAACAGAAACCACCGCCCGGCAGTCCCCACCGGCAGTTTCCGCCGACGCTGGAAGCCAAACCCAATACTATCAGGATGAGCAGGGGCGTTACTGGTCCAAAGGCGCCAAGTCCGGGCAGTGGTACTATTACGATGAAAGCGGCTGGCACAGAGGCGACGAACTGCAACCCTCTGCTCCCCAACCGACGGCTTATCCGCCTCCACAGCCCGCGCCTCAGCCCGCGCCACAGCCCGCGCCTCAGCCTGCGCCGCAACCTGCGCCAACCTACACGGCTCCTTATCAACCGGTTCAGCCAATTCAACCGGCTCCCAGCTACCTGCAAACGCCCGCGCCGCAACCGCAGGTGCAACAACCCGCGCCGCAGCCGCAGGTGCAACAACCCGCGCCGCAGCCGCAGGTGCAACAACCCGCGCCACAGCCGCAGGTGCAACAACCCGCGCCGCAGCCCGCAACGGGCGCAGCTGTTGTCGGGGCGGTAGGCGCTGCCGCCGTCACCTACGCGGCAGTTCAGCAGCCGCCCCTTCAGATTCAGCAGCAACCTGCTCAAGCATCGGTGGAACCGACAGTCTATTCTCAGCCGGTAACGCCGCAACCTCAAGTGCAAGCCCAGCCCCAGGCAGAAGGGCAGTCAATGCCTCCTCAAGAGCCAGGGACGTGGTATTATTTCGATGGAGAGCAGTGGCTAAAATATCAGGATGACCCCAACGCTCAAATGGATTCAGCAGAAGTCGCCCCCCCCGCCAAACTCGATGAAGCTGATGAAACTATTGCAGAGGATGAAACATTCCTTGAAGATGAAGATTTTATTGATGAAGATGAATTTATCGAAGAAGATGAAGAAGAAGAGTTCTTTGACGAAGACATCATCATAAATATTGAAGACACCGATGACTTTGTAGAAGTTGTAGAAGTTTCTGAAGATGATATCATAGACGTTGATGAGGAATTGGTAGACGCAGAATTTAAGGTAGAAATCCTTACGCCGGAAGAAGAACGCGCCGCAATAGCGCGCCCCGTCACCGCGTCTGTAGAGCCTGTACTTGCATCCTCCGCTGCCGCCCAGCCGCAGCTTCGCCCGGACACCGCGCCAACGCCTCAGCAAGCGTTGGCTGCCGTATCCCAACCTGTTGCTGCAAGCGCCCGGCAAAGAACAGGCGCTATGCCAGGAACCGCAGCAAAGCCGCAAAAAGCGCCCAAAAGATCGGTCATTAAAGCAATCCCCTCCTGGATATGGACATCGCTGGGCGGTGGGATAGCTTTGTTAGTGGCGGCGTTTCTGATTATCGGCGCCCTGTACATCTACAATAATCAGGAACAAGCGGCTGCTATTGCAGGCATGCAAACGCCTACGTCAACGCTGCCTGCGGCCATAGTTAAAACTACGCCCACGCCGGGTCCAACTCCTACGGCAACCCCCACCGTAGCGCCTACGCCCACGCCAATACCGCTCTCTAATTTTTCCAGCAGCTACTTTGGTTTCTCTATGGACTACCCATCCGGCTGGGTGAACAAAGAAGATGATGATCTGGTGATCTTTGCCCCCAGCGCGAGAGCGCTTGACCGGGAAACGTTTAGCGGCGGCTCGGTACGCATATCATTGGCCGACGATGCCAACTTAACCGAACTACTTACCCAAGGGCTTGAAAAAATATCGCCCATTTCCGAAACCCTGAATGAAGGGGTGATGGACATTGGGGAACAATCGTGGGCTTCTGCCCAGGTGCGCTTCAACTCAGACAGTCTGGGCGGCGAAGCAATTGCCTTGATTGCTTCCACCGTAATCAACAACAAAGGCTACACCCTGATGGCCGTAGCGCCCGCGGCAGAATGGGACGACTACAAACCCCTTTTTCAATACGCTCTGGAAAGCTTCAGGTTTAGCGCAGCCTCTGCTGTGGCCGAGGCGTCTGATAATTCAGGAAGCGGCGGAACGCCGGCGGCGCTTCAATCGCCTTCGCCAACAGCAACGGCTACAGCTACCCCAACGGTAGAAGAGCCAAGCGCGTATATTGTAAAAGCAGGCGATACGCTGGAAAGAATTGCCAACCTCTTTGACGTATCCGTTGACGATTTGATCAAAGCCAACGGCATGAGCGGACGAGATGATATTATTCGGGTAGACCAGGAATTGATTATTCCCCAGCCCGGACAAGCTGTGGCAACTGCCAAAAAAGCTACATCCACCCCAAAACCAAAGGCTACCACCAAAGCAACCGCCAAGTCTACCGGAGCCACCGTCACCGCCGATGGCACAGTAGAAGCAACAACAACCGCGGCCCCTGCGCCCACCAAAAAACCAACCACAGCGCCTACGCCCGCCCCCACCAACACGCCCGAAGCGGAAGAAGTAGCGTTGAGCGGCAGAATAGCCTACCCGGCCTACAGCACCGACATCAGTAGTTTTGACATCTGGAGCGCCAACACCGACGGCTCTGACCCCTTGATGCTGGCCGGAAACGCCAGTCAGCCCCATTTCAGCCGAGACGGCAACCTGCTGGCCTACCGTTCCTGGGTGCCCAGCAATAGAGGTATATTCTTTGTAGATTACGTTGGCGGGCGATCCGGCCTGTTGACCTCGTTCATAGAAGACGCGCTGCCCGCCTGGTACAAAGACGGCAGTCTGGTCTTTAGCTCTCGTCGGGAAGGTGACAGAGTGCCCAGACTTTTCCACGTTGACCAAAGTGGCAATGATTACAGTCTGGGCTTTATTTCCGAATACGTTGACACGCTGGCCAATGATTATTTGGTTGCCAGAGGCTGCACCGTTTCCGGCGACTGCGGCCTGTGGATACTCTACCCCAATGGCAGCGGCGAAGTAAAAATCAGCAGCGACGCCAGCGATACCGCGCCGGCGGCTCATCCGCAGGGTGGACGCATTGCCATCATGTCGTATAATCGCGGTGGCGCAAACAACTGGGAAATCTGGACAATCAACGAAGACGGCTCAGACCCACAACGTTTAACCGAAAACCCTGCCAACGATGGCCTGCCTGTCTGGTCCCCCGACGGCAAGAGTATTGCCTTTGTCTCTGACCGGGGCGGCGTGTGGAGTATCTGGGCTATGAACGCCGACGGCAGCAACCAGCGTAAACTCTTCAATATGAAAGGCCCTCCCGACGGGCTTGTTTCACACGATGAGCCAAACTCAAAAGGGTGGCTTGAAGAACGCATCACCTGGTCGCCATAAATAACAAAGGATAAAGGCAGAAGGATGAAATTTTTCTTGCCCTTCCGCCTTCATCCTTTCGCCTTCATCCTTTTATTATGCAATCATCTAAATGGGCCCAACCTGTTCGTTTTGCCGTTGTAGCCGCCATCTTTCTGGCGGTTATCTGGCTGATCATTGCCATTCAACCCTTGATCAGTTCATTCATCATTGCCGCGCTCATTGCTTATATTCTGCACCCGCTGGTCAATGTTATCACCAGGCGCAGCAGATTAGGGCATAGAGCCGCCGTCAATATTATTTATTTTCTCTTTTTGTTGGTGTTGGCCGCTATTCCGGGAACGCTAACTCCCATTTTCATTGTTCAACTTGGCAGCGTTTCTTTTGATTTAAAAACCTTTAGCGAGCAGGCGCAGTCAGCCATCGAGCAATCCATTCTGGTCAGTAATCTCCCCATTTCTCTGGATATTCTTTTTGATGACCTGGGAAATATGCTCACCCAGACCGCCGGTGACGTTGCCTCTAATCTGGGGGGGGTAGTTGCCGGGGTATCAACCAACTTCTTGTGGGTGCTGGCGGTGCTGGTGATGCTTTACTATCTGCTAAAAGACAGTCGCCAGCTTATTGATTGGGGAATTAGTTTTATTTCGCCCGCGTACCGGCATCACGCAGAGTACCTTTTAGCGGAAAGCGATATTATTTGGGGTAGTTTTTTGCGGGGGCAACTGCTGTTGATGCTGATCATTGGGGTGATTTCCTGGTGGGGAAGCGCCGCTGTAGGCTTGCCCGGCGCTTTTATAGTGGGCTTGTTGGCAGGACTTTTGGATATAATCCCCTCATTGGGGCCAACTCTGGCGGCAATTGCGGCAGTTAGCGTGGCATTGTTTGAAGGCTCAACTTACCTGCCTGTCTCAAATTGGGTTTTCGCCCTCATTGTACTGGCTATATTTCTAATCATCCAGCAAATAGAAAATATCTGGATCAGACCCGCCTTGATGGGCCGCCGCTTGAAGCTGCATCCGGCGCTGGTTTTTGTGGGCGTTATTGGCAGTTTGGCGTTGTTTGGCGTTTTGCCCGCCCTGCTTATCATCCCCCTGATGGCAACTATTGGCATGCTCATGCGTTACACGCAAAGCAGAATGCGCGGCATTGACCCTATCTCTCCCAACGCTGCCGATGATCACGTTCTCCAGATTGAAGAGGAATGATCTCCGTTTTTATGCCATCCTCTCCCAAATGCAATAACCCCACGCTTGCCTGCTCACGCCAGGCCGATGCCACTGCGCCGGGATTGAAAAAAAGCGTCTTGTCAATTTGCTGAACGTGCGCCTTGTGCGTGTGTCCAAAGATAACAATATCCGCGTCCGGGTACAGCTTGCTCAAGCGTTCAGAGATTTCTATATTCAATTTATTCTGCCCCGCCCTGCCCAACCTTGAGCGCAACACATCTCTGGCTTTGAAGACCCATCCCGCAATACCAGGCCGATGCCCATGCGTCAGCGTTATCCGGTAGCCCGCCAGCGTTAGCTGCACCACAAAGGGCAAATTTCGCCCTCCCCAACTGAGGTCTCCCAAATGAACATTCCCGCGCACCGCATACAGCGGGGCTATTTCTTTAAGCGACTGCAATAAATCAATCTCATCCACATCACCGGCGTGTAAAATCAAATCAACTCCCGCAAAAATATCTGCCACGCGCGATGGCAATTCGGGGAGTCGATAGGGAAGATGCGTGTCTGATAACACGCCTACGGTAAGCGAAGATTTTTTGCGCATTTGTTAATCTTAGCGCCGAGTGGGTGAAGGGGCAAAGTCAGAAGTTTCCCGCCTTGACCTTCCTTCATCTCCTGCTAAAATCTCTGTATAAGGCTGTTCCAAAAAATAATCACCCCAAAATCATTAACCCGCAGAGTTTTAACGCTTGACGAATGACGAATGACGGCAGACCGTTGACCGCTGCAAAAACAGGCTTCCGGCGGTCTGCCGTCAGCGGTCTGCCGTCATTATGGCGTCGCCGGCTCAAGTCATTTAAAATGCGCCCAAATGAACTTATTGAGCATTTTGGTTGTAATAACATATATAAACAATGACTACTAACCACTTTCGTTTAAGCCAAAATAAATTACTGATTACACTGACTGGCGCGCTGGTATTAATTGTTGCCTTTGCCATTGCCGCTACCGGCTGGGCCAGCAATTTGAACGCTGTCGTCTTCATCGGCGGCTTTTCAATTATCATTGGCCTGCTTGCCAGCCGAAGTCGCTTGCCCGGCTTTATTGCGCATCTGTTTAGTTTGATCATCGGCGCGGGATGGTCTTTTTGGGTAGTCAGCCAAATGCTGCCGGAATCATATAGCTGGTCAATGCGCTGGCAAAATATGTGGGAGCGCATTGGCAATTGGTACAATCTGGCGCTAAAAGGCGGCGTAAGCTACGACAACGTAATCTTTGTTCTGGAAATGGGGCTAATTGTCTGGGGAATTGGTTATTTGACCTTGTGGTTTATGTTCAGGGGGGGCAAACTGTGGAGCGCCATTCTTCCGGGCGGCGTTGTTTTGTTGATCAACCTGTATTACGCGCCCAAAGACCTGACCTTTTGGTTCCTGGCTTATTTACTGGTCAGTATGCTGCTGATTGTGCGCTTCAATTTAATGGAACACCAAAAACGCTGGCGAAGCGACCACACTTTTTTCCGCACAGACATCAGCTTTGATTTTCTGCGCGACGGCCTGATATTCTCTGTACTGATCATTGCCCTGGCCTGGCTTACGCCCAGCGTAAGCGAAGCCTACGCTGTTGACACCTTTACTCCATTCGACAAAAGCTGGCATTTCCTTCAAAACGAATGGAATCGCCTTTTTGCCAACCTCAACTACCGTCCCGATGCGCGCCTTTCGGCCAATGCCTTTGGGCAGGCGTTGAATCTGGGCGGGCCGCGCCGCCTGACGCCCAGACCGGTGATGATGGTTCAAGCGCCCGGCGGACGCTATTGGCGAGCGTCGGTATACGATGAATACACCGGACAAGGCTGGCAAAGTCACGATCAAGTCAATCTGGATATGCCGCCGAACAATCTCATTTCAACGCTCCCCTTCTATCGCGCCAGACGACCCTTCACCCAAACCTACACCTTGTTCAACGATGGCGTATCGGTACTGCACGGGATGAACAGCGCGCGCAGCGTCAGCCGAAGCGCCGTAGCCAAAACCAATCACGTTTCAATGGAACAGGCAAGCGGCGGAGCGCATCCTTACTGGGCCGGGAAAAGAGAACCCTGGCTGGAAGAACTTACCTACCTTCAAAGCTACCGTCGAATGAAAGAAGGCGACAGCTATCAAGTGGTATCGTTGATTTCAGTAGCAACAAGAGAGGATTTGCAGGGCGATACGGCTTCCTGTCCCAACTGGATTACCGAACGCTACTTGCAACTGCCGGAAGGCATCCCCCGGCGCGTTTTTGATCTGGCCGAAGAAATCACTCAAAACAAAGATAATGACTTTGACAAAGCCGCAGCCATCGAAGACTATTTGCGCGTCAACATTAGCTACAACGAAGCGATTCCGCCTCCCCCGCCCGGGCGAGACAAGGTTGACTACATCCTCTTTGACTCAAAAGAGGCGTACTGTGACTACTACGCCACCGCTATGATTGTGATGCTGCGTCATCTGGGCGTACCGGCTCGTCTGGCTGCCGGTTACGCGCAGGGTCAGCCCGATACGCTGGACGATAACACGCAGATTTACAACGTGCAAAACAAAGACGCTCATTCCTGGGTGGAAGTCTTCTTCCCCTCTTACGGATGGATTGAGTTTGAACCCACTGCCGCCCAAGCGGTCATCATTAGGCGCACTGAGCAGAATGACGAATTCATCCCGGCGGCAGACCGGCTGGATACCGGCCCGGACGGGGAGTTTGACCCGCTGGATCGTCTGGAAGACGCCGACCTGAACGCAGAAGGGGACCTGCCCGCCAAAAGTCCCGCCTTTCAAATAACGCTGCCCGGTTTGGGGCGCATCAGCGTATCGTGGAGAGGGGCTGTCGGCGCGGCGGTGGTTATTTTGCTGGTTCTGGCGGCGTTTGGCGGCTGGGCGTTCTACGCTCGCCGATGGCAATTGCAGGGGAAGGATTTACCAGTGGTCAGCGCCGTCTATTTTTCGCTGCTGAAACTGGCCGCCTGGATGGGGCTGCAAAGACGTCCCGGACAAACTCCTTACGAACACGCCAGCCAGCTAGAAGCAGCCGTGCCGGACGCCCAAGCGGAAATCCAGACAATCGCCCAAGAGTTTGTGCGCCAGCAGTACAGTCGAAATTATAGCGCTTCCAGCCGTATTAAATTACAACTCACTAACGCCTGGAACGCCCTTCGCCCCCGCCTTTACCGCGCCATAGTTGAAAGGCGCAACCCTTTCAGGAAGACGACCGCCGACCGCTGACCGCTGGCCGCCGACCGCTGACCGCTGACCGCCGAGGGTTGTTTTTGCGGCGGTCTGTGGTCTGCCGTCGGCGGTCATTCCTCCTTACAAATTCAGCATATCCGCCGTCCAGTCCAGGCCCAGGCTTTCCAGTTTCAAGCGGGTGGGCAGGCCGGTTTCTACATCCCAACCGGCTTGACGATAGTAACTGTCAAGCGCGGCTTCAAATTCATCCCTGTCCAGCTTGAGGCCATCGCTGCGCCCGCCCTTGAGGGCTTTTTTGAAGAATTTTTCGGGCAGCTTGTCCTGAACGCGGTCAATGCCTTCGCGGGCGTTGAAGACGCGCATCATATTCAGACGACGCTCGCCTACTTGCTGCAACTCGTCTATGCTCACATCCCAGCCGGTGACGTGGTTGATCGTATCGCGGGCCTGTTCCAGATCGAATAGCTGCCAGGTGGGGCCGAAGACAAATTGACACAGGTTGATGCTGTCCAGCATACTGTAGGTGTACTGCGTAAGCAGGGCAAAACGCACTTTTTCATCGTTCAGAGCGTATTTTTCCTGCGGCTTGTCCAGTCCCAGCGGAGCCAGACGGTCTTTGTAATATTTGAAGCCGCGCTCGTAGGCCGGGTCGTGTTCCGAACTTTCGTGGTCGGCGCCAAAGGGGTTGACGGCGTAAATCAGCCCCAAACTGCGTTTGACCTGCGGCATGTGAGCCGGGGCTTCCTGCCCTTTGCTGGTGATGAGGTATTCCGCGCCCTTGCCAAGTTTGGCCGCCGCTTGCGCGGAACCCAGAGCCAGCGCATCGCCAAAGCCTTCTCGCCTGGCGATCATTTCGACCATCTGAGTCATAGCCGCTGCGTTGCCAAAATTTAACTCGATGCCGCCTGTATCTTCAGCGGTAAAAAGGCCGTTTTCGTAACATTCCATTGCCCAGGCAATGGTGGCCCCGCAACTGATAGTATCCATGCCATATTGATTGCAAAGTTGATTGGCGTAAGACACCGCCGCCAGATCCCCCACGCCGCAATAGCTGCCAAAGGTTGCCAGCGTTTCGTATTCCGGGCCGCCGTAGACGGGGTCCAATTTGTAGGGACCTTCTTCCAGCTCAAGCACGCGCTTGCAGCGAATGGTGCAGCTATAGCAGGTATCGCGTCCGTAGCGGTCTTGTTTGCCTTCATCTGCGCCTTTTAGCAGCGTATCGTAGAGCGCGGGGCCGTCAATGGCGTCTACTTCTTCAAATACGCCGCTCTGGTAATTTCTGGTGGGCAAGCCGCCGGCAGCGTTATTTGCGCCACAGGTTGAAGGCGTGCCGTATTTGCCAAATCCGGCCATCCCTTTTCCGGCGGCGGTTTTAGCGCCCCAACGCGCCAGTTCGTTCAGCCCTT
>DUEH01000132.1 GCA_011192195.1 Chloroflexota bacterium | reverse complement strand
TACGATGTAGGTCACACCCCTCTCCCCCCCTACATCCACGAAACGCTGGAAGACCCGGAACGCTACCAAACCATCTACAGCCGACCCGAAGGCTCTGCCGCCGCGCCCACCGCCGGGCTGCACTTTACGCCGGATATGCTCATCGGCCTGCGAGACCAGGGCGTGTTGATGGAATACCTTACCCTGCACGTAGGGCTGGACACCTTCAAGCCGGTAGAAGTGGAAGACATCACCCAACACCCCATCCACAGCGAATGGGCAACGATTTCATCCAGCGCAGCCCGCCGCATCAACGACGCCAAATTGGCCGGAGGACGCATCATCGCCGTAGGCACAACCTCTGCGCGCGCGCTGGAAACGGGCGCGCTGCGCAGCGCGGGCATAGCGGGAAGTTTGCGTAACGCCAGCCGGCTAGAGGCGGGTATTTGCCCCTGGCGACCGGTGCAAGCCTTTGAAGAAGAAGTTGACCTCTACATTTACCCCGGCTTCCACTTTCGAGCGGTAGACGTGATGCTGACCAATTTTCATTTGCCCAAAAGCAGCTTGCTGATGATGATCAGCGCCTACGCCGGGCAAGACCTGATCAAACGCGCCTATCAGGAAGCCATCGAACAAAAATATCGCTTCTACAGCTTTGGCGATGCGATGTTAATTTTATAATCTCGCTAACGGACACCCCTGTGATTTGATATAGATTCTTCGCGCCATGACCGCTGACCGCCGACTGTTGACCGCCAAAACGCGCTAAATCATCCATTTTTTACGACGGTCTGCCGTCTGCGGTCTACGGTTAGGTTGCTAGAATACAATTTTGTCAACGAAATCAAAGTCAAATTTAAAGGGTATCCGTTAGCAAATTTTATAACGGAGACAAAATGAAAAAACTTTTAATCCCCCTGACTGTTGCGCTGGCAATGCTGCTGCTTGGCATTGCCGCTCTGGCGCAGCAACCAAAAAACAGCGCCGCCAACGCCAAAATAGCGCCGCACCTGCTAAACGCCTTTGAAAAAGAAGGCCAAAGCGAGTTTTTTATTGTTTTAAGCGACAAAGCAGACCTGAGCCAAGCCGCGCGTTACAGCAGCAAAGCCGATAAGGGGCGCTACGTGTACAACAGTCTGCAACAAACCGCCCAACGCAGTCAAGCGCCGCTAAAGGATTGGCTGGATAAACGGAGCATCGAATACCGCAGTTTTTATATCATCAACGCGCTGCTGGTAAAGGGCGATTATGGTATGGCCCTCACTTTAGCCAAACGCGATGACGTCCTTCGGCTGGAGGCCAATCCCGCTATTCATAACGATTTGCCGTCGCCCCTGCTGCGGGTAGAAGCGCCCCGCAGCGTCAACGCCATTGAACCCAACATTACCTACGTCAACGCCGACGATGTTTGGAATTCAGGCTTCACCGGACAAGGCGTAGTCGTTGGCGGACAGGATACCGGCTATGATTGGGATCATCCCGCTTTGATCAATCAATATCGGGGCTGGGACGGCTCTACCGCCAATCACGACTACAACTGGCACGACAGCATCCACGAAACCGGAAGTAGCTGCGGAGCAGATTCACTCGTTCCTTGCGATGACCACGGTCACGGAACCCACACCATGGGCACCGCCGTAGGTAATGATGGCGGCAGCAACCAAATTGGCGTGGCCCCCGGCGCAAAATGGATTGGCTGCCGAAATATGAACGCGGGGGTCGGCACGCCGGACACTTACATAGAATGTTTTGAGTTCTTTCTGGCCCCCTATCCCGTAGGCGGAGACTCTTCACAAGGAGACCCATCACTGGCGCCGGATGTAACGGTAAATTCCTGGGGATGCCCCCCCTCCGAAGGCTGCTCTGCGACTTCCTTGCAAGCGGCGGTAGAAGCGCAGGTAGCCGCCGGAATTATGACCGTTGTTTCGGCGGGTAACGCGGGCAATAGTTGCAGCAGCGTTGACGACCCCGCCGCCATTTACGAGGCATCTTACACCGTAGGCGCTCTCTATCGCGGGACTGATAACCTGGCAAGTTTCAGCAGCCGAGGCCCGGTAACGGTTGACGGCAGCAATCGCCGAAAACCGGATATTTCCGCGCCGGGGACGAGTATTCGTTCCAGCAGACGAGGTGGGGGATATACCTCAATGCAAGGCACCAGTATGGCCGGGCCGCACGTATCGGGGGCGGTTGCGCTATTGTGGTCGGCTGTACCGCAGTTGACCAACAACATCACCGCCACCGAAAATTATTTAAACGACAACGCCGTCCACATCAGCAGTACGGCCTGTAGCAGTTCCGGCGTACCTAATAACCTGTTTGGATATGGTCGGCTGGATGTTCTGGCGGCGGTGCAGGCGGCAAAAGCTGACTACCCGACCGCCATCTTCACTCATACAACGCCGATTATTCTCAATCAAACCGCCGTATTCACTAATCTGAGTACCGGTCAAACACCCATTACCTTCACCTGGAGCTTCGGCGATGGCAGTTCGCCAGAATCTACCGGTACGCTTCTATTACCCACACAGCATACCTACACCGCAGGCGGAGACTACACCGTTACGCTAACCGCCACCAATCAATACGGCGATTCAGTCGTTCAGCAGTTGGTCACCGTTGCCGTGTCGCCAACGGCCCGCTTCACTTACACTACGCCGGTTTACAAAAATCTGCCGGTTGTTTTTACCAACTTAAGCGCCGGCGCGGATCCCATCACCTACACCTGGGATTTTGGCGATGGGCAACCCAATACGGTAGTCATGGACACTCAACCCCTAGCGCGCACCTACGCTAATATCGGAATGTACACTGTTGCCTTAACTGTCACCAACAGTCAGGGCAACGATAGCATCAGCCGTACGGTCACCGTCCAGCCCCCAGTCTATACGCTGACAATCAATACTGTGGGCGGCGGTTCAACTCTGCTCAATCCGGCCGGGCCTGTTTATGATGAGGGAGTGCAGGTCGTCTTGACGGCTCATCCTGCTGTTGGCTGGTTATTCGATAGTTGGAGTGGTTCATTGGTGGGAGGTACTGACGTGGCAACAGTTACTATGGACAGCAACAAGTTCGTCACAGCCACATTTAAGCTGGCAAAGGAAGCAACTCAATCCGATTTATCCGGATCATACAAGCATGTCAACCTGACAAATGTGGAACAGGGCGATATTCTGACCTATACCTTGATCTTACGTAATAGCAGCGCCGTTACAGCTACGGCAACCTTAACCGACACACTTCCGACGACGTATACTGACTACATCGAGGGTAGCGCTTGGGTCAACAGTGGTTCCATAACAGTGAGCGCAGGGCAATTGCGTTGGACTGGTGAAGTGATTTCAGGTACGCCGGTGACTATCAAAGTTGCGCTTGAGGTGATAGATGATATGCCTACGGGAACCAAACTTTCTAACAAAGCCTATTTAGATGACAATCAAGGGAATGTACTTGAACTGGAAGTTTACTCTATTTACAACAGCGGCTACCGGATGACTATCAACGGTGGCGCATTATACACTAACGTTCCAACTGTCACTTTGAAACTTTGGTGGGGAAACACTGCTCCGGCCATCGAGACAATGCGTATCGGTAATGATGGCGGATTTATTTCGGGTACAACCTGGATTACGGTTACTTCGATCTATTCTGACTGGGTGATTTTAACCTATGGGCACATTGTTTTACCGCGTACTGTCTACGCAATGTTCCGCAATGACAGTGGTTTGCAGTACGGCCCAGTTCAGGACGATATTATTTTTGATCCCGTTTCACCAGTGTTGAACAACAATGATGTAGCAGTTATCTCCACAACCTTAAAAACGGGCAATAGCGACAACGCGAAATCTGAACATGTCATCATTCGCGTACGCTCTCGCGATGACAACAGCGGCGTGAACAAGGTGGAAATCAGTCACAGTGGAGACTTTAGTGATTGTACAGCAGATGGCTCTGCCGATTGCCAGTCTTTCACGGTTGTCCAGAGTGTGCAGGACTTCAACTGGACGTTGCAAAATTCCGGCTTGGTCTATGTTCGAACTGTAGACCGAGCGGGTAACGTTTCAGATGTTACGTTTCAAGGAGGTGTCGCTATTTATCTACCCATTGCGCTGAAATAAAAGGTGACGTTTGAAATAAATTGAATCAGTGTATCTTTTTACCACGCTCTGCGTGGTAAAAAGATACACTTACCCCAAATGAAACACACTCTAATCAAACATATCGCAGGAGTCTTTCCACAACTTACCCCGAATTACGTCTATGGTTTCTTCGTATTCCAACTCATCGTTGATAGCTTCGGCGGCCAGTTCTAAAATATCGTGATCATAAGGCCGCTGATTTATTTTCTTCATTCGGCTTCGCAGATTGGCTACCGTTACTCGCAGCGTCCTGTTCTTCGCTTTTGTCTTCAAAACGGCCACGCCAATATCGGCCAGTCTGATGGCTAATTCCTGTAATTGCTGCTTTCCCATCGAGGCAAATGAAACATCTGAATCCTGCATTTCCTCATAAATGCCGTTGGCTATTTCGTGCTTGACCCAGGCCTCCCAGGTTTTGCTTGCCTTATCTTTATAAAAACGATTTTCAGGGATTACTTCGTGATCGTCCAGAATATCAAACAAGTCATCATCGTCGTCATCAGCATAATCAGAGAAGGGCGATATTTCGCTTGAAAGTATCCGCTGCAGCGCAAAAGCTACCATCCCTGCCGAAATTAATCCCAACAAAGACCCCTCAAAAAGAGAAAAAGGTAAAAACAGCGTCAAAAACCAGCCAACGCCAATAGCCCAGGCCAACACTATTGCCTGAACAACCAGCACAGCCACCAGAATAATCAGTAAAAGCAGTAAAAAAGCGCCCATAGTTTCTCCTGTTAAAATTTATCACACGCCCAATTGCCTTGCCATCTCTCTTGAAAGAGGTACAATAATGCCATGAAACCCTCTCCCTTGTCAAGAAATACCGCGCTGGCAATTATAATTATAAGCTATCTTGTTTTGGGCGCATTATACGCCGCCCTCACGCCCGCCTGGCAAATCCCCGACGAACCGGCCCATTATAACTTTGCGCGCTACACAGCGCAATATTTCACTTTGCCGGAACTGACGATGGGCTGTTACGATCAAGATTACCTGAGTCAATTGACCGGACAAAAATTTCCAGCGCATCTCTCCATTGAGCCGGTTTGCTACGAAAATTACCAACCGCCATTGTACTATCTTTTAGCCGCGCCGATTTTCAGGGTCAGCAACGGCAATCTGCTGACCCTGCGGCTGCTATCGGTGGCCTTTGGCGCAATTTCCCTGCTGTTCATCTACAAAACCATCGCCCTTTTTCTACCCAACACGGTTTTCCCCCTGGCAACAACCGCTTTTGCCGCCTTTACGCCAATGCACCTGAGTATGCTGGCCGCCGTCAACAACGACGCCCTGGCCGAGATGCTCCTGGCATTGTTTGTCTTTCTGCTCCTGCGCTGGCTCTTGCGCGACGCTGAGAAGGGCCTTTCCCTGCCGATCATCGCCGGATTTGCGCTGGGCTTGATCCTGCTCACCAAAGTCACCGCTTACACAGCGCTTCCGCTGTCTGCTTTTATTCTATTTTTGGAATGGCGTGCGAATTACGAACTACGAACTACGAACTACGAATTACGAACTACGTACCGGAAACTAACAAACATCCTGCGTCTCTACCTGCCCGCTCTGGTAATCTCCCTTCCCTTCTACATTCGCAACGCGCTGGTTTACGGCGGTCTGGATATTTTGGGCTTGAGGCGACACGATGAGGTTGTGGTGGGGCAACTTCGTACAGCAAGCAAACTTGCCGCCGATGGCGCGCCGGCCTATCTCTCTGACTTGTTTCGCAGCACGTTTCACAGTTTTTGGGGGCAATTTGGCTGGATGGCCGCGCCGATGGACAGTCGGGTGTATCTGGCCTTAAGCCTGTTGACGCTGTTGGCGCTGGTCGGTTTGATCTTGTGGCTTTGGCGCGGCGAATCGCCTTCGCGCAAGCAGAAACAGGCTTTGTGGGTGATGGCGGCGATGCTGTTGTTGGTTTCGGGGGTATTTGCGGGCTTGAATTTTTCTTTCGTCCAATTTCAGGGGCGCTATTTTTTCAGTGGATTGATGCCGCTGGGTCTATTCTTCAGCATCGGGTTGAATGAGGCTTTTCGCCGCCGTTACGCCTTGTGGATGGCGGGGCTGATGCTGTTGTCAATGATGTGGATAGCGGCAGTTTCTTTTAAGCAAGGCGGGTTAGATAAATGGGGCGTTCTACTCAGCGCTTTGGCGACGGGCGCGCTTTTTGCCCGAAGTTGGCTGCCCGGACAGGCTTCAACGTGGTATTTGATGAGCGTTTACCTTTTGCTGGCAGGATTATCTGCCGTCAGCGTGTGGTGGTTCATCGTTCCGAATTTGTAGAGATTGGCTTGTTCGGTGTTCTCGTTCCCAAACTCCGTTTGGGAACGAGAACACCGAACAAGCTAAAAGAAAGAGGATTTTATGAGTTTCCTGAAAAAAATCGGCAAAGCGCTCTTCCCCACTACCGGCAGCAGAGAATCGCCCAATTATACCATTTACGCCCGCTGCAATCGCTGCCAAGAGGTGTTGACCACCCGCGTGAATTTGTATAATGACTTGAGCTTAAGGGATGAGGGCGGCTACACCAGCCGAAAAGTCCTCATCGGCGGCAATCGCTGCTTTCAACAGATAGAAGTCATCCTGCATTTTGATACCAACCGCAACCTCACCGAACGCGAAATCACCGGCGGCGTCTTTGTCAC
>DUEH01000131.1 GCA_011192195.1 Chloroflexota bacterium | reverse complement strand
TATAATTCTGCCAGCCAATCGGGGATTTCTTCTGTTTTTGCCGACTCGGTGAGCGTTTCCGGCTGCTCTTCATCAGTAGAAAGCAAGGCTGCGCCCAATGCTGCGCCAGCCACGCCGGTTTTCCAATCTAATCCGCCTTCTCCTTTGGTTGCGGCTTCTTCAACTTCGGCGGGCGTTTCGGGATCCGTTTCCTCAGCATCGCCCCGCAACTCTGTCAGCCAGTCGGCAGTTTCGGCGAATGCGGGCGCCTCTACTTCACTGAGCGCTTCGGGTTCGGCTTCTACTTGTATCCAGTCGGGCAGCGCCGATTCTTTCGATTCAACGTCCACAACGTCGTCCTGCAACTCTGTCAGCCAGTCGGCAGTTTCGGCAGATGCGGGCGCTTCTACTTCACTGAGCGCTTCGGATTCGGTTTCTGCTTCTACTTGTATCCAGTCGGGCAGCGCCGCTTCTTCAGATTCCTCATCAACCTGAAGGTCTGCCAGCCAATCAGGGACTGCGGATTCCACTTCAACGGGAGATTCCGGCTCTGCCTCATCAGCATCGGTTGAGGCCAAAATTGCGTTCAAGGCCGCGCCGGTTTTCCAGTCAAGGCCGTCTTCCTCTTCTGCTTTTTCTGTTTCGGCAGGAGGTTCCTTGACCATCAGGGCTTCTATTTCAGCTTCGGTTTCTTGCGTTGCGTCAAGCAGCCATTCCGGTAAATCGGCGGGGGGTTCAAGGGTGTCGGGAAGAGCAGCTTCAGTTTCTTCGTCTTGAGGGAGGGCGACGTCGGCCAGCCAGTCTGGTTTGCCTTCCGCTTCATCCTGCATCCAGTCGGGCAAGTCGCCAAAGGGGGTGGCTTCTTCGGTCTGGAGCGCTTCTTCCGCATCACCGGCGGTAAGCCAGTCGGGAATTTCGCCCAAAGCCGAGCCCGCTGCAAGCGCATCTCCGGTTTCTTCTGCCGGATGGTCGCTTGCAGGTTCCGGCAGAGGCGCATCATTAGCGGTGAGGACGCTTTCGGTAATGGCGGGGTCAAGGGGATAGGCGGCGGCGACTTCGGCCAGCCAATCAGTATCCAAATCATCGTCGTCTATTGGAGATGAAGGTGATGGTTCCGTTGTTGACGCTGCGGTCTGCCCACCGGCTGCGGTTTCGACAATGTCCAACAGCCAATCGGACGCCGTTTCATCCGCTTCGGGCGGCGAGGCTTCTACTGGCTGCGCCGATTTTGGAATATCCATTTCGTCCAGCCAATCAAAAGAGGGAGCCGCTTTTTCCGCTGGCGGGACGGGAGATGCTTCAAGTATTTTTTCCGGATCCGATGCTTCCATTTCATCTTCATCCAGCCAATCCAAGAAGGATGCAGGTTTTTCGGCAGGGGGCATTTCCGGCTGAATGGGTTGCTCGGCCTCCGACGGGGACACCTTTTCGGAAGGGGCCAAAGACGCCGTGCCAACGGCGGCAAATTCAACTAACCAATCGGGAACCTGACCCTGCTCTTCCGGGGCGGGCAAGGCGTCTCCCCTGATTTCGGAAAGCCAGTCTGTGCCGGGATCCGCGCTTGCTGCGGGCGGCGCGGTAGTTTCGTCGGGTTTAGAAGAAATGTCATCAAGCCAGTCGGGTGTCTCCGCTTCTTCAACGGCAGGCGGGGAAGATGGCTCAGGCGGTGGCGTTTCGGCAACCGGCGCAGCAGCTACGTCGTCCAGCCAGTCGGGGGTGTCGGCGGGATAAAGTTCTGTTTCGGGCGGTTCTGGTTCTGGTTCCGTTTCCTCTGCGTCCGCGTCTGCGCCAAAGCTGGCTAAAAGGTTGTCCATCGCCGATGAGGGCGCCGGCGTTTCAACTTCGGCGGGGGGAGCGCCCCAATCAACCGATGTGGCAATACGTTCTTGCGGCGTAGAAACGGCTATGTCGGCCAAAACGTCGGAGATGTCGTCATCAGAATCCACATCTCCCGAAAAGTCTTCGTCAGCGTAGGAAAGAGATGGGCGCGTGGGCGCGCTGCCATAGGGTGCGGCTTCTTCGCCATGTTTTGATAACAAGGCGGTGAGCCAGGCAGGCGTCACTTCAGGAACATTAGTTTCTTCCGGTTGTTTCGACTTATTTGATTTTCGGGATAGAAATTTAGCCATTGTATCCTCACTCCGTATCAGCATAAGGGCGGTCTGCGCCCAATAGCACTCTGATGCCGGTGGCAATGGTTCCCAGCGCTACGCCCAATAAAATACCTCTGGCGCCGGCCAGAGCAGGAACACGCATAACCCATTCTTTGATTAGCGGCAAGTCCGGCCAAAGTTGATACCCGGCCGGAACCTGTCCCAACAAGACGATGATGGCAAAGGCGGCAAATAGAAAAGTTTCAAAACTTTCTATTCTAAAGGCTCGATAGGCGGCGCTGGCAATGAAAAAGGCGAGTAAAGCGAAGATGGTTGATTCCAGAGGGCGCAATACATATTCAAATATGGCGCGCCCACCCGGCGAGGAAGGCCCGCCGGGTCCGCCGATAATCAGCGTTGCCGCTAATGAAGCAATGAGCGCTACGCTGTAGAGGTAGCTTTTTTCTCTGTTCTTTATTTTGTTGAAATGCACTCTGAGCAGGTTGACCACGCCCAACAGCAGCGCAAAGGCAATGACAATACCGGCCCAACCCAGAAGCATCTGGGCAGGGCTGCCAAAAAGGGGGATAAAATACCCCGGCAAAACCACAATCCCCGCGCTAATAGCAACGATGGTGGCGATGATTCGACCTGATTTGGTCATACGGTTTCCTCTAGCGGTCAGCGGTCAGCGGTCAGCTTTTGGCTTTTGGCTGAAAGCTGATAGCCAAAAGCTGAAAGCTAACCGCTAAAGGCCGAAGGCTTTCAATAATACACTTCCCAGAATGAACAATCCTGCTCCCCAACGCACAGTATCTTGCGCCAAAAGGCTGCCGATGTGCATTGGCTTTTTGGATAAATAGGCTCCGGCGGCGAATATTTCTTCACCCCACAGCGCTTTGGGCGATGTTGCCAGCACGTAGGGAAGGACCTGAGGGCTGCCGGCTCCGGCTACGGTGGCGATGGGTGGGTCTTGTTTGTGAGCGCTTTCGCCCATCAAGAGGTATTCATCTCCAAAGTGGCCGAGCATTACGTTGCCGGATACGTCATCCAGAGCCAAGACGCCCATCACGCCGGCGGCGTAGGCTGCGGGTTGGGGTGATATCCACTGCACACGAGCCGCTGCTTCCAATGCGCCGCGCGAGTTGTTGCCGTAAGCTTTGCGCAAGGTGTTTTGAGCCATCAGCATTGTTGCCGGGTCTGCCATTGTCACAACAGGCGATGTTTCGGCGGCGGCGGACTGGAGGGACAGGTGTTCCAGCACAGTCAAACCGGCCAGCGTTTCGGCGGTGGTGGCGTCGGTAACGCTCCCGGACCCCAGCGACAAGTGGAGACTTTTCCCCTCTTCGATGGCCTGCGCCATAAGCAGTTTTATGCTGTCAAAGGCGGCAATGGGGCGCAGAGATGCGAACATTCGGTCTTCTTTGATCCATTTGGCAAAAAAGAGGATTAAGAGGACGAACAAGACTAATAAAATTAAGCTGACCAGTTCCGGTGAACGTAGCATTTCAGGTTTCAGGTTTTGAGAATTGTTCATTGTTCATTGCTAATTGCCCCAGCAGAGCATCAATATTGCCTCGATGAGAAAGCAGGTTGATGGTGTTGGCGCTGAAGTTGGCGGGCAAAAAGGAATCAAAAAGGGGTTGGCCCAGCAATAAGAACTGTCCGGCTATAAAGCCGAGGGGTTTGTGAATTTCCAACAGTAAAATTGCCGGCGTTGCCAGTTTCAAGGCTTTGATTTTTTTTGCCCAGCCGTCAATAAATTCTGTTTGCGTATCGCTGCGAGATTCCATAATAAAACGAGAAAAAGGTAGAGTCCCCCTTGTAATCATCTTAACGTAACGTTAAGTATACCACACTCTACGGAGACTGTAAAGCGCAAGGGGTCTTAAAACCACAAGATGTGGGTATCTTTAATGTTTTTACCACTAAATATTGGGGAAAGGCGGGTGGGGAGGGGAGCAAGTGGGCAGGTGAGCGGGTGAGAAAGTGAGAAAATACTCACCCGCCCACCTGCTCACCTGCTCAC
>DUEH01000130.1 GCA_011192195.1 Chloroflexota bacterium | reverse complement strand
ATTGGCGCAAATCGTTATCAAGCTGCAACCTGGCGGCCCAACGGCACCTTGAGCGGACCATCGCTGGGGAGTTATGTGTTTGGACACAGCGCAGTATATGCCGGTACGCCGTCCGGCGCCGGTAAACTGGCCGTTGCCATTTCTGCTGCCGGCGAAGATTGGCCTGCGAATGCGATGAGGCCAATGGACTACTACAGCCCCACCACCGGCGCTTACGGCTCTGCGGGCAGCGCATCGCACGCCTGGGCAATGTTGGGAACAGTAGCTTTAAGTCATCCTGTTCCCACTGCCGCCGTTGATTACCTCAAGAGAATGGCGCAGCCCAACGGCGGATGGGAATGGTCGCCTGGCTGGGGAACGGACACCAACTCTACCGCTCTGGCTATTCAGGGGCTGATTGCCGCAGGGGAACCGATTACCGCCTCCGTGATCGTCAGCGCTGTGAATTATCTACAGACGGCGCAAAATAGCGATGGCGGCTTCCCTTACGACCCCAATTCTGCATGGGGAACTGACAGCGATACCAACTCCACCGCTTACGTTGTTCAGGCTTTGCAGGCAATCAAGCAGAATGAATTAATCGGCAGCGCCAACTTCGGCGCGTTTGTGTTGACAGACACCAGGCCAATCAGTTTCTTGCTCGGTATGCAATTGTCAGATGGAAGCTTTGAGTGGCAGCCGGGTGGCGGCTCGAATTTAATAGCTGCTCAACAGGCTGTCCCCGCATTGTTGAGAAAAGCCTTCCCTCTGAAAATTAGAAACGCGCCTGTAATTATTACTTCAACTGCTTCAAGTACCGGTGGAAACCTGATTTATAATGCGCCCAGCGGCTTTGCGACGCGCATTGAAATTCCAGCCGGCGCTGTTTCGCAAACCGTAGACATGCGCTATTTGCCGGATACCATCTTGTTTTCTGCAACGCAGACCAGCAGCGGTACATTCACCTTTGGCGGGCGCAATTTTGTTCTGGAAGCCCTTAAAAATGGTTCGGCGCAAATACCTTTTGTTTTTGACAAACCTGTAACCGTCACCATTCAGTATTTGGATACCGATGTGATGGACTTAAAAGAGAACAGTTTAAAGCTCTTTTACTGGAACGGCAGCGCCTGGAGTCAGGATGGAATAAGGTTGGTGCAGGTGATACCATCTGAAAATAAATTCATTGCTACTATTCAGCACTTGAGCGAGTTTGCTGTATTTGGCCTTGAAAAGGAAAAAATCTACCTTCCGCTGGTGATGAAGGGTAGCTAGATGGGGAGATTGAGAGATTCTTAGCCGCAATTTCCAATCTCTAATCGCCAGTCTCTAAATCTCCAATCTCCATCCCGCTCAGTTTGTTGAATTTGCCAAGACAACGTAAACTACTGTGTATAAAATCAGGTGTATTTCATTGATACCGGTTGAGGTGTATCTTGTTCCCACGCTCTGCGTGGGAACAAGATACACTAATTCAACTCATTTGAAATGCCCCCATAAGAATTTTATATCTTGAGCAGGGGTAGTATGCCAGAAAACAAAACGAAGCCGCCCGCGCCGGTAGGACGCAGGGCGATAACTATCACTTCCATACTCATTTTATTGGCGGCCGTTTTTGGCGTAGTTTGGGCGCAGGCCGACGGGCCGAACAAAGTGGCTTTGGTAGTTACGCACGGCAACGGTCAAACCGACACCAAATGCGTTGAATTTTCTGAAGACCAACTCACCGGACTTCAGGTATTAGAAAAATCCGGTTTGGCAATGGATTATGAAGTGCAGGGAATGGGCGCAATCGTCTGCAAACTGGATGGCGAAGGGTGTAATTATCCCGGCGAACTTTGTTTCTGTCAGTGTCAAGGCAGCTCTTGCATTTACTGGTCGTACTGGCAGTTAGAAGGCGGCGCGTGGCAATATGCGGGATCTGGCGCGTCTAATACCCACGTAAGCAACGGCGGCGTAGAAGGCTGGATTTGGGGAGAAGGCACTACCAGCTCCGCCAGTCCGCCGCCGGTGTACACCTTTGAGCAGATTTGCGCGCCGGCCACCAATACCGCCACCGCCACCAATACGCAATCGCCCGCTACTAATTCTACCAGCCCGGCGTCTACGCCCACCAGAACCAGAACGCCCGTCAGAACGTCTACCCCGCGTCCGCCCACCGGCGCGCCCAAAATTACCAAATTTTCAGCCGATAAAACGTCTATTGCTGTTGGCGACAAGGCGACACTTACCTGGAGTACCAGCGGAGCCGCCAAAGTTTACCTTGAATACGTGACCACTCGTGAGGAAGTAGGCCGCTCCGGCAGCCGAACGATGCAGCCCGGTATTACCACCGCTTACACCTTGATAGCTCAAAACAGCAAAGGCCAAGTGACTAAAAAAATTACGATCAAAGTCAGCGAACCCACCGGCACGCCGCCACCTACCGAACCTCCCACCAACACGCCGCGCCCCAAGCCTTCGGCAACATCCACCGAAACGCCCACGTCAACAAACACGCCTACTCCCACCAAAACGCCCATCCCAACGACAACCGCGTCTCCTACGCGCACGCCTACGCCCACCCCTACCTTCACCATTACGCCCACGCCCACCCATACCCCCACGCCCACTATCAGCCCCACGCCCTCAGACACGCCTACGCCACGCCCTATTGCCGCGCCGCCAACCGCCTTCATCAAAGTTACCGCCCCGCCTGATAACACCGGCGTCAAGGTTGAAGTATCCGGTGTAGACGCCGGACGCATCTTTACCTTTGGCATCTTCTCATTGGGATTGTTGGTAATTGTGATGACTCCCATTGTTTTGTTGATCATTGGCATTGGGGTGTGGTATTTTGCCAACCGCCGATGAAACACCGCCTGTTAAGCATAGCCATTTACGCGCTCACTACCGGCATTGGCATTGTTGCCTTTCTCTATCCCTTTTGGCTGCCAATTGTTGAAAAGACCCCCATGATGGGGATGGCCCACGCCAACGATGCGCCTTTAATGCTCACTCTGTTGGTCGGCCTGTGTTTTGCCGTACTTTTGCTGGAAGTGCAAGGCGAATCGATCAGCGCCAAATTTGTGGCTCTGCTGGGGATTTTAGTCGCCATCAATTCAGTTTTGCGCTTTGTGGATGTGGCTATTCCCGGCCCAGGCGGTTTTAGCCCCATCTTCTTTCTCATCGGTCTGACCGGTTACATCTATGGCGGACGCTTTGGCTTTTTGATGGGTTCCTTGACCTTGCTGGTTTCGGCTTTGGTTACCGGCACGGTGGGGCCGTGGCTGCCCTACCAAATGTTCACCGCCGGATGGATGGGCATGTCTGCGCCATTGTGTCGCTTGCCGGTGCAAGTTCTGCGCGGCGAAGGCAAGTTGACCGAAGTAGTTGTGTTAGCCCTGTTCAGCGCCTTGTGGGGGCTGCTGTATGGCGTAATTATGAACGTGTGGTTCTGGCCTTTTGCAATGGGGCCGGTTGAGCGGCGCTGGGAACCGGGAATTGCCCTGATAGAGACGCTAAAACGCTACGCTGGTTTCTATCTGGCTACCTCGCTGGTCTGGGACTTAATGAGAGCCAGCGGGAATCTTCTCATCACTCTGGCCTTTGGCCTGCCCACCCTGCGCGTTTTGCGTCGTTTCAAACGGCGCTTTGCCTTTGATTATCAGCCGTAATCTTATGTCTCAACTAAAAACCTACTTCAGCCTCCAACTACACCTTTTCTTCACCGCCCTGACCTTCTTCACCCGATTACCCGCGCCAAAATGGGTGAACTATTCTGAGGATTATCTAAACCCTTCCGTTCGCTATTTTTCCCTGGTGGGCGTGTTGGTGGGGGGCATTGGCGCGATAGTCTTTTGGCTGGCAAATCTTCTGTGGCCCACGGCTGTTGCGATATTGCTCAGTATGATTGCCACTATTTTGACCACCGGCGCCTTCCACGAAGATGGCTTTGCCGATTCCTGCGACGGCTTTGGCGGCGGTTGGGGCAAAATGCAAGTCCTGAATATTATGAAAGATTCGCGTATTGGAGCTTATGGCGCGGTGGGCATTGGCTTCATGCTGGCGTTGAAGTTTTTTGCCCTGAACGCCATCGACCCCCAAATCCTGCCCTGGCTGCTCATTGCCGGGCATAGCCTGAGCCGCTTTGCCTCTACCACGCTCATCTACACCTGCCAATACGTCCGCGAAGACGCTTTGAGCAAAGCCAAACCGCTGGCCAGGAAAATGTCGGCGGGGGAACTGCTTGCTGCCGCCCTTTTTGCCTTGATGCCCTTACTGTTATTGACGTGGCGTTACTGGCTGCTGCTCATTCCGGTGGCAATTGCCATCTGGCTGCTGGGGCGTTACTTTGTCCGGCGCATCGGCGGCTACACCGGCGATTGTCTGGGCGCGGCCCAGCAAGTGACCGAAGTAATTTTCTACCTCTTTGCAAGTATCAATTGGCAATGAACAATTATTCACTATTCACTATTCATTATGTTAAATCCCATCACCTGGGTAATCTGGGTGGGAACGGCGCTGGTTACGCTTTCTGCAACGCGCAATCCCCTTTATTTAGCTTTGATCCTGTTGTGGATCAGTCTGGTCTTGCTGGCAACGCGCTCTACATCCCTTGCGCCTCCGGTGCCCATTTCGCCGCTTAAATTTGGGCTGGTGGTGGTTGTTTTGTCCGCGTTGTTCAACGGCCTGATGGTTCACGTGGGCAGCACGGTCTTGTTTCAACTGCCCTACACCTGGCCCCTGATTGGCGGGCCAATCACGCTGGAATCGCTGGCTTACGGCGCGTTGAACGGTCTGGCGCTCACCGGTATTTTGAGCGCCTTCATCGCCTTCAACCAAGCGCTGCCGGTGCGCGCTCTGGTGAGCTTGACGCCGCGCGCCTTCTATCCGGTGGCTGTAGTCATCTCCATTGCAATGACCTTTGTTCCCACTACGCTGCGCCAATTCACGCAAATCAAAGAGGCGCAAGCTGTGCGCGGGCATCGCGCGCGCGGGCTGAGAGATTGGCTGCCTTTGATGCTGCCGCTGCTGGTGGGCGGTCTGGAGCGCGCCCTGCAATTAGCCGAAGCGATGATGGCGCGCGGCTTTGCCGGAGGGGAAAGCGACGCTTCAGCAGACAAGACGCGCCTGGCAACAATTGCGGGGTTGCTGGCGCTGTTGGGCGGCTGGCTGCTGCGATTGGTGTGGGAACAAAAGATGCTGGGCGGCGCGCTGATGCTGCTGGGTCTTGCGCTGGTAGGAGGCGCATTGTGGATTGCGGGCCGCCGCGTTCCCCGCAGCGTCTATCGCCCCTACGGCTGGAGCGTCTTTGATGGCGTGGTCATCTACTGCGCGGCGGTGGCGGCGGGCGTTTTTGCGCTTTCACTGCCCGGTCTGGATAAAACATCTATTTTTTACTACCCCTACCCCCGTCTGGCCTGGCCGGACTTCAACCCCCTGATTGGCCTGGCTACTGTTGGCCTGCTGGGCCCGGTAGTTGCTCTCTTGCTGGCCGGAAAGCGGACGACTTCAAAAATTGGTAATGGTTAAGTTGTAAGTGATGATTGCGGAATCCAAAACTGTAGTTTTGGACTCCATCACTTACTTTTTTACCACTACCCAAAAATTCAGGTTCAACAATGATCATTTTTGAAAACCTCACCTATACTTACCCGGAAGGCGCGCGCCCGGCCCTGCAAAACGTGAGTTTGCATATTGAAGAGGGGGATTTTGCGCTGGTAGTGGGAATGTCGGGGGCGGGAAAATCTACGCTGCTGCGTTGTATCAACGGCCTTACGCCTCATTTTAGCGGCGGTTCGCTGGCCGGGAAAATCAGGGTCAACGGCCTTGATCCGGTTCAGGCAACGCCAAAAGTGATGAGCCGTCACGTGGGTTTTGTCTTTCAAGACCCGGAAGCGCAATTTGTGATGGATCGCGTAGAGGACGAAATCGCCTTTGCGCTGGAAAATGCGGCGATGCCGCCGCAGGAAATGCGGGTGCGCGTTGAAGAATCGCTGGACTTGCTTGATCTGGCCCCGCTTCGAAATCGCCCTCTGGAAACGCTGTCCGGCGGAGAACGTCAGCGCACAGCCATTGCTTCTGCGCTGGCTTTTCGCCCCCGCGTGCTGGTTCTGGACGAACCGACTTCGCAACTGGACCCCAAATCCGCCGAGGACGTTCTGCACGCGCTCACTCGCCTGAACAGCGATCTGGGGCTGACCATCCTGCTGGCCGAACATCGCCTGGAGCGCGTGCTGCCCTTTGTGGACACCCTAATCCATCTCCCCTACGATGATTCCCCCTTGCTTTTTGGCCCGCCGCGTCAAATTTTGTCGAAAATTGCCTTGACCCCGCCCCTTGTTTCGCTGGGGAAGGCTTTGCAATGGCAACCGCTGCCTTTAACTATCAAGGAAGGCAAACGCTTTAGCCGCAAATTGACCGCCGACCACCGCCTACCGAGCGCCGAACCTTCCCGCAACTCGCGCGCGCCGCGTGACAATGACGCGCAGGCGTATTTGCGGGCGCGCAATATCGAAGTGGCTTACAATGGACAACCCGCTTTGCGCGGCGTAGACCTGACATTGTATCCTGGCGAAATTGTGGCCTTGCTGGGCCGAAACGGCGCGGGAAAAACCACCCTTTTGAAAAGCTTGATCGGCTTGATCCGCCCGGCGCGGGGAAAAGTGGAAGTAGCAGGGCGAAATATTGACGGGGCAGATGTGGCCGAAATTGCCCAACAAGTGGGTTATCTGCCGCAAAACCCAAACGCCCTTCTCTTTGCCGAAACGGTACGCGACGAACTGCTCATCACCCTGCGCAACCACGGATTTTCTCCAAACCGCAACGGCGACGGGAAAGCGCCGCCCATTGAAGCGGATGCGCTGCTGGAGCAATTGGGGCTGACCGACAAAGCCGGGCGTTATCCCCGTGATTTGAGCGCGGGAGAACGTCAGCGCGTGGCCCTGGGGGCAATTACCGTCACTCAGCCGGGCGCGCTGCTGCTGGACGAGCCGACTCGCGGCCTGGATTATCTGGCTAAAGAGCAGCTTGTTTCGCTGCTGCGCGGCTGGCGAGACAAGGGAATGGCGATTCTACTGGTGACGCACGATGTGGAACTGGTTGCCGTTGCCGCCGACCGGGTGATTTTGCTCAGTCAGGGTGAGATCATAGCCAGCGGCGCGCCGGCAGAGACGCTGGGCGCGTCGCCGCTCTTTGCGCCTCAAGTAGCGCGCCTCTTCCCCGGCACCGGATGGCTAACGGTTGAGGATGCGCTTGCGAATGGGCGAAT
>DUEH01000013.1 GCA_011192195.1 Chloroflexota bacterium | reverse complement strand
CGCAACCCCAATTGCTGCATCAGCGCAATATCTTCCGGGTAGCGATGGTAGGCATCGCAGGCTGTATCGCCGGTATCGCCATTACGGGTTTTTCCCGGCGTGTGAGAGAAGGTATCCCAGATAGACGGCCCTCTGCCGCCTTCCCGCGCCGCGCCTTCAATTTGATAAGCCGCTGTTGCCGCGCCAAAGATAAAGTTTTGGGGAAAAGTTTCGGGGTTCAGGTTTCGAGTTTCTGGTTGCAAGTGGATAGCGTTATTCATTGTTCATTGCCTTTTCGGCCTTTGCTATGCGTTCATTTAGCGGCGGATGAGTAGAGAAGATAATTTTTTCCCACGCGGGAATATGTACCAGCGATAAATTCTCGCGCGCAAAGCCTTCAAACATAACGGCGGCGGCTTCCGGTTTTTGGCTGATTGCCAGCGCAAAATCATCGGCCTGGTTTTCAGCGTAACGCGAAATGCCGTTGAAAAGGGGCATTGTTAAAATTCCCACAATAGACATCATCCCCAGCAAACAGGGATAACCCGCTACGTCAAAAGGACCGCGCCAGCCCAATTTTTGCCAGACGCGGTTGAGCCACCAACGCAAGGCAAACAGGCCAATCCAGGTGAAAGCAATGCTCCCCAACAAGCCAATGAGAACGTGTTTATGCACCCAATGCCCCATTTCGTGAGCAATCACCACGTCCACCTCATCCGGTGAGTGTTTGTTCAGCAGCGTATCCCACAAAAAAATCTTACTGGCCCCGCCAAAGCCGGTGAAACAGGCGTTGACCGCGTTGGTTTTGCTGCTGGCGTCAATAACGTAGATTTCATCAATATTCACGCCCGCCTGGTCGGTCATTGTTTTAATGCGCTGGCGCAGGGCGGGATCAGCGACCGGGGTGATTTCATAGAACAGGGGCGTAATGAGCAGCGGCTCCAGCAAGACGTAGCCAATTGTAAAGACCGTGAAGACCAGCCCCGTCCAAACCGGCCAGCGGCGCGGCGAAATTTTGAGCAGCGCGTAAAACACGCCGTAGCCAAGCAGCGCGGTCAGCAAGGCAATTCCCCACCCCAGCCAGAAATCGCGCTGCCAGGCGAAAAAACCCTGCGTGGACAGGTCAAATTGATGACGCAGTACAAAGCTGTAAAGCGAAAAGGGCAGGTAGAGCAGCCTGATTCCCAACGCAAAAAGCGCAATGTACAACAAAATGACCGTCGCCTCTCCCAGCGAAAATCGCTTGCGGGTGAAACGCAACAGCCATCGGTCAAGCGCAGAAAAGCCGGGCGCGCGCTCAAGGTTCGGCAGCCAGCGACGTTCGAGCCACCCGCGAAACCACAGCGCCGCCCCGCTGAATTGCAGCAGCATTAGCAAAGCCGGGTAAAGCAGCATCCTCTCGATGCGCATCGGCAGCGTCAATTTGTGCAGCGCCACTGCTTTGGGGCTGCTCTGCAAACTGCCGTCATCGGCAATAAGCGGCTCCTGGCTCAGCGCGCGCGCTTGTTGTCCAATGCCGGCGCTGTAATAGGCCAGAGGGCTAAGGAGAATTAGGGCAATGATCAGATAAAGCGTTTTTTTAGCAAGCATAGCTTCATTGTATCGCTAAAAAGAGATTTGCAAAAATCAGCTATCAGCGGCCAGCAAGCGCGTTTGACAGCGATTCTTCCCTGCGCTAAACTACCTCTAACATCAAATCACCTTCGGGAATATAAAAAATGGCAGCGATTGCCCGTATCAAATGGAGTGAGTATATGACGTACAGGGCAAAAATACGCCGTTTTGATTTAGAAAAACCTGAACATATCGTCAGACATTCACCAGAACGATACTTTGACGCAAATACAAAACGCTTTGTAACAATTGGGCGACGCGATAAAAATCTGGTCATAATTCCTTATGAAGCCAATGGCGATACGCTCACCCCGATAACTGTTCACGCAATAACTCGTCAACAGATCAAGTTTCGTTTGAAAAGCGGGAGATTTACTTATGCCTGATTCAAATTTGGCTTATTTTGAAAAAGAAGATATTTTGCACTTAAGTATCTCGGCAGAACCGGAAAGCCAGAGCATTGAGTTAAGCCCCAATATTACGGCTGAATTGAATGGACACGGCGAATTGATTGGCATAGAAATACTCAACGCCAGCGATTTTATCCGCGATTCGGTTGTAGACTCGGCGCAAGCAAAACTTTTGCAGCTATTCAATCCGCCTGAAAATGGACAAACCCAAAAAGAAACGGCAATCAAAGAACTTGCCATTTGATAAAGGGTTTGGGTCTATGAAATTTCTGGCTTCTCTGACATTATTTTTTATTTTCCTTACCGCCTGCGCCGGGCCGACGGTTGCGCCTGTTCAGCCAACGCCTTCCACCAAGGCGGCGAATACTCCCACGCCCGCGCCCATCGCCCGCGCCACCAATACTCCCGCACCCACCAACACTCCGCCGCCCACCGATACCCCCGCGCCGCTGACGACCAAATTGATCCTGTGGGAAAACCTGGCGCCCGCCCAAGCCGATCAATTGTCGCTGGATATAAAAGCCTTCAAGCAGTTCTACCCCAACGCCCGCATCGAAATTCAGCATTACGACAACCCGCAGGAATTAGCCGCTGCCATCATTGAAGGGCGCGTGGATTACGATATTGTGTTGGGCGCAATGCCGCTGTTGTCGCCCTTGCAACAGGCGGATAAATTGCAGCCCCTTTCCCAACTCTTCCCCCCCGATTTTCTGAACGCCTTTGCCAGCGTAACGCTGACCGGGGCAAGCGCAGAGGATGAGCTGTGGGGGCTGCCCGATAGCGCCGGATTCCATTTACTTTTGTTCTACAACAGGGATTTGCTGGAAACGCCGCCAAGCACAACAGAAGAAATGCGTGATCTTGCCGCAGACCTGAGTGGCGGCGCGCAGTGGGGACTGGTTTTGAACAGTTTTGATCCGCTGTGGGTCCTGCCCTGGCTATCCGGCTTTGACGGTTGGATTATTGACGATGAAGGCGCCCCCACACTGAACACAGAGGCAATGGCGCAGACCTTGACGCTTTACAAAAGCTGGCATCAGATGCCGGGCGGCATAGCGCCTCAGGTGAGTTTGTTGAAAGCGCGGGAATTATTCAACGAAGGCAAAGCGGCCATGCTCATTGACGGCGAATGGGCTATTGGCGAGCTGGCTCAAGAGTCGCAAATTCCCTGGAGCGTAGCTGTCTTGCCTGCTGTCGGCGAAGATGAGCGCCCCGCTGCGCCGCTGGTTTTGGCGCGCTGCTGGGCGCTCAGCGCAGATACCTCTGGTCGTCAGGCCGAAGCCGCTATTGCCTTTTTAGAGTTCATCACCCGCGCCGAACGTCAATTGGTCTGGACAGAGAAATTTGGCTTGCTCCCCACTCGCCGCGATGCGTTGAATTCGCCCCAAATCCTCACCGACCCCGCTCTGCGCGTAAGCGCCCAACAACTTCAAAACGGCAAGGGCCTTCCGCTGGATGTGGATGCGGTATCGCTGCTCAACGCTATGCGCCAGCCCCTTGATCTTATGCTGCGCGGCAAGGTGGAGCCGACTGAAGCAGCAGCGCAAATGACGAATGACGAATGACGAATGACGAATGACGAATGACGAATGACGAAGGACAAATTTCCCTCGTTCCAGAACTCTGTTTTGGAACGAGGGAAATTTCCTAAAATTGATGAAACTGCGCCACATCTAACACGTAAACAACGGCGCCTGCTTCTTCTTTTTTAGCTGGTTCCGGGGCAAAAATTTCCCCTGGCTCCATCACCGGAGGGCGAAAGTTGGTGTATTGCACGCGCGTGGGGCAAATATCCTTGATAAGCGCCAACACCTCATTCAGCGCGTTTTCTGCCACGCCCGCCAGAATAATCGCCTTGTTTTCCTGCAAAACCCCGCCGATGGCATTGAGCAACATCGCGTGATGTCCTTTTTTTGAAAGCGCGTCCAGCAGCAGCCGGGCGTCTTCATTGTTGACAATGCTGAGGGTAAGTTTCATAAGCAGTAGGCAGTAGGCAGTAGACAGTAGGCAGTAGACAGTAGGCAGTAGACAGTAGACAGTAGACAGTAGACGAGGTCAGCGGTCAGCGGTCAGCGGTCGGCGGTCAGCAGTCAGCGGTCAGCAGTCGGCGGTCGGCGGTCGGCGGTCGGCGGTCGGCGGTTTCAGCTTGCTGACCGCCGCGCAAATCTCTCGCTGAATCTGCTCCACCGACTGCCGGGCGTCAATCACCGTCCAGCGTTCTGCTTCGGCCTGCGCCATTTGCAAATACCCCTGCCGAACCCGCTCGTAAAAATCCCTGGTCTGACGATCCATTCGATTCAACTCGCCTTCGCCGGCGTCGTTGGCTTTACGTTTCCTCATCAAACCGTCTTCTACTGGCAAATCAAGATAAATGGTCAGATCAGGCTTCAGGGTTTGCGTGGCAAATTGAGTGATGCTTTGCAACATTGCCATATCCAACTGCCGCCCGTAGCCCTGATAGGCGTAGGCGCTGTCGGCGTAGCGGTCGCAGAGAACAATGCGCCCTTCAGCCAGCATAGGCTTGATAACTTGCGCCACTAATTGCGCTCGGCTAGCGGAATAGAGCAGAATTTCGGTGACGGCGCGCATTTCGGTGTTGCTCACATCGTGCAACACATCCCTGATCTGATCGCCAATGGGCGTGCCGCCCGGTTCGCGCGTGCGGTAAACGCGCCGCCCCTGAGCTTGCAAATAATCGCTGAGCAGGGTAATTTGGGTGCTTTTTCCTGACCCGTCCGGGCCTTCGAAGGTGATAAACATAGCGAGTTTGCGAATGGGCGAATGGCGAATTTGCGAATGGAGTCATTATTCGTCATTCGCCCATTCGCTCAGTTTTTAAAAATTTTCACGCGCCGCTGCGGGTCTCGCCCGCGACTGTGGGAAATCAGGTTAGACTGGCGCGCCAGTTCGTGTTGCTTGCGGCGAATATACGATTTTTGCGGATACAGTTCAACGCTTCTTGCGCCTTGCAGCACTTTTTGAATAGCGTCCTGCGTCTCACGCATAGCAATGGACAAGGGATCAACTTCTTTGGGCGATAGCAAAAAAATATCGGCCAGGCAGGTTTCCATTTGTTGCAGGGTATTTGAGCGCAGCACGTAGAGCGGCACGTTGCTTTCTTCCGCTTTGGCGATGGGCTGCGGCTTTTTGCGATAGTGACTTTTGATGGTGATGAGAACGTCGGCTTCTGCCAGATTATCCACCAGCGCAACAGGCACTTGCAATTCTTTGGCGGCCTGCCGCAGACGGCTGTGATTGGCGCCGTAGGGATAAATGGCAACCGGCTGCAAAGCGTGAATATCCGCCTCCGCGTCTTCGTCCCGCGGCGCTGCCAGGTCTTCCAGGTTTTGCGCGCGATGCTGGTTGAGGGGCGTAATACGCTCATCGCCGCGCCGGTGTTTGCCGCCGCGCCGGTCATTGCCTTTGCTCAACAAACGTGATGTATCCACCACTTCCTTTTCGATGTGAATTTGCCCGTCTTCACCGCGTTCCCGAATTTCCGGCGTGATGGGGCGTCCGCGCAGCAGGTCATCCACTGCGCGAGCCACGTCGTGCAGCAAAGCCAGCCTGTCGCGGCTTTGAATTTCTACCAGAATATCAAAAGTAGGCGGCGAACGACGTTCCAGCACGGTTTTCTGCGTATTCCGCCGCCGCGCTTCCTCGTCAGAAAGGGTAACGCTGTCAATGCCGCCGACCAGATTGGCCAGCGTGGGGTTGACCAGCAGGTTATCCAGCGTGTTGCCGTGCGCTGTACCCACCAACTGCACGCCACGTTCGGCGATGGTGCGGGCGGCTTCGGCTTCTTCCAGGCGGCCAATTTCATCAATGATGATGACCTGCGGGGTGTGGTTTTCCACCGCTTCAATCATCACGTGATGCTGTAACTCCGGCCCGGGAACCTGCATTCGCCGCGCCTTGCCAATGGCGGGATGGGGAATATCGCCATCTCCGGCGATTTCATTGGAGGTGTCCACCACTACTACGCGCTTGCTTTCGGCCAAAATGCGGGCGGCTTCGCGCAGCAGGGTGGTTTTGCCCACGCCGGGGCGACCCAGCAGCAAGATACCTTTACCGCTTTCCAGCAAATCCTGAATGATGTCAATGGTTCCATAAACGGCGCGCCCCACGCGACAAGTCAGGCCCACCACTTTTCCCTGCCGATTACGGATGGCAGAGATACGGTGCAAGGTGCGCTCGATACCGGCGCGATTGTCGGCCATAAATTGGCCCACCTGCGCCACTACCGCGTCAATGTCGTTCTGCTGTATTTCTCGTTCGGAAAGGACAACTTCCTGATCAGTGTAGTAGGCTTTGGGGCGTCGCCCCAGGTCCATTACCACTTCAATCAGTTGGCCGGCGTCGCTTTGCTTGTCTTCCAGAGAACGTCGAATGTAATCAGGGAAGACGGCCAGAAGGAGGTTAATGTCGTCTGTAATTTTTTTCTGCATAGTTCAAAAAGGGCGTCTTGTAAAACCCATTACGGTAAAATGCTTATCGTTGCTAAACACTTCTTGAATTTTCAATAGATGCATAACCGCAAAAGAGGTGCAGTCGGTGTAAGATAATCCCGATAAATCGTGATATTTTTCAAAAATACGCCAGGCATCTTGCTCAATATCGGGTGTAATTGTAAGCAATTCCAGACCGCCCATCGAAATAACTTGTTGAATTTCACGGCCAAATTCGATGCTTCTTTGAGCGTAGGCGCGACGGCGAAGCAAGGTGTAAGTTTCGTCAAGAACAAAATTAGTAGTCACATAGTTGTAATTTTGCTCAAGAAGTTCCCGATTGGCCATTTGCGCCCTTTGGTAATCCTGATCGCCCTTATAATTAAGCGCCAACCAGGCCCAGGTGTCTACCAGAATTGTTGGCACAATTACTCTCCGTACAAATAAAAATCATGATTAGCGGCCAAGTCCTTTGGCTGATTTGGAACAGGAGACGCAGCTTTTTCAGGCATAGTCAATAGAAGGTCGCGCGCCGCTTTTCTGCTTTGCTCGATGATTCCCGCCTGATTTCCTGTCTTGACTGGCGAAATCACCAGCACCAACTCCGCTAAGCCTCTGGGAATATCAGGCGGCAACGAAATATTGAGCACACGATTAGCAGGAATTTCCAGTTGTAATTGAATTGTGCTTACCATGCCACACCTCTCTAGCTTTGTTCCGACTTCACCATTGTAGGCGAAGCGCGTTTCACCTCTACCGCTCCTTCAAAAGGCAACACCAGCCGGTTGAGAAAGTCTTTGGCTCTCACGGTATTGTGTTTGACCATTACCACTTGCCGGGCAAATTGCTGAAAACCGCAGTCTTCCAGACTGGCAGACAATTCTAATTGGTAACTGCGCAGACTGCAATAAACCGGACGCTGACGCGACCCTCTGATCAATTTCAATCCGGCGCTGATCAATCTGGAGGCTTCCTGATTCACGTCAGGGTGGACCATCATTTTGAGCCAATGCCCCAGTTTACCGGAATGAACATTGATGACGGCCAGAATTTCGCCCTGATCCTCCCACACGTAACCGTAACGTCGCCCTTGATTGTCGAAGGAGCGACTTTTGGCCTGCCATTGTTCCTGCGCCAAGCCTTCGGCCACTTGCACAGCGCGCGGGGTGGCGGCAACATAAAGACGCTGCACGCTCCAACTGTCGGCAGCGATTTGACGACGTAAAACCAGTGAAACGGCGTTGCTGTTGATGCAAGAATCACCGCTCAGTTGAAAGATAAGCTCCTCGGCGTAGGCGCCAAAACCGATGTTCCTGAAAATTTGCGCCTCGTCACCGTCATTGTTCAAGCGAGCGTAAATACGCTGGTGTCCGCTTTCGCCCGCCTTGACGCAGAGATGGGTCAACATTCGCTGCCATAGGGCGTGACTGCCATCCCCCTGCTCCAGCGAAGGCGCAATAAAGACCACGTCCTGCTCAGGGCGTCCCGGTCTAATTTGCGCCTGAGCCATTCCCTGATGAACGCCACTTTCATCCGAGAAATTCAGGATATACGTTGCCGCGCCCGCCGCAACCGGAAGCAGTCGCGCCAACATCGCTGACCGCAGCGGAGAGAGGGGATGAATCAGACGCTCTTCCAAATCCAGCGCCGTCCCCTGTTTTTCTAAAGTTACCGCCAGGAAATAATCCCGCATAGAGAATGGTTTTATCATAAGGGGTATTCTACTCAGTTGAAAGCAGCTTGGCAAGAGGGCAGGTGTGCGGGTGAGCAGGTGGGAAAGTGAGCAGGTGGGAAAGTGTGCAGGGGAGCAGGGGAGTAGAGGAGTGGGGGAGTGGGGGAGTGCATGGAGAAATCTCACCTGCTCACTTTCTCACCTGCCCACCCGCTCACCCGCACACCTGCTCACCCGCACACTCACTCACCCGCACACTCGCTCACCCGCTCGCCTTGTGCTACAATACCCGCTATGGACCTCTTTGACCACAACCGCGAAAAGATGCTACAAAAAACCGCGCCGCTGGCTGCGCGTATGCGTCCGCGCGCGCTGGATGAGTTCATTGGGCAGGCGCACATTGTGGGGCCGGGGCGATTGCTTCGGCGGGCCATTCAGGCCGATCAGTTGAGCAGCCTGATTTTCTACGGCCCGCCCGGAACCGGCAAAACCACGCTGGCGCGCATCATCGCCAACACTACCAACGCCCAATTCATCGCGCTGAACGCGGTGCTGTCCGGCGTAAAAAATATTCGTGAAGCCATTGCCTCCGCCGAAGACAAAATGGGGATGTTCAGCCAGCGCACTATCCTCTTCATTGACGAAGTGCATCGCTTCAACAAAGCCCAACAAGACGCCCTGTTGCCGCACGTAGAAAACGGCGCGGTCATCCTTATTGGCGCCACCACCGAAAATCCCTACTTTGAGGTGAACAAAGCGCTGGTGTCGCGCTCGCGCATTTTTCAGCTTAAATCGCTTACGCAGAACAATTTGAAACAAGTGGCCTGGCAAGCGCTGCGCGACGAGGAACGCGGCTACGGCAAGCTCAAGATCAACCTCGGCGACGACGCGCTGGAACACCTGATCAATGCAGCCAATGGCGATGCGCGCGGCGTACTGAACGCGCTGGAATTGGCCATATCAACCACTCCGCCCGATGAATACGGCCTGATCAACATCACCACCGACATCGCCGCAGAGTCTATTCAGCGCCGCGCCGTGCTGTATGACAAAGACGGCGACGCCCATTTTGATACCATTTCTGCCTTCATTAAAAGTCTGCGCGGCTCAGACCCGGATGCCGCTCTCTACTGGCTGGCAAAAATGGTTTACGCGGGAGAAGACCCGCGTTTCATCTTCAGGCGAATGATCATTCTGGCCGGGGAAGATGTGGGACTGGCCGACCCCAACGCGCTGAACGTCGTGATTTCGGCGGCGCGGGCCTTTGATTACGTGGGCTTGCCGGAAGGCCGCTTTCACCTGGCCCAAGCCTGCCTCTACCTGGCAAGCTGCCCCAAAAGCAACTCCACAATGGGCTTTTTTGACGCGCTGGACGCGGTGCAAAAAGAAAAAGAGGCCGAAGTTCCCGACCATCTGCGCGACGCCAACCGCGACGCCGAAGAGATGGGACACGGCGCGGGCTATCTTTACCCGCACGCCTACAAAGACCACTGGGTGGCGCAGCAATATCTGCCTCAAACCTTGCAAGGCAAAGTCTTCTACCAGCCCGGCGACCAGGGCTACGAAGCCGTCGCGCGTGAGCAGGTCTTGCAGCGCAGAGAAGCGCAATTGGCCGCTATGTTGGAACCGGATCCGCTATCGCTGGCAAGTTCGCAGCCGACAGCCGGTCCCCGCGCGCAAAATCGCTGGCTTCAGCGCACCCTGAGCAGCGTTGGCGAAGCTTTGGGCAAGACGCGCAATCGCCTTTTTGCCCTGGCCCGCGTTCAACGACACGACCTGATTTTGGACATTAACGCCGGAACGGGACTGCTCACCTGGGAAGCGCTTCGCCGCGCGCCGGTGGGCGGCATCTACGCCCTGACTTCAAATGAGCAAAGCGCCAAGGCGCTGCGCCAGCAAGCGCAAAGTCTGGATGCTTTGAGCAGCCCCGTCATCCTCAGCGGCGCAATTTCTCAGCTTGAAAGCCTGTTGGCAAAAAACGAGGAAGAAGCGGCAGCCATCAGCTTCGATGTAATTCTGGGCCGCAACGCGCTCACCCATCTGCCAAACAAAGCCGAAACCCTGACTCGTCTGAAAGCCCTGCTTGCCCCCTCCGGGCGCATTACGCTGGCGGAAGTTGTCCCTTCGCAAACGCAGCGACTTTATAAATTGCTCACCCTGACCACGCTGCCGAAAGACCTGACGCAAAAGCTCATTGAAGCAGAAGAGGCCATTTACGCCGACCCGGATGATCCAATGGTCAACTGGCGCGCCGCCGACCTGCAAGCCGCGCTTGAGCAGGCAGGTTACGCAAAAGCGCAGGTCATCGAAGAAACGCAGACCGCCAAATTTCGCTTGGCGCAAAATCATCTGGAGCGCTGGTTTGACGCAAGGGGACAAGGGGACAAGGACGCGAAGCGGTTTCTTCACCAGATGGGGAGACAAGGGAACAAGGAGAGTCGCCTTAGTTACGCGCAACATTTACTCAAGCGCCTTTCGGCGGATGAGGTGGCGCAGGTGAAGGCGCTGTTTGAGCGGCAATTACTCAATCATACAATCAACTGGCAAACGCAAACGGCGTTTGTGTACGGAGAAGCGTAAGAAGACCGCCGACGGCAGACCGCTGATCGCCGCAAATCCACCTCTACCTGATTGACTGACAAAACTATTTTTGCCAAAATTTGTACAGATGTCCCGTCCATATATAGTGGCATTCCAGTTGCGTAACCACTATATGCGGGTATTGAATCAAGTGCAAAATCAGACATTTTCACTAATTTGGAGTTTTGTCAGTCAATCAGCCACCTCTACACTATTTTTACCCAATGCCACACAAGTTTTTAATGTTTGGCATAGTATGCTAAAATCTCCATAAGTTCATTCTATTTGAAGGTTGGTTTGCACTATGCCTAATCACCCGCTTGCTGAAGTGTTTGGTTTCCCGACAGATAATCTGTCTGCGGCGGCTGAACGATACCGTAAAAACAAACTGTGCCCCTACAACAATAAAGTTCCTTCTTGTACCAAAGACAAAGCCAAAGACCCTTTGGGCGTTTGCAGCATCTTTGATGGCGGTCAAATTGCCATTACTTGCCCTGTGCGTTTTCGGCAAGATTGGCAGATAGTGGAAGATGCTGCCAATTTCCTGTTCCCAACAGACACAACCTGGACATCATTACAGGAAATCAGGCTCACTGATGCTCACGGCAAATCGGCTGGCAACATTGACTTTGTTCTGGTTGCTTACGATGAAACAGGTCAAATTACAGACTTTGGCTCACTTGAAGTGCAAGCAGTCTATATTTCAGGAAATGTAAGGCGGCCCTTTGTCCGGTATATGTCTGACAGAACAGCCAACAAAGATATGGTTTGGACGGCAACTAACGTCAGAGCAGATTACCTGTCATCTTCACGTAAAAGATTGGTGCCACAAATGCTCTACAAAGGGACAATCCTTCAAGTCTGGAAGAAAAAGCAAACCGTGGCTTTGCATCGAGCATTTTATGAAACTTTGCCTGAATTACCGGAAGTTTCCCAAGACGAGGCCGATGTAGCTTGGCTCATTTACGACCTTGAATTATCGCAAAAGCAAAACCAATATCAGTTAGCGCCACACAAAACCATTTACACTCAATTTGGACCTGCATTGCGCAAAATTACCACGCCCGAAGCCGGAGCAATTGAGGCGTTTGTGAACAAATTACAAGCGAAACTTGATGAGAAGTTAGAGAACAACTATCCACCTGATGCGCCCACATTAGCGGATGTTATCAAACAGTAGTCCAATGGCTTACCAACTTTCGTTTCTTCCAAAACAAGACAAAATAGTGAATGTGGCTTCCATTCCCTTCCGAAGCCCGTTTCGCTATCCCGGTGGAAAAACCTGGTTTGTGCCTCGTATTCGTCAGTGGCTTACAGCTTTACCTTCCAAACCGAATGAATTCATAGAACCGTTTACCGGCGGTGGTATAGTAGGGCTAACAGTTGCCTTTGAAAACCTGGCGAATCACGTCACATTGGTTGAGTTAGACCATCAAATTGCTGTCGTTTGGAAAACCATTCTTTATGGCGATGGCGAATGGTTGGCGAATAGAATAGTAGAATTTGATTTTTCACCTGAAACGGTAGAGGCAGAATTAGAAAAAATCGATTTATCTACCCAAGAGCAAGCCTTTCAAACCATTTTAAAGAATCGGGTTAATCGTGGTGGAATTTTAGCGCCGGGAGCGGGAAAGGTTAAACAGGGTGAAAATGGTAAAGGTCTTGCCTCGCGATGGTATCCAGAAACCTTGGGTAAGCGCATTCGGAAAATCATTAAAATTCGAGACAAGTTTACGTTTATTGAAGGAGATGGAATAGAAGTATTAAAGAAAAAGACACATTACCAAAATACTGTTTTTTTCATAGACCCGCCATACACGGCAGGGGGCAAGAAAGCAGGAAGCCGGCTTTATACTCATTTTGAACTTAACCACGATGAATTATTTAAGGTAAGCAGCGCACTTGCCGGTGATTTTTTGATGACGTATAGCAATGACCGGACGGTGCAGAGTTTGGTTAAAAAATATCAGTTAGTAATGAAAGAAATTGCTATGAAAAACACGCACCATGCCAAAATGACAGAGTTACTCATTGGGCGTGATTTGAATTGGGACAAGTAAGGCAGTTCCAGGAAAATAATCTTCCCAAAATCGTAGTGCGTATTGCGTAGAAAAAACGGACTACGTCCATACACGTGGACACTAAAGTTTTGGAGAAAACCCTATGCTCACCCTCACCATCCCCGCTTACGGGGAACTGAAACTGGAATATTTGCTGTTGGATATGAATGGAACAATTGCCGTAGACGGGCAGGTGATTGACGGCGTTGCCCGGCGATTGAAGGCGCTTGGCGAGCAGCTGAAGCCGCTTATCCTGACCGCCGACACGCACGGCACGGCGTCATCGGTGGCGTGGGTATTGGAAGTGGAAATGCGTCGCTTGCAGGCGGGGGGAAATGAAGCGGCGCAAAAAGAGGCGGTGGTTGCCGAACTTGGCCCGGAACGCGTGGTTGCCATTGGCAACGGCGCTAACGATGCGGCTATGCTGCGTCGGGCAGCGCTGGGCATTACCGTACTGGGCGACGAAGGAAGCGCCGTCGCTTGTCTCACTGCCGCCGATGTGCTGGCTCCCGACATCAATACCGCGCTTGATCTGCTGCTCAACCCTCGGCGGCTGTTGGCTACGCTGCGAAACTGATGAATAGTGAATGGTAAATGATAAATGGTAAATGATAAATGATAAATGGTAAATGGTAAATGGTAAATGACAGCGGTTTACAATTTACCATTCACACGGAAGCATAACGTTAAAGCTTGTGCCTTTGCCCTCAACGCTTTCTACGCTCAGATGGCCGTTGTAGCGTTCAACCAGATCTTTGATAATGGTCAATCCCAAACCGGTTCCGCTTTCCGGGAGCGCTCTGGCGTTTTCCGCGCGGAAGAACTCTTCAAAGAGGTGAGGGATAGCGTCTTCAGGTATCCCTATGCCGGTATCGCTGACGACGATGCGGGCGGCATTCCCCGCTTTTTCCAGCAAAATACGCACCTCGCCCGCTGAAGTGTATTTGATGGCGTTGCTGAGCAGATTGCCAATCATCCGATCCAAATCGGCGGGATTAGCCAGTACGTGAAGCGCCTGTTCCGGGTATGTCGCGCGCAGAGTCAAGCCTTTGGCCTGCGCCGGCGCTTCAAAACGGGCAACAAACGTTTGAATGACATCGTTCAAAGAGACCTGTTGTCGCCTGTCCGCCAACAAAACATCGCTTTTACCCGCTGCCAGATCAAGCAGATCGCTAATGAGAGTCTGCAAAAACGCCAGCCGACGCTGCGCCCGCGCAAGTAAGTCGGCTTGTTTTTCGTTCAATTCCCCCACGTACTTCTTATCCAAAACCTTTAGTAAACTGATTACCACCTGCACCGGCGAACGCAGTTCGTGCGTAACAATCCGCACAAATTGAGATTTGCTTTTATCCATTTCCTCAGCCCTGAAGAATACTTTTTTTTCGCACAAATGTATGGGGGAGATGTAGTTGGTTCTGACTTGATCAGGCTTCAAAGTCAAAATCAGAAGATAGAAACGAAGGACAAAGGGGGAATTGATTTTTCGCGCTAATGTATGGCAAGATAAGAGACAGGGATACATTGTTTCGGTAAAGTCATAGAGCAGGCGGGGAAAATAAGCGATAAAGAGGCGAAAAGAAGCGAATTGGATGAACTGAACGAGGATCAGCAAGAGCAGTTTCAAATTTTGCGGGCAGTATTGGGAACCATCCGGCATTATTTTGGAGGCATTGAGCAAATATTTGAAGGGGTCAATGACCCTCGCAGCCCGGTTCTGATCGAATACCCCCTGGCGAGCTTATTCTTCACAGGGATATTTATGTTCCTGACGCAGTTGGGCGCAAGGCGGCAAATAAAGCATAAACTGAGAGGAAACGGTCCCTCAAAAGCCAGGATCGAGGTTTTGTTCGGAGTAGATGAGGTACCGCACGGAGATACGCTCAACTATTGCTTCAAGAAGTGAGCGTATCAGAAATGCAGGAAGTGGTGTGCCGGATGGTGGGGGTACTAATCCGCAAAAAGGTACTCTACCCTTATCGCTTGCTGAAAAAATATTATACGATAGCCATAGATGGGTCAGGGATGTTGACGTTCAAGGAGGGCATTGTGAACATTGTCTGACCAAAAAACTCAGGAGCGGGGAAACGCTCTATTATCATCCGGTTCTGGAGGCAAAACCGGTAACAGCCAACGGCTTTGCTATTTCCATAATGACTGAATTTATAGAAAACAGTGATCCGGAGGCTACGAAACAGGATTGCGAACTGAAAGCATTTTATCGTTTATCAGAGCGACTGAAGGCGCGTTTTCCACGCCTGCCGATTTGCCTGTTGCTGGACGGTCTCTTTGCCGGCGGCCCAAGCTTTGAATTGTGTGAGAAGCACGGCTGGAAATATTTCATCGTCTTGACCGATGATGATATGAAAAGCGTACAGCAAAGATTTGAGGCGCTGTCCCAATCAGCCCCGGAAAACCGGGTGGAAATCGAGTTTGGGAAGAAAAAATCGGTCAAGCAAAGCTATCGTTGGGTCAATGAGGTCAACTACATTGACAGCAAGGACAAGAAACATAAATTCCCGGTGTTGGAGTGTATTGAGGAGAAAATAGATAGTGAGGGAGAAAGCAAATCTACGAAATTCAAATGGCTGACCAATTTTGGGATAACAGTGATAAATGCCGATATATTGGCCAACGAAGGGGGGCGCTTGCGGTGGAAGATAGAAAATGAGGGCTTTAACAATCTGAAAAACGGTGGTTTTGAAATGGAACACGCCTACAGTCAGGACAAGACGGCAGGCAAAGTCTTCTATTATTTGATGCAAATTGCGCATCTCATCTCCCAATCGGTTGAGAAGGGCAGTCTGTTTCGGAAAGCCTTCCCCAAAGGGGTAGGGTCATTAAAGAATATCGCCTTTCGACATATTGGAGGCCTGGCGCAACTTACGGTTGAGCAGTCGGGGCTTTATGAGTTTGTTTGGAGGCAGGTATCAAATTCGCTTTAATTCATCATAGCCTAAACGGAAAAAATGGATACTTCTTTGAACCTGAAACCAGCCAATGCCCCCGCGGGCGATTTCAGGTTGAAGGGGAAGCTTCATTTTTCTCTGTCAACAATAGCACAATTTTGTTTGGAACTGAAAATTAGCGGGGGCGGGCGGCGCTGCCTGCAAAAAACGAAATTTTGTGGGGAAGGGGAGTTTTTTGCACCCAAAATCCGGCTCGTTTGCGAAGCCTCCTTGATGGTCTGAATTAAAGAATTGCAGCCTTGCGAATACGCAAGGCTTGAATCCATTCGTCAGGGCTGACATTTCCTATGAAAATGGGTTTGTAGTTAGGCGCGTAACGTAGTAAAGTGCCGCCGTAAAACGCCACTTCGCTGTCGCTGCGAGGCTCACTACGAGCCATTTTCATCTCCTAAAGCTACCAGCTTTCAACTAAAGACTGACCGCTGATAGCTAAAAGCTTTACTTCAGCTAACAAACGCGGTAAGGCAGCCTCTACCGGCGGGCTGAGGGTACTGTCCCATTCCAGCGTGTCCGGTTGTACGCCAAAGATAATCACTTCCGGAGGAAGCATATCCAGCGCCTGCGCCAGCAGCAAGGCGTCTCGCAAGCTTGCGTTGTGCAGCGACAGGTGGCGGTCATTGCCCAGCAGACGCGCTTCGTCCAGCGTAAAGCGCTTAAATTGGCCGGGCGCAACGCCCACATCGGCGGCGTCTACAAAAATCACGCGCTGCCGACCTTCCAGCATGTTGACAATGCCCAGGCCCTGCGTGCCGCCGTCAAGAACGTCCACGTTGGGCGGGAGATTTTGCTCTGCCAAAGCTTGCGCTACCCGCGCGCCAATTCCATCGTCGCCGCGCAACGGGTTGCCCAAACCAATAATTAAAGTAGGGTTCATTTACGATTTTGGATTTTGGATTATCCCTGTTTGCGAAATCGGCTTCCTTCCCGTAGTTCAATCGTAAATCCAAAATCGCAAATCGTAAATCTATAAAAACTCCACATCCAAAAAATGCGTCGAGCAGGAAATGCAGGGGTCGTAGGCGCGGATGAGCATTTCCATCAAATGAGTGATCTCTTCCTGCGGGCGATCCAGAATTTGTGGAACCAGCGCGCGCATATCGGCTTCCATATTAGCGTAATTCTGTCCGGTGGGAATGATGCAATTAGCGCCCTGAATAAGGCCGTCATCATCAATGATGTAGTCGTGAAAGAGGGTGCCGCGCGGCACATCGCAGGAGCCAACGCCTTCGCCGCCTTTGCCCTGGAATTGGTAGAGCGGCTCTTCCTGAAGGCCGCGGTCAATCAGTTGGTCAATCAGTTGGATGCTGTCTTCCAGGCAGTGAAGCATTTCAACGGCTTGAGCGCCAGAGTTGAGGAAGGAGTTGGTGACAACAGGTTTCATTCCCAACTCATTTGCGGCGGCTTTGGCGCGAGGGTGCAATTGTTCATAGTTATTATTGAAGCGAGCCAGCGCGCCAACCATGTAACTGTCTCGATTGTGTTTGCAATGTTTGGCCGTGGAATGAGGAACCAGATATTCATTGGTCACTTGGCGATAGTCCGGCAGCGCGTAGGTGAAGCCATCGGTGGTGGCAACAACGCCGTCAATAAAAGCGTACTCATCATCTTTTTTGAGCGAAACGTACTCGGTTTCACGCTGGAACCGGGGCCAGGGCAGGGTTTTGAGCAAGGCCATGGTCTCATTCATATCTTCGCGGGCAGCGACCAGGCGTTTTCGCATGGCCAGCAATTCTTTGACAGTAGGCAAATGGGTGAAGCCGCCGACGGTCATTGCAATAGGATGGGTGTGCCGCCCGGAAATCATCGCGCACAAATCGCCGGAAAGTTTTTTGATGCGCAGAGCGCGTTTCACCACTTCCGGGTGAGATTTTGCCAGAGGCAGCACGCTTCCCACGCCCAGAAAATCGGGGGCAACCAGCATGTAGACATGCAGCACGTGGCTGTCAATGATTTCGCCGTGAAAGAGCAGCTTACGCAGCAATTGGGTCTGCGTGGAAACTTTCACGCCCAGAGCGGTCTCCGTAGCGCGCAGCGAGGCGGTAGCGTGACCGGTGGCGCAAATACCGCAGATTCTAGAGGTAATGTGCGAAGCTTCGGTGTAGGGGCGTCCTCGCAGCATCGCTTCAAAAAAACGCGGCGCTTCCACAATTTGCAGTTCACACTTGACCAGTTCGCCGTTTTTCACATCAACTACAATATTACCGTGCCCTTCCACGCGGGTCAGATGGTGTACGTTTACGTTCACATCAACTTTTGACATAGGTGTTTCCTTTCTGACAGCAGACCGCTGACGGTTGACCGCTGACCGCCGGAGCGATTCTGCGGCGATCAGCCGTCAACCGTCGGCGGTCATTGTTACGCCTCTATTTGCGCCGGATCATAAGCGTTGAACATTGTCATTCTGGCTCTCAACTGCTCCACCGATAGCCCCGCTTTGAGCAACACATCTTGCATAGCATTTTCATTGGGATTGGGGATGAGTCCCCGGCAGCCTTCGCATCCGTCGCCGTAAGTGGGGCAGATGGCGTCGCATCCGGCGCGGGTAATTGGCCCCAGACAGACTCCACCTTTATCAAAAATGCAGACATTCTCTTTGAGCTTACACTCTACGCAAACCGGATAATCGGGGATAGCGGGCGTTTTGCCCAGTAGAACCTGCTTCACAACGCTCAGGAACTCAACGCGATCAATGGGGCAGCCGGGAATGAAGGCGTCTACCTGAATAACCGCGCTGATGGGGCGGGCAGGGTAGGTGTTGTACCAGTCCCACTTATCGCCGTAGACGTACTGGCGCACATCTTGCAACGATGGCTGCAAATTCGCCAGCGCGTTCACGCCGCCAATGTGCGCGCAGGCGCCCAGGGCCACCACAATGCCGGCCTGGGCGCGAATTTTCCTGAGCCGGTCTTCGTCCTCTTTGCGGGTGCAAGAGCCTTCTATGAAGGCAATCTGATAGTCTTCACCTTTTTCAGTCATCGCCTCGCGAAACTGAACAATTTCCACCGCTTCTACCAATTCCAGATGCGTTTGCAAGGCGTCAATAACGGTAAGTTGACAGCCTTCGCAGCAGGCGAAGTCAAAAAAGGCCACCTTTGGTCTTGCGCTCCCGTTTCCATTTTCAGCCATTATAGCGCCTCCTCCACTCCCTTGATTTGTGAATATTTGAAGACCGGCCCATCCAGACAACAGTAGAGATTGTTGATTTGACAGTGACCGCATTTGCCCACACCGCACTTCATTCGCCGTTCCAGCGACAGGTAGATCTGCGTTTCAGGGATGCCCTTGCCCATCAATTCCATTAACACAAAGCGATACATAATCGGCGGGCCGCAGATGGCGGCAACGGTGTTGCGCGAATTAAGGGCAATTTTAGAGAAAAGCGTGGTAATAACGCCCACATTGCCGCGCCAGGTTTCGTCGCCCCGATCTACGGTCAGGTGGAATTCTACGTCCTTTCGGTCCGCCCATTCTTGCAGCTCTTCTTTGAAGAGAATCTCTTTGGGCTGCTTGGTTCCGTAGAGAATGATCACCCGGCCAAAAGAACCGCGCTCATCCAAAACCTGATTGATCAGCGAACGCAGCGGCGCCAGTCCCAACCCGCCGGCGGCAAAGAGAATATCTTTCCCTTTCATTTTTTCAAGCGAAAATCCGTGTCCAAAGGGGCCGCGAATCCCGACTGTATCGCCCGGCTGCAAGGTGTGCAGCGCGTTGGTCAAGTCTCCCACGCGGCGGATGCACAGCTCAAACGCGCCGTTGCTTCGGCTGGGCGAAGAGCTGACGGAGATAGGCGCTTCGCCAATGCCAAAGAGGGACACTTCTACAAACTGGCCGGGCGCATTGCCCAAACTGTGTCCATCAGGCAATTGAATCAGGAATAATTTTTCTAATTCGGTCAGCGACTCTACCTCGAGTACTTTTGCCATCACCGGCAAATAGAGCAATTCTTCTGCTATTTGCGTCATTTTCAACCCTCCCACAATTGGAACAACAAATTACGAGTTACGAATTACGAGCTATGAATTTTGATTCGCCATTCGTATATTTGTTATTCGTGAAGTTCATTGAATACGTTGATCGGCGAAATATCCGCCAGACACAACCGGGCGCAGCGCCCGCAACCTACGCAACCCAGGTGCTTGTATCGTTCCACCAAATAGAGTCCCTTGCGCATAAAACGATGGCGCAATCGGGCGGAGCGCTGTTCGCGGAAGTTTTCACCGCCGGCTACGCGAGCAAATACGTCCAGCATGCAAGAATCCCAGCGGCGGCTACGCTCGCCGTTTTCCAGGTTCAGGTCTACCTCATCATAAACGTTGAAGCAGAAACAGGTGGGGCAGACAATGTTGCAGGTTCCGCAGGCCAGACATTTTTCGGCCAACGTTTCCCAGATGGGGTTGTTGTAGCTCTGGCTCATCAAAGCCGGTAACTCGTCTACATCAAGTTCCAGTTTGTAAGGGAAGCGGGGCCATTTGGCGCTAAGCGCTCTGTTGAGCTGCTGCATATCGCTTTCGGTAGCCAGGCGCGCGTCCGAGTAGGTTTTCAATAACGTCAATCCCTCCTCAGACCCAACATCCACGGCGTAAACGTCGCCCAGATCAGTCAGGTGCAGGTCGTAGCCCTCGCTGATGGTGAGCGTTCCCATACTCTTGCAGAAAGAATGTTCGTCGCAGGGTTCCAGACATTCAATGCCTATCAGCAACGCCTGACGGCGACGGGTGAGGTAATGCGCGTCGGGGAAATTCTGCGTGAACGCCTGATCCAGTACGCGCATCGCGTGCAGATCGCAGGTGTGTACGCCAAAGATAACCGTCGCTTCGGCTTCGATGACCGCTTCGGGGGCTGAATCGCCATTGCGTTTGAAGGTCATCAATCGCTCTTCCTGGGGTTGAAAATATTTTTTGGGAGGTAAAATCGAAGTGTTGTAATCCAGCCGAAGTTCGGCCGGGTCTTCAATCTCGTCAAAGGCAAATTGGGGGCCTTTGGCTTTGGGGCCTACTACCCGATAATCGCCCATCACATTGGCGACAAAAGTAGCCATTGCCGACTTGTCAATGATCCATAAGCTCATATACTACCCTCCTCATAACGGTAAGGATGAAGGCGGAGGATGAAAATCCTCCCCTTGCATTCTTATCCCCTGCATCTTTTTATCTTTCTCAAACATTTATCAATGATATTTACCTATAAAAGACATTGACGACAATAAGTATAGCTTATAGGTTAGGATAACACAAAAATCCCAATACGGCTAGTGGTATTTGTCACGAACAGGTTGTGACAAATGTCATAACTAAGCCCTGTAAGGAATTCCGAATCAAAAAGCCCCCTGAAATTCAGAGGGCTTTTTTTTGGCAAATATTAGTAGCAAAGCAAGCAATCAACGAATAGTTACGTTTTGTCATAACTGTTGAACAGCCTCTATCAGCCTTTCGGTAATTTCTGAAAACCCGCCGGCGCCGTCAATTTCAACCAGAGCGCCCTTTTCACTGTAGTAGTCAACCAGAGGTTTCGTCTGGATGTGGTAGATTTTCAGACGAGAGCGAACCGTTTCCGGCTTGTCGTCGTCGCGTTGATAGAGTTCGCCGCCGCAAACATCGCAGATGCCTTCTTTGCCTGGTGGATTGAATGTCAGATGAAAGGGGTTTTGACAGTTTCGACAGATCAGGCGACCAGAGAGACGCTCTACAATCACATCGTCGGGAACATTGAGGTACAGTACGGCTGCAATATGCCGCTCCATTTCGGCCATCATCACGCCCAGCGCTTCTGCCTGCGCAATGGTGCGCGGAAAGCCATCAAGCATGAAGCCCGTTTGCACGTCGGGGCGAGAGAGGCGGTCTTTCAACATAGCGATAGTCACATCGTCCGGGACCAAATCGCCCCGTTCCATATAACTTTTTGCCAGTTTGCCCAGCTCCGTTTCATTTTTTAAGTTTTCCCGAAAGAGATCGCCGCTGGCAACGTGTTTCAAGTTGAAGCGTTCGCCAAGAATTTTAGCCTGAGTTCCCTTTCCGGAACCGGGCGCGCCAAGAAACATAAGGTCAAGTGTTTTTGCCATAGTGGGTGACTCCTGTCAAATAGAATGTGGGCAATCTTCCAAAAGTTGCACATAGTACCTGGGCCGTCAAGCGAGACGAACGACGGAAGACGGAAGACGAATTATTTGTGAAGCTAACATTTTTCGTCATTCATCATTCGTCATTCGTCGTCTTGTATGTGACTTTTGGAAGATTATGAATTTTGGTTGTCAGATTTATTCAAGGCCTTACAGTAAACGCAATAGCGGGCTAACGGTTTTGCCACAGTGAATGCGATCTATGGCTTCGGCCAGCATTGGCGCTATAGACTGTACTTTTATCTTGGGATGCTGCTTTTCCGGCGGGGTGAAGATAGTGTCGGTTGTTACCAATTCAGCTATCTCTTCACGATTAAGGCGATCCAGAGCTGACGGCAACAGTACAGGATGGGTAACAGAGAGGTAGACCGGCGCTTCGGCCCCCATCTCTACCAGCGCCGGTATTTGATCAAGTACGCTGCCTCCGGCAATTAGATCATCTATCAGGATAACCGTTTTACCTTCAATATCGCCAACAACGGTGTCAATTCTGGTTTTGTCAAAATCAAGACGACGCTTGTGCATAATAGCCAATGGCATCCCCAATTGTTCGGCGTACTTTCCGGCAAATCTGGCGCGTCCAACGTCCGGGGAGACTATAACTGTTTTGTCTGGTAGAAAGCGGGGGTCATTCTGGAAATATTCAGACAGTATTGGCAACGCAGTCAAGGGATCAACCGGCACGTCAAAAAAGCCTTGAATTTGCAGCGCGTGAATATCCACGTAGATAATTCTACTGGCGCCCATTGTTTCCAATGTACGAGCCACCACCTTGGCGCTAATGGCCTCTCTTCCCCGCGCCATACGGTCTTGCCGCGCGTAAGGGTAGTAGGGAATGACGACGTTAATGCCCCCCGCCGAGGCGCGACGGAAGGCGTCAACCAACAAAAGTAATTCAACAAAATTATCATTTACCGGCGCTGCGCAAGGTTGAATGATAAAAATATCCTGATGGCGAACCAGTTCTTCAATTTGAACGTGAATTTCACCATCGGATAAGCGTCGTATTGTCACCTCAGACAGTTGCACGCCCAATTTTTTAGCCACCGCTTCGGCCAGTGGTCGGTTGGCGCTGCCGGAAAAAATCCGTAAATCTTCAACATTTGTTAATGCTTTATGCGATTGCCGACTCATAAGAACCCCCCGGTTTATTCACCTCAGGCTTAGGCAGTTTAGGTCAAGTAATTTAAAAAATACGCTTGCAATCACGCGCGTCAACTACGTGATCTCCCAAAGCCTCAAGCGTATCAATGAGTTGTTCTTTATTTACGCCCTGCACTTTTACAACCAAACCATCCATATCAGGTTTGTCTTCAAGGGCGTAAGAACCAACGCTAACAATATAACCGCCCAAATCCAAAATGGCCTGCGCCAGAGTAGCCAAAATGCCCTTCTCACGCACTACTTCCAGAGTCAACCGCAGGCCGGCTTCGCCGCCGCCAAACATTTGGGTCAAAATTTTGAAGATGTCTGTTTCAGTGATAACGCCAATCACTTTGTTGTTATCATCAACAACCGGCAGCCCGCCGATTTTTTTCTTCATCATCACGCTGGCTGCGCTTTCAATAGTGGTGTCCGGCAAAATGGTGATTACCGCTTTGGTCATCAAGCTCTTGATTTCCAGTTGGGAAAGAAGATAATTCATCTCCCACACGCTCAAGGATGTTGCCGGCGATGGGGAAGCGTAGAGTAAGTCTCGCTCAGAGACAATGCCCACCAACTTGCCCTTCTTGTCTACTACCGGCAACCGCCTGAATTTGCGTTCTCTCATCATGTTCAAGGCGTCCTGAAAAGGTGTGTCGGCAGTAATGGTCACTGCTGGCGACGTCATGTGTTCGCGTACAAGCATGAGTTTCCTCCTAATCTGCTATGATCAATAAGGGATGTTTCAATTTGTATGCAGCTGTTGCTGATATATTACCTTATAATTGCCAACTTGTCCATATTAGTTTTGCCTATTTTTATTGAGTGTGTTTCATTTTGAGTAAGAGAAAAAGGGGGAAAGTTGGGGGAGCGCCCGCTTCGCGAAGCCCCCCGGCCTGCGGCGCTTTTCTATTCATTTGAAACACATCCATTTTTATTTTGGCAGCGGCAGCTAATTTACTTTCTGTCTTGACTCGCTTTCAAAAAAGAGTATTCTAAGCAAACAGTGGGTAGCAGGCGGTGGATAGTGGATGGCAGTTTACTACCCGCTACCCACTATTCACTATTCACTATTTTCAAGGGTAATTATTCACCCCCCTCCAACCTCTCCCCGAAATCAGGGGGAGGCTTTTAAACTTCCCCCCGTTGACGGGGGGAATGCAGGGGGGTGGGGAGCGAATGCTTACTTTCAAGGAGATGACAATGCTACCAAAATCAAGCGATATAGTTATTATTGGCGGCGGTGTGATGGGCGCCAGCGCCGCTTACCATCTGGCTAAACGCGGCGCGCAAGTAACGCTGCTGGAAAAAGCGCCCTCTTTCGGCGAAGCCTCTACCGGCAAGTGCGCCGGAGGCATTCGCCACCAGTTTTCTACCGAGGTCAATATTCGCCTCTCCATTGAAAGCTTCAAAATGATGGCCCGCTTCCCTGATGAGTTGGGGCAAGAGCTTGGGCTGAATCAGATTGGCTATCTTTTCCTGTTGGAAAAAGAGGAAAGTCTGACCCAGTTCAAAAAAAACGTAGCGCTGCAAAACAGTCTGGAGATTGAATCGCTTGTCCTCACGCCTGCTCAACTGGCCGCGCGATTGCCCTATCTAAATCTGGAAGGCGTCATCGGCGGAGCCTTTTGCAGCGCCGATGGGTTGGCGGATCCGCACAGCATGGTGCAGGGCTACATCAAGGGCGCCAAGCGACTGGGCGCATCCCTTTTCACCGATGCGCCGGTCACGGATATTGAAGTAGTTGGCGAGAAAATCAAGGCTGTCGTCACGCCGCAGGGAAAAATCAACACCGATACGGTGGTCGTTGCTGCCGGGGCGTGGTCGGGACAAATTGGAGAAATGCTGGGCGTGGACATTCCTGTTGCGCCGGTGCGACGCCAAATTGCCGTCACGCGCCCGCTGCCGGAATTCAAGTCGCTGGATTGGACATTCATCCTCTTCTTCGACCAATCGCTCTACTTTCACCCGGAGGGCGAAGGGCTTTTGACCGGCATGTCCAACCCGGACGAAGCGGTAAGCTTCAATGAAGACGTAGACCCGGATTGGACGCTAAAACATATTGAACAAGCTATTTATCGCTTCCCGCTGCTGGAAAAAGCCCAACTCCTCACCGAATGGGCGGGACTATACGAAGTCACCCCCGATCATCAGGCCATTTTAGGTCGTCTGCCGGGCGTAGAGAACGCGGTCTGCATAGCCGGATTCAGCGGACACGGCTTTATGCACGGCCCGATATGCGGTCTGCTAATGGCCGAAGAACTTCTGGACGGCAAAGCGCATACCGTCAACATTGACGATCTGCGTTATGAACGCTTTGAAAAAGAGGGCGTGGATGTGGCGGAGTTCAATGTGGTATAATTAGCTATCAGCGGTCAGCGGTCAGCTTTTAGCTGATAGCTGATAGCTGATAGCTATTTTCACAAGGAGATGCTATGCCGGAACTAACGCTTGATGCTTTCAAAGAAAATATTGACAAAATTCGCCGGGCGGTGGGACAGGTCATTGTGGGGCAGGAAACGGTAGTAAACAACGTCCTCATCGCCCTCATCGGCGGGGGGCATGTACTGCTGGAAGGTGTGCCCGGCCTGGGTAAAACGATGCTGGTGCGCGCGCTGGGCCAGGCCCTCGACCTGGAATTTGCCCGCCTTCAATTCACCCCGGATCTCATGCCCGCCGACATCATCGGCACCGACATCCTGGACGAAGACGAACACGGCCGCCGCTCCTTTCGTTTTCAGCGCGGCCCCATTTTTGCCAATTTGATACTGGCCGACGAGATCAATCGAGCCACGCCAAAGACCCAATCCGCCTTACTGGAAGCTATGCAAGAGCAAACCGTCACCGTTGCCAGGCACACCTACCTGCTGGAATCCCCTTTCTTTGTGTTAGCCACCCAAAACCCTATCGAAATGGAAGGCACCTACCCCCTCCCCGAAGCCCAACTCGACCGCTTCCTCTTCAAACTGGACGTGGGCTATCCATCTCAACCTGAAATAAGCGAAATTCTGGCGCGCACCACCGGCAAATCCTCACCGCAGGCCGACAAGGTGATTGACAAAGAAACGTTGCTGGCAATGCGCAACGTGGCAAGACAAGTTCCCGTAGCCGCCCCGGTACTGGACGCTGTTTCAGCTCTGGTACTGGCTTCGCACCCCTCCGCCAAGAACGCCCCGCCGATGGTCAAGCAGTACGCGCGCTACGGCGCCAGTCCCCGCGCCGGGCAAGCCATTATCATCGGCGCAAAGGTCAACGCGCTGATGAACGGGCGTTTCAATGCCGCCTACAGCGACATCGAAGCCCTTGCCCCCCACGCCCTGCGCCATCGCCTCATCCTCAACTTTGAAGGAGAAGCAGAGGGCGTTAAGCCGGACGATATTGTGGCTGAAATGCTGAAACACACGCTGAAAGAAACCGAATTGTAAGTGGTAAACCGCTGTTTACACTTTATCATTTACCATTTACCGTTTACCGTTTACCGTTTACAATTCAACCGGGAGGTATTATGACTCAAACGATATTAGCAGATCCGCAAACACAAACGGAAAACAAACTTTCGTACCAGGAATTTCTGCAAAAATACACAGGCGTTCACGCCGAATGGGTGGACGGGGAGGTAATTGAACTGATGACCGCTTCAGACAAACACCAGGATATTGTTCGTTGGTTGATAGCCGTATTAAGTCTTTTCGTTGAAACAAATAATCTGGGATGGCTTAGGCCGGCGCCTTTTAATATGAAAATGCCCCACATCAATCGAGGCCGCGAACCGGATGTGCTGTTTGTCTGTCAGGAGCGTCTGCACATTGTGCAATCTTCCCATCTGTCCGACGCCGCTGATATGGTCATCGAGATTGTTTCGCCGGAAAGTGTGGGCCGCGACCGGGGTGAAAAATTTGTGGAATACGAAGCCGCCGGCGTGCGCGAATACTGGCTGATTGACCCGGACCGCCAACAAGCTGAATTCTACTATCTGGCCGACGATGAGCGTTACCGCCTGCTTCCCACCGCCGATGGCGTTTTTCGCTCACAGGTGTTGCCTCATTTCTGGATTAAAGTTGCCTGGTTGTGGCAGGAACCGCTGCCAAAGGTGCTGGACGTAGCCAGAAAGTTGGAGTTGCTTTAGAAGCCAGGGAGACAAGGGGACGGGGAGACAGGGAGACAAGGGGACTCTGCACGCTACACGCTACACGCAAATGACAAGTGACCAACAACAAACTCTTTGACGAAGCTTTTATGCGTAAACTGGAACAACTCTCTCTGGTGGCGCGAAAAATTCGCAGCGAGCGCTTTAGAGGAGAGCGCCGCAGCGCCAAACGGGGACAGTCGGTAGAGTTTGCCGACTATCGCAACTATGTGCGCGGCGACGATCTACGCGCGCTGGATTGGAATATCTACGCGCGTCTGGAGCGCCCCTTCATCAAACTCTTTGAAGAAGAAGTTGACCAGACCGTTCACATTCTCTTCGACGCCAGCGCCTCGATGGATTGGCCGCTTAATAGCGCTGAATACAATAAATGGGTTTACACGCGTCGTCTGGTTGCATCGCTGGGCTACATTGCCCTGGCAAATAATGATCGTCTTTATGTTAGCGGCCTCAGCGATGACGCGTCCGCTGTTTGGGGGCCGGAACGTCGCAAGCAATCCGTCCATCGCTTGCTGGATTTTCTGGCTGAGTACCCCGCAGCAGGCGAAACGCGGCTCTCCCCATCGCTTAGGCGCTACGCGCAACAAGTCAAACGCTCCGGCTTGCTCTTTCTCATCAGCGATTTTCTCACCCCGCGCGCTTCAGACAGCTATGAATCCGGCCTGAGCGCTTTGCAATACCACGGCCACGAAGTTGCCATTCTGCACCTGCTTTCGCCAGATGAAATAGAACCAGACCTTTCAGGCGATTTTCAACTTCAAGACGTAGAAAGCGGCGCAGAGCAGGACATCACCGTCAACGCCACAATGAAAAAACTTTATCGCCAACAATTTACCGTCTGGCAAGGTGGGCTGGAGCAATTTTGCCGCAAACACGGCATCAATTACGCGCTGGTAGCCAGCGATCAGCCTTTTGAGCGATTGATATTGCGCTATTTGCGCCAGCGCGGGTTTGTACAATAACGGTAGAACAGTAGACAGTAGACGGGGAAGACAGCAGAAACCTGTCTGCCATCCTCCCCGTCTACTGTTCTACTATTCTGCTGTCTACTGCTAATGCCCGTGTCCGCGCGGGTCGTGCGCGTGCCCGTGCGCTATTTCTTCCTCCGTCGCCGGACGCAGGTCTGCAACCTTTACGTCAAAATTCAGGGTTTCGCCGGCCAGGGGATGGTTGAAGTCAAGCAGTACCGAGTCGGGGTGAATTTCGGCCACAATGGCGGCGGCAATGCCGCCGTCTGGATCCTGCAAATGCAGTTCTACCCCTTCGGCCAATTCCATATCTGCCGGAAACAAATCGCGGGAGACGGATTCAAAAGCTTCCGGATTCAGTTCGCCGTAAGCGTCTGCGGGGGCAACAGAAACCGATTTCTCATCGCCAACGGCCATTCCAAGCAGTTCTCGTTCCAGACCGGGAATAATTTGCCCCACTCCCTGCAAAAACATCAATGGGTCTTGATCACCGGATGAATCAACTACTTCATCACTGTCCAGACGCAGGGTGTAATTCAAACTCACCACTACGCCGTCTGCTACCAGTAACTCTTTTGTCATTAAATTCTCCTTGAATTTTTTACGCCGCCATTGCGGCATCTTCTTCGCGGGCTACGCGAATACCCTCTTCTTCATCCACCCGGCTCAACAAATAACCGCCGAGGATAAAGAAAATAACAATTGAAACAATGCTCAAGCGGCTGGACCCCATAATCACCCCCACCACCCCAAAAAGTAGCGGGCCGATAATTCCCGCAAATTTGGAACTCATTCCGTAGAAGCCAAAAAATTCGGCGGTTTTGGCTTTGGGGGTCATCACGCCAAAAAGCGAACGACTCAAGGCTTGCGAACCACCCTGCACCGTGCCTACCAAAAAGCCCAGCAACAAGAAATGCCATCCCTGGCTCATAAAATATCCGCCAACGGAAATGAGGGTATAAACCGCCAGTCCCAGGTAAATACTGCGCTTGGTTCCCAGGCGTTTAGCCAACCAGCCAAAGGCAAAGGCAAAAGGAATACCTACAAATTGCGTCATCAGCAGCGTGCCGATGAGGATACTTTGGTCAATTCCCACTTCCGCGCCGTAGATGGTAGCCATCTTGATGATGGTTCCAATTCCGTCATTGTAAACCCAAAAGGCAATTAAGAAAATAAATAATTGCCGGTAGTGGCGAATTTCTTTGAAGGTGGTAACCAGGCGCGAAAACCCGGCTTTAACCGGGTTGGCGGATTCTTCCGCGCGCCGGCTGGCGGGGGGTTCTTTTACATTGCGCAGCAGGGGGATGGTGAAGATGGCCCACCAGATTGAAACGCTGACAAAAGAGAGGCGGGCGGCCAATTCGCCGTCGCTCATCAATTGGATCATGGCAATATTCACGGCCAGCAGCAAGCCGCCGCCCAGATAGCCAAAAGCGTAACCGCGGGTGGATACCTGATCAATGTCTTCCGCTTTGGCTACATGCGGCAGCAGCGAGTTGTAGAATAGATCAGACCCGGCAAAACCAACATTACCTACAATATAAAAAATCGAGGCCATCAGCCAATCGCCGGTAGAGACAAAATAGAGCATAGCGGTAGCAAAAACTCCCATTACGACAAAAAAGCCCAGAAATTTCTTTTTAGCGCCGCTGTAGTCGGCAATAGCGCCCAAAACAGGCGCCAAAAACGCGGTGATGAGCAGGGCAGCGGTGGTGGTAAAGGCCCAATAAGACGTTGCTTTATTACCCGACAGAGTGGCTCCCGCAACCGAGCTATAGTACACCGGCAGCACCGCCGCCATAATGGTCGTGGCAAAAGCCGAGTTAGCCCAGTCGTACATGGCCCATGAGTTGACGACTTTTTTATAGGACTTTTCTGATTGTGCGGCAAGGTTCACGCTCATAGTTCTCTCCTGTTTGTCATTGATTGCATTGATTATTCGTTATTTTGCAGTTTTCCAAAAGTCGCACATAACGCTTGGACCGTCAAGCGAAACGAATGACGGAGGACGAATTACTTGTGAAGATAACATTTTTCGTCATTCGTCATTCGTCCTTCGTCGTCTTGTTTTTATGTACTGATTTTATCGCCCAGCAGACTAGCCATAAAAGTGCGGGTGTCTCCTTCTTCAAACCTGATTGTTACCAGCGTATCATCTCCGCTGGGGGAGACAGAGATGACCTCTCCCAGACCAAAGTGGGTGTGTTCCACTAACATTCCTTCGCTTAAAGCGGGAGCAGGCGCAGCGGGCGCGGCGCCCGGTTCGGCGCTCAGGTATTGGCGGTCTTGCCACAGTTCAACGTAAAGTCCCCAATCCTTATCCTCTTTAATTTGCTGTCGAAATTGGCGCGTTTTGCTTCTGGCTGCGCTGAGACTATCCAACAAGGCCAGAATTTCCTCCGGCGCGCGCGCCTCATCCCGCTTGAAACGGTTGCTGGCGCGACTCATCGCTGTTTCCAGTTCTTTGAATACCTTGTGGAATTTGTCGGTGTTCAAATTCAGCGTTGCTAAACTCACGCCGTTGATTTCACAAAGCTGACGGCGGGCGTCGTTGCGCTTGCTCTCTTCACTGATCTCTTGTCGACTTTTGGGCGCGCGCTGCTGTTTGGCGCGTAAACCCTGAAAGCGAATGGCGATGCCAATTTCCGGATAAAGCAAATCCAGCTTCAACTTGCGATGTGTGTCCGGGTTGATGAGCCAATCAGGGCTGACATTGTATTCCACCTCAAAGCCGTCAAAAATTCGGGCGAGGATTTCTTTCAAAGCGTTGATGGGTATTCGGGGCATCTTGGGTTTCGGGTTTCAGGTTTCGGGCTTCAGGTTTCGGGTGTATTGTTTCAGGTTTGTTGTTTCGGGTTTCTGGTTTTAACTTGAAACCCGAAACTCGAAACCTGAAACCCACTAAGCGATTCTGCTTAGAGCGCTTCGCTCAAAATACGAGTGAATCGCCGATGCGCTTTCGATGAAAGTGCGTTATACTTCAGTCACAATGAGCGATTAAATATCGCGCATCTCCTTCCTTCTTCTGCTAAAGAGATCGGTTATCCCGCCGGTCTCTTTGCATTTTAAAGGGATTTGTCATTCGTCATTCGTCATTTGTCATTCGTCATTTGTCATTCGCAAATTCGCCCATTCGTAACTCGTCGCTCGTCAGTACGGTTTATTGCGTTTGATGCGTTTTTTCAACTCAGCAGCCAAGTCGGCGGAAGAGTTGGCTCTGATGATGTCTAGCTGCGCGTTGGGTGCGTATTTCTTGATTTGGGCAATATTGCGCGGCGACAGGTTGATGCCGGTGATGGTATGCCCCAGTTTTCCTCTCAGAAAAAGGGCGTCTCTAAGG
>DUEH01000129.1 GCA_011192195.1 Chloroflexota bacterium | reverse complement strand
TTGTCAACGTGATTTTCAACAAGAGTCAAACAGAATCTGTGATGTGATGCGACGACGAATGATAAAAATTGACGCTATTCGCCCATTCGCCATTCGCCCATTCGCATATTTTTAGAGGAGGTTACTTATGACTGAAAAAAAATTACTTCCTTCCGGCTTACCCCGCATCGAATCGCTGGAGATGCGCGGCATTGTCAAACGATTCCCCGGCGTATTGGCCAGCGACCACGTCAATTTTGACGTGAAGGCGGGTGAAATTCACGCCTTGCTGGGCGAAAACGGGGCCGGTAAAAGCACCCTGATGAAAATTCTCTACGGGCTTTACCACCCGGACGAAGGCGAAATTTTGCTCAACGGCCAGCCCATCAGTATTAATTCGCCCACCGATTCCATCAGCTACGGCATCGGGATGATCCACCAGCACTTTATGCTGGTTGATAACCTGACCGTAGTAGAGAATGTGGCCCTGGGGCTGAAATCGTCGCGGGAGCCGCGTCTCGATCTGGATAAAGTGGCCGAGCGCATCGTTGAACTAACAGAAAAGTATGGCCTGGACGTAGACCCTTACGCTACCGTTTCTGATCTGGCCGTTGGTCAGCAGCAGCGCGTGGAAATCATCAAAGCCCTCTATCGCGGGGCGGCCTTGCTGGTGCTGGACGAACCGACGGCGGTACTTACCCCTCAAGAGGTGGATGATCTCTTTGTTATCTTCAAGCAGATGGCCCAAGAAGGCCACGCTCTGGTCTTCATCTCTCACAAACTTCACGAGATCATTGACCTGACCGATCGGGTGAGCGTGCTGCGAGACGGCAAAATGGTCGGTACGCGCCCTACGGTCGGGGCTACCAAGCCTGATTTAGCCAAAATGATGGTTGGGCGAGAGGTTTCGCTGGAACGGGAGCGCCCGCCGGTAAAAGTGGGGCGGGTTCGCCTGAAAGTGGAAAACGTTACGGCAATGAGTCCGCAGGGCGTACCGGTTCTGAAAAACGTCAGTTTTGAAATTCGCGGCGGCGAAATTTTGGGCGTGGCGGGCGTATCCGGTAATGGACAGCGTCGGCTGGCGGAAGTTATTGCCGGTTTGTGGCCGGTTGCCGAAGGAAAAATCTATATTGATGTTGACGGTAAAGACGTAACCAACCTGCCCCCTTCAAAAATGATTGACGCCGGACTTTCCTACATCCCCGAAGAGCGTATGCATGATGGCGCTATCAAAGATTTCAGCGTGGAAGAAAACCTGATTTTGCAAGACCACATTCGTCCGCCCTTTAGCAAGGGCATCTTTTTGAACTTCAAAGTCATTGCTCAGCACGCCAAAAGGTTGATCAAGGATTTTAACATCAAAACCCCCGGCAAAGATACGCTGATAAAGAATTTATCCGGCGGCAACATTCAAAAGGCCATTATGGCCCGCGAACTGGATCGCCATCCGCGCGTATTGATTGCTTCGCAGCCCACGCGCGGCGTGGATATTGGCGCAACAGAGTACATTCACGGGCAACTCCTTATGCAGCGCGCCGGCATAACCGGCGACAAGGTTATGTCAGAAGCGGAAGAAATCCGCGAACGTATTAGCCAGCAGCGTCCGGCCGGCGTGGCGACGATGCTCATTTCTGAAGACCTTGATGAAGTGCGCGCTATGTCGGACCGCGTCATGGTCATATTCGACGGCGAGATAATGGGCATTGTCAACAATAACGAAACCACTGTCGAAGAATTGGGCTTAATGATGGCCGGAGAAAAGCAAGAACTCCCAGCATAGCGCGACAGGTTGCAATTCAATTTCGACTCACAGACTCTGTTTCTTTCCGTCTGTGAGCCAAGATTCTTGCGAAAGGCGTAACCCTTGACAAAGAAAACCATCGGCTTTTTCCATTATCAGGTTGGCAGAACAGACGGCGTTTCCTTGGAGTTGGCCAAGTGGCGGCAGGTCTTTGAGGAGATGGGACACACTGCCTATCTCTTTGGCGGCGATGTAGGCGCGTCTGACGGTATCCTCATCCCGGAGATGTTTCACCACACGCCTCTGGCGGAGAAATTGTATCGCGCCACTTACCAAAGTCTGGACGAATATCAGGGCGATGAGGGCGACTATCGCCGCGAGTTGTTTCAGCAGACAGACTTGCTGGAGAGCAAATTCAAGGCGCATATCCTGGAAAAGGGGATTGACTTTCTAATCCCCCAAAATGTGTGGTCGGTGGCGGCCAATCCGCCCGTGGGGATGGCTTTGGCGCGAATTATGCGCCGGATGAAGATTCCCGCTCTGGCCCACAATCACGATTTCTACTGGGAACGCCGCGACGGCGTGGCGCTGACTTGCAAAACCGCCATTGATCTCGCCTTCAGAGACCTGCCCCCCCGACATCCCCTGGCGCGGCACGCCGTCATCAACAGCCTGGGACAGCGGCAGCTTCTGGAGCGACGGGGCATCGAAGCGGCCGTCGTCCCCAACGTCTTCGACTTCAACGAAGCGCCCTGGCAACCCGACGACTACAACCGCGACCTGCGCCAGCGTATCGGCTTGAAAGAAAACGATATTTTCGTCCTGCAAGCCACGCGCATTGTCACCCGAAAGGGGATTGAACTAGCCATTGACTTTGTGCAGGCGTTAAACACGCCGGAACGTCGCGCCCAACTCAAGGCAAAAAGTTTGTACGATGGCCGCCTCTTTGATGACGACAGCCGTATTGTCTTCGTTCTGGCCGGTTACGCTCAAGACGACGATACCGGCTACGTGGATCGCTTGAAGCAGAAGATTGCCCAGACCGGAATTGACGTCATCTTCATTGCCGATATGGTAGATGGCGAGCGGGGAACGCGCAGCGGCAGTAAAATTTACAGCC
>DUEH01000128.1 GCA_011192195.1 Chloroflexota bacterium | reverse complement strand
GCTTCGGTGGGGGGGACTTTGGGCGTTACCAGTACCTGCGCGTCTTCGGCTCCCAGTCCAAATATGCCGCGACTTCCTTCGCTGATAATCTCAACATCTACCTGGTCGCGAGATAAATTCAGTTGTTCCAAAACCTGGCTAATGGCTGTTTCTACCGTTTTAGCGCTACTTTTTACGCTTTCCTGATTTAATTTTGACATCTATTTGAACCTGTTTAGCTGATGTTTTATATTCAATGTCGTTTTCGGGCTGTCCGTTGGCGCCATCGGTGACATCACCCTTGTCTTCAAGCGCTTCGGGTTCTACAGTTTTTACGGGCAAAGCTTTGGCCTTACGTTTGTCGCGGGGTAATCGTTTACTCTTTGTAGTCTCTTTTTCGGCGTCTTTATCTTTTTTGCCGCTCTTCTTTGTTTTGGCTTCAATGGCTTTGGCAGCTTGTTCCTTGTCATGCTGCTTGTTCAAAAAGAGTTGCTGCGCCAAGCTCAAAAGGTTATTGGTAAACCAATACAGGCTTAAGCCAGACGGAACCACCAGAGCAAAATAGCCAAACATAAAAGGCATAAACATCATCACCTGGCCCATAGATTTTTGCTGAGGGTCATCTGACTGGGGCGTCATCATTTTCTGCATGTAGAGTTGAGAGACAACCAGCAATACCGGCAGTACCAGATAGCCAATAGCGTCGGGCCAACCAACCGCCGGGGGGAAGGGCCACAGCCAACTCAGGCTTCTGGCCCCATCAATCGTTGGACCGGCAAGGCTGGGAATCCAGAAAAACCCTTCTTGCAGCGCCGGTTCTGTTTCGGCCATCTGGTAAAGCGCTCTATACAGCGCAAACCAGATGGGCATCTGTACCAGCATAGGCAAACAACCGCCCAAGGGATTCACGCCCGCCTCTTTGTACAGCTTCATTTGCTCTTGCGATAGTTTTTCTTTGTCTTTGGCGTATTTCTTCTGCAACACTTTTAGTTTTGGCTGTAGTTCCTGAGTTGCTTTGGACGATTTCATTTGCTTTTGGTTCAAGGGAAAGGTCAGCCCCTTGATAACCAGGGTGAAAATGATGATGGCAAAACCAAAAGAATAGGGAAGTCCCAAGCCATCCAGGCTATTGTTAAAGAACAACAATCCATTTGCAATTAAATCTATAAAAGCTTGCCAAACTTGACCCATGAAGTAGGTACCTACATTTCTTTGAATAAAACAAATTGATCTACAAGGTTGTACACCGAGCGAGCAATTTCCTGATAGCCGGCCTGTTGAATGGGCACGCGGGCAATAAATAACATATCCCAGCCCGGCTGGATTTGCTCTTGGCGCAAGCGAAGCGCTTCACGCATTTGCCGTTTTATCTTGTTGCGCCGTACTGCTTTCCCAATGCGCTTACTAACCGCAAAGCCAAAGCGATTGTGATTTAAGCGATTGGGTAAGACAATCAAAACCACCAGACGATTAGATTTTGATTTCCCGAAACGCCGGATGCGTTGAAAATCAGCGTTTTTTCTGAGCCGATATTGGCGTTTCATATATTTGCCAGGGAATCTGTTCTAGCCAGCGTTCCAATTGATATTTTTGGCGTGCCTCGGCTGGACAGCCAGTACCTTGCGCCCTTTAGCTCGACGCGCTTTCAAGACATTGCGTCCGCCCCGCGTACTCATTCTGGACCGAAATCCATGCACGCGCGCGCGGCGACGTTTTTTAGGTTGATATGTTCGTTTTGGCATAATGAAATACTCTCTTTTATTTATTTTCTGGTTGTAACTTCTCAGGCAGTTTTCAACTTGAGTTACGCAGTGTTTGGCGCCAAAACACAAAGCGCACCATCAAAGCATTATATAAAACGCAAGGATTTAGGGCATAAAACCATTACGTTTTACGTTTTATACAATGCCCTGATGGTACGCTTTAGCGCAATGGCAATGCTCACTCCATTTGAAACGCGCCCATTCCAATCATCCATACAAACTTTGATTATACTTATATGCCTGTGTTACGGCAAATCACAAATGAAAGCGCGGCATCTCTTTCAAGAGAAGACAAGCGCGCCATCAATTATCGTCAATGTTCCCTAAAACTTCGGCAATACTGCCCAATAATTCTTGCGGGCCAAAGGGTTTAGTTACATAATCTTCCACTTTGGCAATATGCAATCCCAAAACCTTATCAATACTTTGGGCCTTGGCCGTAACAACTATCACGGGGATATTAGATAAATTTGGGTCTGCCTTCATCTGGCGATAGACTTCCCAGCCATCCATATCCGGCATCATCAAATCAAGGAGAATCAGGTCAGGCTTTTCATTTCTCAACGCTTTCAACCCCTGCGCTCCCCCCAGCGCGCCGGTCACCCGAAACCCTTTGCGTTCCAGGATTAAACGAACCAATTCAATCATCTCTGGCTCGTCTTCTATGCATAATATGTGGCGATTATTATTGGTCATACCTTTACCCTCTTTAAAAGACTATTTTTTTCGGGACAACACTTTTTTCACGCCCCTCCTCAACTCTTGAGGCGTGAAGGGTTTGGTAATGTAGTCGTCAACCCCGGCGCGGTCTCTGGCAATAATTTCTTCAAATGTGCTGTCTCTGGCCGTCAGAATAATGACAGGAATATCTTGTAAGTCAGGGGTGGCCTTTATCTCTTTGAACACATCCCAGCCATCCATACCAGGCATCATGATGTCAAGCAAAACAACCTGCGGAGGAGACTGGCGTATCAAGGCTAATCCTTCCTGTCCACTCAACGCCCCAGACACAGACATCCCCTCTTTTTGCATAATCAACTCAACTAATTCAATCACACCAGCTTCATCATCTATGCATAGAATTTTTGTTGCCACCAATATCCCTCTCTGGAAGGCTTTCTGTTATGCACGCTAACTGCTGCCAATAAGTGTAGCATAACTAAATTCAGTTGTCTAGCTGATGGGTTGGCTAGGCTAAAAGCAATTGTTCAATATTCTCCGGCGCCATCCCCATAATAATGACTATCTTCTTTGTAACCGAATTTCCGGAAGCGACGGCAACCCTATCGCTCTCGATATCGAGCTTTTTAGATAGAAGAGCCGCCAAATCTTGATCCACAGTTTCCATTTCGGCGGGGCTTGTCAGGTCTACGTATATTATGTCGCTGTCCTTGCCGGTAATTCTGTTACTTTCAGCCTCTGGTTTGACCTGCACTAAAAATGCAGTACCCCCTTCGACATTGGTTATTTTGAATTTGTGCATCATCAACCTCCGCAGTCAAGTGAATAGCAACTGTCAAACTTAAGTCTATCATACCAACAATAGTAAATCGGCGCAAGAGAACAAGGATTTCTTCGACGTTTTCTTGCTTACGCTTCTTCCCCACCCAGGAATTTAGATTTTTGATAGGCGGCAAAAACCGCTTTAGAAATGATGGTTCTAAAACCTCCCTTTTCCAGTTGGTACAGCGCGTCCGCAGTAGTTCCGCCGGGCGACGTAACCATATTTCGCAATTCAACCGGATGGCGTTGATGCTTTCGCGCAAATTTTACCGACCCTTCCATTGTTTGCAGTACCAACTCTTGCGCCACTCGCCGCGAAAAGCCCATGTGAACGCCGGCGTCAATAAGCGCTTCAATGAAAAGAAAAATATAAGCCGGGCCGGTTCCAGACAAGGCGGTTGCCATATCCAAATAATATTCATGGTCTACAAAAATCTCTTCGCCCAACGAGCCTAAAATGGTCTGAGCCTGCTCTCTTTGCCGCTGGCTCACACTATCGGCGGCTATCCACACCGACATCCCCTCTCCCACGCGAGCGGGGGTGTTGGGCATAACCCGCACAATATTATCATGCTCCAGTCCCTTCTTCATCCGCGACAGCGTAACACCGGCGGCAATGGACAAAACCAGGGCTTCGGGAGAAAAGTTCCCTTTTATATCGGCCAGCACTTCATCCATTGCCTGCGGTTTTACAGATAACACAATAATATTGGCTTTTTGCGTGGCTTCTACATTGTTGCTGGTGTGTCGCACGCCATAACGCGCGCGCAGTTCTTCGCCGCGTTCAGGGCGCAAATCGCTGGCGATGATCTGCTGCGGGTCAATAAGGTTTTGGTTTACCAAACCCGCAATCATTGCCTGCGCCATAACACCGCTGCCAATAAACGCTATTTTCTCACTTTTTAACATTGCTTATCAACTCCAAAATCTAAATATCTCAAATCCATTTACAGCTAAAAATGCTACAGATTCGTCAATCCACATCAAAACGCGCAAGGATCTCATCATTAGCTCGTTGCCGAAAGGGGTGAACATAAAAAGGGCCAGCAATAAAAAGAGTGTATATCGTCTAACTGAATAAGCCAAGCGAAGAATTTCCGGCGCTAAAAAGGGTTCTAAAATGCCAAAGCCGTCTAAACCGGGGATGGGGAGCAGGTTCAGAAAAAGGGCCACAATCTGCAAGAAGAGCAACAAGGCCAAACCTGCCCAAAAATTATACCCTACTACAAAGTGACCGCGATATAATAAAAAGGGCAGCGCAAAAATAACCGCGCTCAACACAGTACCCATTGGCCCCGCCGCCGAAACAAAGCTTTGCCACCATTTATTTTTAAGAAAGGAACGATTGATGTAAACCGCCCCGCCGGGCAGTGGAATGCCGCCTAAAAGCAAAAATATAATAGGGAAGACAATGCTTAAAACAGGATGCGTGTACTTGAGCGGATTGAGCGTTAGATAGCCTTTGTCCGCAACGGTTTTATCCCCGCCAATAAAGGCTGCCAGCGCGTGACCAAATTCGTGAAGAGACAGCGATATAATCCAGCCGCCAATTACAAAAAAGAAGACTGACATCCGTACGTTGCCAATCTCTGTGTATGCCAAATAGCCGGCAGCAGCCGTGAGCAACACAATAAGAATAAAAATGGGGCTGATTGGCAAAGGCAAGCTCTTCACCGAAAGATCAGCGGGCTTGAAGCGGGACACATTAACCGGAGACTCTTCCTGAAGATCAGCTAATTCTCTAAAACGCTCCGGCGTAACGCCATATTGCTGTAAAAACTCACCTGCCGAACTACGCGGCTGCCGAAGCATCCCCAGAACAAGTAAGCGGGTTCCCACAAAGTCCAGACCGTTCTCCCGCGCTTCGGCGGCAGCTTCTTCCAAAATTGCCGCGCTTTCCACAGAGAGGTTTACTCGCCGGTAGGTTGCGCCAATTTCTACGCTTTGCTCCTGTCGCGCATCCAGTTTGATATTAGCGTCAACACGCGCTTTGAGATTATCCAAGTCAATCTTGAATTTTCGCAGAACGTTTTCGGCTTGCGAGCCGGATAATTCCAGCAGGGCCAGCAGTAAACAAGTCGGCGTAACTGCCGCCTGTTTATATTTTTTGGCAATACGCCCGGCGTCAGATAAAATCTTCTGGGCGTCTTTGGTGAGCATTGAAAAGGTATCGGTCATAGTAATTATGCTTCAAATATTGGGTGTGTTTAAAGTGGGTTGAGGGAAGAAAAGAGATGAGGGGATACCCCCAAGCCCCCTTGCCTGCGGCGCTTTTCTTAAACACCCCCTTCAAATATCGCGCGTCCCACGCGAAGCAGGGTAGCGCCTTCTTCTACGGCAACTTCAAAATCGTCGGTCATTCCCATTGAAAGATGCCGCCACTCAGTTTGAGGAAAAGCTTCGGCGCAGGCGATCATCAGTTTGCGCAAACTGCTGAAGACAGGCCGGGTTTGTTCCGGTTCCGAAACAATGGGCGCCATTGTCATCAAACCCAAAACCTGAACGTAACTTAAGGCCAATATCGCCTCTACGCCTTCTAAAAAAGCCGTCAAAACGGCTTGATCTTGCTGCCAATCGGCAACTTTAAAGCCCGCTTTTGCGGCTTCGCCAGAGACGTTACATTCCAGCAAAATTGGCATTGGCGGATGGTTGCCCCGGTGAGCCAAACGATCAATACGTTCTGCCAATTTCACCGTATCCACCGAGTGGATCATCTGCGAATAACGCAATGCATCAGCTACTTTGCGACTTTGCAGGTGTCCGATCATGTGAATAGTCGGCGGATCGGCGGAGTGGGTCTGCGCCAGAAAATCGGGGATTTTGGCAAGGATTTCTTCCACACGATTTTCGCCAAAATGGCGTAATCCGGCGCGGTAAGCGGCCAACATTGCCTCAACCGGGCGATGCTTACTCACGCCAACCAGAGTCACGTCGGCGGGATTTCGCCCGGCGCGTGTAACGGCTTGCGCTATTCTGTTTTGAACCTGAGTTAGATTTTGTACAATCAATTTGTCATT
>DUEH01000127.1 GCA_011192195.1 Chloroflexota bacterium | reverse complement strand
CCGTTGGTTGTCGCGTGTTAGAGCCGGATACGCCGCAATTTGGCAATTTTGTCAAAGTCCCCGCCGGTCCCGCCGCGAAAATCATCGGCCTTATTTACGATGTGCGCGTAAACGATGATCCCTCGGTGCGCCAACTCATTTTGAGCGGTGAACTGGCCCCGGAAACCGTCCGCGATCAGCGCGAAAATCGTCTGGTTCCCATCGAAATCAGCGTGCTGGTAGTTGGCTACCAACGCGGAGACAGCTATATCCACAGCCTCCCGCCGCAACCGCCCATCAGTTTAGACGCGCTGGAAAACTGCACCGCCGATGAAATACTTCGCTTCACAGAACGGCTGAACTATTTGCGCCTCATCCTCAAGGCCGGTCAAATCTCTGCTGATGAGTTGATTGTCGCCAGCCTTTCTCAGGCAGCAATGGTGCGGGCGCCGGAAATTCAACGCGCTTTTCTGATCAAGGCCGGTCAGGAAATTGCCCGCCTCCTCAGCGCCGACCTGATGCGCCTCGATGGTATTTTGCAACAGCTTCGGCTGCTCACGAGTTACGAATGACGAATGGCGAATGGCGAATGACGAATGACGAATGACGAATGGCGAATGGCGAATGGCGAATGGCGAATGGCGAATGGCGAATGGCGAATGGCGAATGGCGAATGGCGAATTCTACCCGCAAATTTCATTTGCTATTCGTCACTCGTCGCGCTTTGCGGTCATTCGTCATTTGTGAAGGATGGCGGCTGTTTCGTCCCGATACACTACTTGCCAACCCAGATCACGCGCCAAAGCCTCTACCAGCGGCAGGTCTGCGGGGAGGATTGCCCAGTCAACCCGATATTTCTCCAGCGTTTTCGGCCACCCGTCTGCTTGTGTAATCACCTGTTCGTATTCGCGGGTGAGCGCTTCGCCGTAGAAATCGGTCTGCCCGTCAATGAACACAGGGAGTTGTCCCTGAAAGCGGTACAGCAAATAGCCGCCCCAGGGAAAATAGTTGAAGGCCCGCCCTTCCTGCAAGTTTTCCTCTAGCCAATCGGCGGCCTGAACGGGGAAAGTCTCCGGCAAGAAGCGATTGCCGCGCCCCTCAAAATCCAATTGCGCCCCCCGCACCAACGCAGAGCCTGTTATAACAACAAAGGCTACCGGCCACAACACGCCTTTCAGAGAGACTTCCATCGTCCCCAACCGAGATTGCAATCCCCCGGCAATATGCCATTGCTCGGCCGCGGCTTCTGCCAGAATCGGTGCGGCAATAATGGCATACAGGGGAACGTTGCGCGTGCTGTACAAGGCCATCGCTGTCCAGCCGGTCAACAACAAGGCGTGTACCGGCAACAATTTTTTCCCCTTCAACGCCAGCAGCAACACAGAAAAGACCACCAGCAGCAGAAAAGGCCACGTACTGGAATTGTGAAAATCGGGAGGCATATACTCGGCGGTATGGCTCACCAGATAACGGTTACGTAAAAAACCAAAGGTTGTTTCCCACAAGCGCCATCCGGCGGGGTTTAGCAGCGTCGCCAGCGCAGAGAGCGCCCCAATGCGTCCCCAATTCCACAAATAATCTTTCTTCAACGCCGGTTTTTTGTCCTTCTGATACGCAATTCCGGCCACGCTGTATGCTCCCCAAACCACAAATCCGGCAATAAAAGCGCCGTGCGTATTTACCCAAACCAACATCAGCAGCGGCAACAGCCACCAGCGAAATCCTTCGCCGCGCCGCAGCGTCTCCAGTCCCCAGGCCCACAGCACCAGAAAGAGCATTGTCCACAGATGAGGGCGCGCCAGAAAGTGCAAACTGGACGCGGCCACAGCCCACAATACCATTCCTAAGGCAAGCAGGATCAACTTACTGCGCTTCCAGGTTTGCGTAAAAAGCAGCGTAAAGGTCAGCGCAATAAGCAACGCGCACAGCCACACCACCCCATTCAGGCCGGCCAGACGATACGCCAGCGCAAAAAAGACATCCGCCAGCCATTCGTGCGGCGTCAACGCTTGGCCGCGCATAGTATGCGAAAAGGGGTCCTGGGTTGGGATACGCCCAGTTTGCAAAATGACTTCGCCCAGCGTGATATGCCGTCCCAGATCGCCGTCTACGTTAAGTAAGCGCGGACCAAAACCAATGACGGCAAAAAAAACTGCCATAAAAAATATATCGCGTAGTTTGGGGAGCAAATAAGATGTTAGTTTCATTGCCTGAAATGGCTTAGGTGTGTTTAAAACAAGTTGAAGGAAAGGGGAGATGGAGGGATATCCGCTTCGCGAAGCCCTCCTGCCTGCGGCGCTTTTTTATCCATTTTTAAACACACCCAAATGGCTTTTGTGAATATAAATCACTCGCCGGTTGACAAATTCTTCTTGCAACCCTAAAATGTATTCAAAACATACTGAAACTACAAAAGGTTCACAAATGAGCGATTTTCAGGAAATTCAAGATAAAATCACCCTGCACTGGGGCGAGATGGGGAATAAGTGGGGCATTAACAAGACAATGGCTCAGGTTCACGCCCTTCTTTTCATTTCAGAAGACCCACTCAGCGCCGAGCAGATTATGGGCGAGTTACAAATCAGTCGGGGCAATGTTAGTATGAGCCTGCGCGAACTGATCAATTGGGGCGTTGTCTACAAAATGCACGTCAAAGGCGAGCGCAAAGAATACTTCACCACTGAAAAAGACGCCTGGCAATTCTTCAAGATTATCAGCAGAGAAAGAAAGAAGCGAGAAATAGACCCCACCATCGCCGTGCTGCGCGATGTTATCAGCGATCTGGAAGCCGCCAATGAACCCGAAAGCGTTTACGCGCGCCAACAAATTGACTCACTGTTGGAATTGGTAGAAATTGGCGATAACCTCTACGATGTCATCGAAAATCTCAACTCTGCCAACCTGACCCGGTTGGTCAAACAAGTTCTGGAATTTTCCCAGAGAAGGAAGACAAGGGCGGAAGGATGAAGGATGAAGGCGGAAGGATTCATCCTTCATCCTTCTGCCCTCTGCCCTTTCTTTCCAGCACCTGTACCACGCCGGTGCTGCCGTCTACCAGTACGCGGTCTCCCGGTTTAAGGCGCTGCCGGGCGTCTGTGATGCTGGAGACGGCGGGCAGATGGTACTCGCGGGCAATAATGGACCCGTGAGACAACATTCCCCCCACTTCCACAATCAACCCTGCCGCCATAGGAAAATAAGGTAAATACGCCGGGTCCGCGGATGGCGTAACCAAAATACGCCCTCTGGGAATTTCTTCCGCCGACTCCCAATCGCTCAAAAATTCAATCACGCCCTGCACCTGCCCCGGACTGACCGGCAGCCCGGTCAAGGTATCGGCCAAAATTTCATGAGCCGTCGCTTCGTCCAAAGAGAGAACAGGAATTTCTGAATCCTTGATAACAAAGGGAACAGCGATCTTGGCGTATAGTTGATAGGCCGCTTTTCTGGCAGCAATAACAGGTTTCAAATGAATGTCGCTCTTGCGTCCCGTTACCAGCGCGTTTTCAACTTCTTCCATTGTTAGCCAGAAATAATCATCGCGGGCATTGAGCAGACCGCCTCTGACCCATTTTTCGGCCAAAGTCAAGTCCCATCGCCGCACAGCGTCCATTGCTTGCGCTTCGGCGGCGTACATTGCGGTTCTAAACGTAAAAATCTTGTACAAAAGAGAGGTCAGACGCAAAGCCAGCGCCTGTCGCCAGGGAAGCAAGCGATTGATGAAAGGGGCGTTAGCGGTGAGTTTTTGCAAAATCTCTTGCGGCGATTGCGGGGATAAATCGGGCAAAACCTTGTCAATTTTACCATCGTTGAAGCGAGCATAGCGGCTGATTGTTTGCAGCAGTTCGCCCGGCTGTTCGCTGAATCGAGGCCATGCCATATCCGCTTGATACACGGCGCGATAGCCAATTTCTTGCAGATAGGCTTCAAATTCTGCCAGAAATTTTGCGCCGGTCAAGACGCTTTGGTAATTGCTATAGTTGTTGCCCTGCGCCAGATACGCCATTACTTTTTGCTCTGAGCGAGCCAACTGGTTCAGCCTGGATAATTTTTGGTTATGCTGAATAGTGAAGGGGTCTTTACCCAGCGTTCCCAACGCGCTAAACAACTCTACCGATGAGTCTGCCAGCGGCGCGATGAGTTTGGCAATGAGTACGGTCAGGCTGGATAGCGTAGCCACCAGCGTCAAGCCCAAACTGATCAAATCTCCAAAGACGCGCTCTCTCAATTTGAATTGGGGCAGTAAATCCGCCGATTTCATCAGCGTATTGTTCAACTGAGCGCTAATCAGGTTAGTTGTCTGTTGATACTCCGCTACTTCACGTTCCACCTCTTGCGCTTCCTTGAATAAGGCCTGATATAGTTTTCTGGCGCGCCAGGCTGTTTTCCAATTGACGCTAAATGGCCTGGCCCTTGTTTCAGACTTGATATAGCCGGCCAGCGTCAACAAAGGAATGGGGCTGAGGCCCAGTTGACTAAAAACACGTTTGATGATGCTCAAATTCAGGTAAGGGCGGCCATAAATTTCCTTGATATACGGCCCCATTCCAGATACATCAAAGCCTATCCGCCTGAAAAAGGTTAGCCCTTTGTCCTGCGTGCGTTCCATCAGAGAAATAAAGAGCGGCGAAGGCATATCGGGCAACGTGTCAGGGTGGTTAGCGCGAGTCCATGCGGCGTCAAAAGAGAAGGCGTCATCAAATAGCTGTACGGAAGATGCAGTAGCAGCGGCGGTAACAGGTCGCGTTTGTAAGGTGTAAAGTGATTTACCTTGATAAGCCCACTCCACATCCTGCGGACCGCCCATCAACGCTTCCAGTTGTTCCAGCGTTTGCCCTAATTCAGCCAGTTGGGCGGAAGATAGCGGTTCGGAAGTTGAGGGAGCGGCATCGCCGGCAACTTTTTGAATGAGCGGGTAACCGGGAGACTGTCTTCTTAAATGGTAGCGCCAGGGGTTGACTCTGCCGCTAACAATGGCCTCGCCAAGCCCGGATGAGGCTTCAATGACCAACTCGTCTCTAACGCCGCTCATTGGATTGATGGTAAACGCAACGCCGGCCGCGTCCGGCTTGAGCATTGCCTGGATGAGGACGGCTATTTTGATGGATTGAAGGGGGATTCCGTTTTTAATCCGGTACTGAACAGCTTGACCGGATAATGCCGAAGCCCAACAGCGGGTGAGGCTGACGGTAAGCATCTCTCTGGGGACGCCCAGTTCCGTCAGGTAATGTCCGGCAAAACTGTGGTCGCGCCGATCTTCGTCTACCGCCGATGAGCGGACGGCAAAGGATTGCGCGTCTGCCGGAAAAACCTCGCTCACACGCTGCCGCAGCGCTTTTTCCAATTCAGAAGCCAGGGGCGTGGTCTTCAAAAAATCGGCCAAAAATGCCAAAGCGCCTTCCGTAACCTCCACATCCGGCGAACCGGCCCAAATAGGCCCGTAAGCGTAATGCGCTATTTGGGACACAAAAAATTCTGCTGTCACTACCAAACCGGGCGGAACGGCAAGATTATTGCGGCGAATTATTGCCAGATTAAGCGCCTTGAGACCTACCAGTGGCAAATCATTGGCGCTAATTTCATCTAATGTAAGAAGCCAGTTTTTTTTCATCGCTCAGGTTTTTTCAAAACTTCCTTGACTCATCAACGTCAAAAAGAGGATCATTGTTGGCATAATTGCGGCAAAGGCTGCCAAAAGATAGTTGGGACGCTCTGAAACGGCAATGGCAGCAGGCCCCACCAAGGTAAAGGTCAGGGCAAAAATCAGACTGGCATAATAGCCAAATTGATGTCTTAAGTACAAGGCTCCGGCTGCGTTCAACAGCAATATTCCTAAACTCAAAAGAAAGATGGCAAGGCTCAACATCCAAAGTTGGGAAGGTGTAATATGAATCAGAAAAGTGAAGCGTTGGGTTACGTCAAAAATCAAGACGATTATGTCCGCAACGCTTGTTGCCAGAAGCGCCAGCCCCAAGCCGAACCAGAATGCTGTGACCAACATCAATGACCAGGGACGAGAAAAGGCTTGATGCTCAAGCAGTTTAGCGGGCTGCCCTCCCTTTTTCTGGGCGACGACCAACGCTGCCGCCGGTTGTTTGCGCGTTAAATTGCTGATTTGGGCTAATCCGCGCAAGGCGTACTGGTTTGTGGGGTTGATAGTGAGCGCATTTTCCAGACAAATCTGCCGATCCTCCGCCGTGTCCATAGCATAGCTCAACCACATCCAGACCATTTCATTACGCGGGTCTTTATCAGCAACGGCGTACAACAATTCGCGCGCTTTGACCTTATCTCCATTTTTGGCGGCCTGAATACCTTGCGCTAGTTTGTCATTGGTCATTTTGTCTTGTGGTCTTGTAGTCTTATGGTCTTGTAGTCATTCGTGGTTCGCCATTTACCATTTGCCACGCTTCGCGGCCATTCGCCATTTACCATTTGCCATTCACCATTTACCATTTGCCACGCTTCGCGGCCATTCGCCATTCTAAAAGTGTAGCACGTATTAAGGGTAGCGTCAAGGCTTGCAACAATATGTCAAGTTATTTCAGCGCTCAATATTTCTCTGGCTTTTTTGGAATCTAATTCTATCCGGGCTTTCAGCGCCTCTAAACCACTAAATTTTCGCTCCGGTCTCAAGCGTTCTACCAGGTCAACGCGAACTTGTTGGCCGTAAATATCCTGCTGAAAGTCAAAAATATGCACTTCTACCGCGCGTTCTGCATCATCAAAAGTTGGTCTGACGCCAATGTTGGCGACGGCAGGATGCACCTTATTGTCCACACGTATCCAAACGGCGTAAACGCCATCGGCGGGCAGCAATTTTTCAGGGGCAACGGCAACGTTAGCCGTAGGAAAGCCGATAGTACGGCCTCGCTGGCAGCCCATGACCACCTTCCCCAGAAAAAAGGAGTGGCTGCCCAGCAAACGAGTCACTTCTCTGATGCGCCCGGCGGCCAATTCTGCCCTGATGCGGGTAGATGAAATGACTTCGTCGTCGGCCAATTGCTGGTCAATCACCTTCACCAAAAAGCCAAATTCACGGCCAAGTTCTTTAAGATGCGGAATATCGCCCTGACGGTCTTTGCCCATTCTAAAATCTGGCCCAATCCAAAGTTCTAT
>DUEH01000126.1 GCA_011192195.1 Chloroflexota bacterium | reverse complement strand
CTGGCCGAATATCGCGGCTATGGAATGTCTACCGGCGCGCCCGCCCTGACCGCAATGTTGGGAGACGTGGAGCGAATTATCGCCGCCATTGACCAGTCGCCGGAAAAGCTGGTCTTCTTTGGCCGCTCGGTCGGTTCACTCTACGCCATCCACGCCGCTTATCACGCGCCTGAAGCGGCCGGGCTGATCCTCGAAAGCGGTATCGCCGATCCTCTGGAACGACTATTGTTGCGCGTTGAGCCGCGGGAATTGGGCGTTACTCTGGCGGATATCGAAGCGGCGGTTGCCCGTGATCTGGATCATCGAGCCAAGTTGTCCCATTTCAAGGGCACTTCTCTGGTGATGCACACGCGCCACGATGGGCTGGTTGACCTAACGCACGGAGAGCGGTTGTATCAATGGACAGCGCAGCCCAAAACCCTGAAAATTTTCGAGCGGGGCAATCACAACTCTATCTTGATGGTGAATCAGCAGGAGTACTTCCAAACGGTGCAAGATTTCCTGGAAAGCCTGCCTTGAGTCTTGAGTGAAAAACGTTAACGTTGAATATTCGAAAGGAAATAAAACTATGGCGCGCACTACAACGGAAAAAGAGAAAATCAATAGCATCAAAGAACAGCTTCTAAGCCTGACCGGCGAATTTTGCGAGCAGCATTTGGATGAGGATTACAAGCAGCTCTGCCAAAAACTGATCCTGAAGATGAGTCGCAAACATCAGGTTCCCTTCTTGCGAGGGCGGGTCAACACCTGGGCGGGAGCCATCATCTACGCTCTGGGGCAGGTGAACTTCCTGTTTGACCGCAGCTCTGAACCTTATGCCTCAGCCGATGACATTGCCCAACATTTTGGCGTCTCCAAAAGTACCTTGGGCCAAAAAGCCAAGCAGATCCGCGATATGTTCAAGATGAGCTACTGGGACAGAGACTTCTCAACGCAACAGATGGTAGAAAGCAACCCGATGAGAAATATGGTGATGGTCAATGGTCTGGTTGTGCCGGCGAATATGTTGGAGCCGGAAGTGCAGGCCGAATTGCGTCGTCGAGGAATTATTTACTAATGGTCAGCAAATGAAATCTCTGACAGAACATTGGTCGGCGGTGGCTGTGGCTTTCACCGTGACAACGGTAGTGAACAGCCTGTTTTGGCACTGGTTTGTCATAGCCGACCGCTACCACATCTTCTTGTACAACCATTTGGGCGCCGCTCCCTTTGACGAGCGCACCCGCAGCCGCTACTGGATGAGCGGGCTGGTCGCCAGCGGCCTTGCGCTGCTTGGCTACAGTCTGTTCAACTGGCTGGTTGGACGTATCGCGGGAATGGGCTATCGTCATTACCGCCCGCCATCGTGGCGGCGGGTTTGGCTGGTCTGCGCCTTGCCGTTGGGGATAATCATTCCTTTGATTACGAGTACCCAAAACTGGCCCACGCTCCCTCTTCCCCTGGCGTTCACCTGCGCCGCTGTCGCTCTGCTGGGACTGGCCTTTGCGCTGATGCCCGGCGCGTTGATCGCCCGACAGCCGGGAAAGTTCTTGGGGCTGGCGATGGTCGGACCGGGACTAATTCCCGCATTTCTGCTGCTGCGGGTGGTGGAACTACCCGGGTTGGGACTGGTTTCCATCCCCCTTGCTTACACGGCAGCAATTGGCGGCACGCTGGTGGGCGCTGGCTGGCTGGTGGGCGGGGCTTGTGTTCTGAGACGGTGGTTTAGGCAGTCGCTAAGATGGCAGGAGATTTTGGTGAGCGGCATTTGCTGGAGCTACCTGATCCTGCCCCTGGTTCATCATCTGTTGTTGACGCCGCCCGCCTATCGCTACATCAGTTTGAGTCAAAACTTCTTTGCCGTCCATCCAGGCGTACAGCTTCTTTGTTGGGGAACCGCCATCGCTCTGGCCGTCATTGCTACCAGATTGTCAGAGGCTTGCTCTCACTCCAGTTCAGAAACGCATTAACAAGCTGACCACATTCGTTTTTTACTCGGCGCTATAGCCGCTTTTTTGAAGAAACACCTCAGGAGGGTATCAATGAACACACGCGAATTTCAACACCTACTCATCGGAATGGCTTTGATCATTGGCGCTTTCATCGGCTTTACGATGTTGATGAGCCATCCCCTGGCTGGTGCTGCCGGACAGTCCTGGTACGCCTTTGACTTTTACGCCGACCACCATCACCCCGCGCCCACGTCCACGCCATCGCCCCCGACACCCACGCCCACACCCACGCCGATTTTTGCCCAGACGACGATGGATGCCGGCGGCGGAACCTTCACCCCCTTGACAACAGAACCGGTGACCATCCATTTCCCGCCGGGCGCCGTCACCACCGACACACTCATCGGCTACACCCGCCACTTGGAAGGCGAGCCGGGACGCTTGAGCGGAGCAGACCGCTACTTTGCGCTCACCGCCAGCCAACAAGGCCAGCCCTTGACCCAATTTGAGCGTCCTATCAGCCTGACCATCGCGCTGCCGCCCGACCACACCCTCATTTCCTCTACACTGGGCTTGTACTGGCTGCAAGGGACTGCCTGGATAACCAAAGGCATCAGCGTGACGGATCGGAGCCGGACGAGTCTGAGCGCCGAACTCGATCACTTCACCGAGTTTGCCGTGTTGGGCCGGACCAACCGAATTTACTTGCCCCTGACTCTCAAAGATTATCCGCGCCCCTTCTATATGCTCAACCAGCTGCGCAAACTGACGGCCTGCGAAAATATGGGCAACCATCATCTCTACATACAAGTGAAAGACGCTGCCGGAGAGGGGATAAATGATATTCCAGTTGAAATTCGCTGGGGTGCGGGGGCGGGCGACAACATCATTGCCAAAACAAAAACCGACATCAACTACGATGGCAACGTTCAGGAAGGGATAGTCGTTTTTACGATGTTCAAAGGGACTTACGCAGTTTCTATTCTGGATGGTGATGGTCAAGTTGGCAGCGGCATCACCGCCGACTATCAGGTTGACGAATATTGCGGCGAGGCCCTGGGCAACAGCCTCTATCACGCTTCGTTTGAGCTTATTTTCCAGCAAGGAAACTGAGGAAGTGTTCAGGGTTTATTAGGCCGATCAGATAAAATTACCTGACCAGACCCGCATTGAGTATCGAACGGTTTCGGCAATTCTATCTGTAACCGCGCAAAATGCGCCAAGTTCTTTAGCAATACAGACGCAGGATCGACGCAATATCGTCCTGCGTCTTGTTTTTTAAGGTTCAATTTTCGAAATTCATCGCCAAATGAGTCACATTTTGGCCGCGAATTGTATATATATAGTAGAGAGTGTTCAACAGTGCCCTCAGATGGCGATACGCCTCCAATATCCATCCCAATCCGGCAGATCGAATGGCCTCCCGCTGCATCCGCTATCTATAGTGGGGCTGATGACGAGCAATTGCTGAATTTGATCAAATCGGGCGATCCCATTCAACAAGACAGGGCGTGGACAACCTTATACAGCCGTTACCGGCTTAGGGTTTGGAAGCGCATCATAGCAAAAGTCCCACATCAAGAGAACGCGCAAGACATTTACTTATGCGTGTGGATAGTTGCCGTCGAAAAATTGCCTGCCGAGTTTATCTGGCAGGGCAAGCCGATCATTGCCTGGCTCAACGGGGTAGCCCAAAATCAAATTCGTAAGCGCATTGCGGCTGAAGAACGAGAAAGAAAGATGCAGCGCCTTGTTTGGGGAGACCTTCAACCCCTTGAGGCGCAGGCTGCTGACCCGGCGCTCGAAGATTACGGCGAGGTATTGACGGAAGCGGTCGCCCGCCTCAAGAACTCCGAGCATCGCCAGATCATTTTGCTACGTTATCTCAAGAGGCTATCCATCAAAGAGATAGCGAAGAAGCTGAACAAGAAAGCGAATACCGTGACCCAGGCGCATAAACGCGCTCTGAAGAAATTACTGCCGATTTTACGCTCGATGGCGGCAGAAGATGGAGAAGATAGAAATGAACGCTGATAACATAGCGTCGCCAGACGCTCAATTCCTGAATGACGTTGGCGGCTTGTTGCTGAACCGCATCCGGTTTATGCGCATTGCCAACGGCGGCGGAACCGCCGCCGGCGACTGCACAGCCCACAGTTTTGGGCGATACCTGCGCGGCCTCCGCGCCAAAGCCGGCCTCTCTCGACAAGATTTAGCCGGACAGACCGCCTTGTCCGAAGCGCAGATAGCCGCTCTGGAAAACGGCTTCCTCCCCTCTGGCGACATCAGCGCCGATTTACTGCGCCGCCTGGCTGTGGCGCTCGACGCCGACGTGGATGAGTTCAATATTCTGTTGAATCGGAATGTCTTAACAGCGCGCGTTCCGGACAATGAAACGCGGTTGACACGGACAGCGTTATTCATCGCCGACGCGGTTTTCCTGAGCGCGATGCTGCTCTTGCTCCTCTTCGGCGATTGGGCGCACTGGCTCAGGGCGCCGGGGGTGTTGATCACGCTTGCGGGCGGCTTCCTCTTTTTGGGCTTCCAAAAACTGGCCGGCGACTACTGGTGGAAAGCGGGCGAATTAGGCGACCAGGTATTGGCCCTGCCCACCAGCGACGCAAGAGAAACAGCTTTGAAACGCCGAAACGCCGCCGAGACCCGTTTTCAACGGACCATAATGTTGACCGGCCTGGCGATAATGCTTGCCGTTCTGCCCGTGTATCTCCCCTTTTGGCGCGGGACGATGTCCGTCAATCAATTGCTCATCTTGCCGGCGCTGGTCGGCGGCTTTCTCTTTGTGGGCTATCGCGTTTTTGCCGCCGCTTATCAAAAGGAGACGCTTCGCTGGCGAAGCAAGTTGGGCAGCCTACAGCGCAACGAAGAACGACAGGCGGCGCGGCAAAATATCGCTGCCGCCCGGAAGCTGGTTCAACAGAGCGTTCAGTCTGCCATCGGGAGCGTTGCTTTGTTGCTGGCGGCGGTAGCGTTTTTCAAAGGGGGATTCTCCGTCAGCCCCTTCTTTTTTCAGATAGTTGTCCTGGCGACGCTTTACCTGCTGCTTCGCCTGGCGCCGCGCTTTGTGCGAGGGAAGTATTACGTTCCCCTTGATTTGTTGCACCTGCAAAGCGGCAGGATGTGATAGTAAGTTGACAGTAAGTT
>DUEH01000125.1 GCA_011192195.1 Chloroflexota bacterium | reverse complement strand
TTACCGGAAAACCCTTACTCAGATACTTAGTTGCAAAATATAAAAAGAATAGTATAATCTTATGTAAGGTTTACATAATCGGGAATTGTTCTTTTGACAGGTGAAACTATGAAACGCTGGCAGGCAACTGCATTGATACTGATGGCCGTTTTGGCAATCTCCCTGTTTTGCGGAGTAGTCGTCCTCAGTCAAGCGCTTTTTCAAACACCTGACCCTGCCGCCATTATTGCGCAACCAGGAGATAATGCAGACAGCGCAACAATTGAAGACGACAGTCAGGCGCCAGACGCTACCGCTACTTTCACCCCCCGCGCTACCGCAACGCCAACCGTCCCCCCAACAGCCACAAACACGCCCGTACCCACAGCCACCGAAGCGCCGCTACCCACGCCTACTTCAACGCGGGTGGTGATTGATACGCCTACCCCTACACCCACTGCTACACCGCTGCCCACCCAAATTCCCACCGCTACCAATACGCCTGTTGTGCGGAACAACAGTGGCAGCGGGAGCGGGAGCGGCCCTTCCGCGCCCAATCCAGCGCCGGCATCGCAGTACCCCTTCAAGATTGTCGAAGGGCCGCTCTCTTATGAGACCACAAACCACATCTTTGTCATTCTGGCAAAAGTCATTGCGGGCGATGCGCCACAACCCGGCTACCGATTAGTGGGAACCCACAGCCCCACCGGCTTTCAATGGGAAAGCCCGCTATCCTGCCCTGATTTATGCAAGGCCAGCGGCCCGGAAGCCATTTATGATAAAGACGGCAATCTGGTCAAGAAATGGAATGTCCAAAAAGGGAACCTCTTCTTTGAATCGCCCAATTACGATACCGGCATCTGGTCGCTGATGCTGGTAGACGCGCGCGGTCAGCAAGCTTCAGACATTTTTCAACTTGGTCTGGACAGCGAAGACAAACAGTGGCTCTATTACGTATTTAGCCGCTAACCTGCCGCTGCTGCATTCGCTGTGACCGTCGCGCTCTCAAAATGATGCCCTGCAAAGCGGATTCGGCGGCCAGACTGCGCCGTTTTGAGACTTCCCAGGCAATGCTTTCCTTCCGCAGTACTATGTGATGCGGCTCCTTTAACAGAAACGCGGCCAAAAGCGCCCCCAGTACAGTCAATGCCCCGGCTATAACAAATATGCCCTGCGAAGTCGTCAGCGGGCTGATTGCCACCACCGCCAAAGGCCCTAGCACGCCCCCCAGCGCCAGCGCCGATTCCTTCATCCCCACCACACGAGAACGATGCGCTTCGGCGGTAATATCCAGATAGAAAGCGCTCAAGGCCGGCGAAAGTAACGCGCTCCCTAAACCAGCAATCATTGCGCCAGCCGCCATCAGCCAGAAAAACGTAACAAAGGTCAAGCCCACATAAAGCGTAACGCTCAACGCAATGCCCGCAATAATCACCGGCTTGCGTCCAAAACGGTCGCTGCTTTGCCCCAACAAGGTTTGGCCCAACACCATCGCCAGACCGTAAGCCCCCACAATTACCCCAAACTGCGCGGTAGTCCAACCTAAATCATCGTAAAAATAGAAGATCATTTCCGGTTCCACAAAGGCAAAGGCAAAAGAGCCAATAAAATCCAGAAAGAGCAGCGCGGCAAAAATGTAGAACGGTTTTGGCAGCGACGCCCAAATCGGCTCCTTAATTTTAGACTTGATGGCTTTTTCGCGTTGGTTACGCAGCGCATCCCGCCGCCGAACCGCGCGGGGGCGCGTTTCAGGGATAAGGATAGCCGCCGCCAAAAAGGCCGCCAAAGCCAGCGCCGCCGACACAATGAAGGGCGCGGCAAACCCCCAGGCATCATATAAAAAGCCGCCCAGGGCCGGGCCAAAGATAAACCCCACGCCATAGCCGCCCATCACAATGCCAATCCACCGGGCGCGCTCCTTTTCCGGCACAATATCGGCCACAACGCCCATTGCGGCCGGGAACAATCCGGCGGTGAATGCGCCGCCCGCGCCCCGGATAAGGATGAAAACCAGAACGGATGGCGCAAAGAGATAGGCAATATTGACCAATACAAAGGTTCCCAAAGCCGTCAGAATCAAGGGCCGCCTCCCCCAACGGTCTGCCAGCGCTCCCATAAAAGGCGAGGCAATGAATTGACTGGCGGCAAAAGCCACCGTCATCAGCCCCAAGGCTTGCACGCCGCCGCCAAGTTCTCCCAACCGGCGAGCAAAAACGGGCATCACAATGCCAAAGCCGGTCATCATCAAGGCAACGCTGGCCGCCAACAACAAAATCACCGCGCCGGGGCGTCGAATAGTTGCGCGGTTTATAACAACCTGCGTGGCAATAGAAATTTGGCCCAGATTTTCAGGCGGTTTGGCGGCCTGGCTCATAATTCCACTCCCAATTCCACCACCAACGTTGCCAGATCAAGGTAGGTAGTTTCGCGCTGGATCAAGCCCTTGCTCACGTCATAAACAGTTACGCCCCGAAAACGAATGACGCGATTAGTGGCGACAGCGGGCGGATCAAAAACAGGCGCGCCCAGTTCAGCGGCATTGACGCCGCTGAAAATCCACTGCGTCACCACTACTTCTGCGGCGGCAATGGTGCGGGTTACTTCGTAATCCATTTCGGGAAATCCGGCGAACCAGGCCGGCCAGAATTGCCTGGTATCTTCCTCAGAAAGCGGCGCATTATCAAAAGCGTCGCCGTGAACCCAATCCAGCGCAAAATCAGGCGACCTGAGCGCGTTCATCCGCTCGGTGTCTTTGTTGGACAGGGCAGAGACGTATTCGGAGACGAGTTGAAGTGAAATGGAGGGGGTGTTTGCAGGCATTGCGTTTATCTCCCTTGAAAATAGACCGCCGACGACTGACCGCCGAAACTGATTTTCATTCGCTGTGGTGAAGCCGGTTTAATGAAAACTCCTCTAAAAATAAAGGAGGAAGGCGGTTCCATAATGTGTAGACCGCAATGAGTTGTCTTTGCTCTAGCCGGTTCCGTGAACCGGCGGACTTACTACGCCTGAGACGCGGTTCACGGAACCGCTTGGAGCGAAGGATTGCAATCTACTGATAATGTGTAGCGCAACACGCCTCAAATTATACCCAAATTTCAACAATTGGATAACCAATGCCCGCACCTTTTTAGGCTTCAATTTTCAAGTTGCTGTGAATTTCAAAATGGCGTATACTCAATCGTATAATCGCCAAATAAGGATAATCATCCCCCTCCTTTGTTTCCAAACAGAGTTTGGAAACAAAGGAGGGGGATGATTACAATAAGGAGCCAAAAATGCCAATCACCCATCCCCACAGCCTAAGCGCAGCTTATAATGATTTTCTGAGCGCCTACCCGGACTTTAAATATACGCAAAAAATAGACGCTCTGCGCGCTGAAGAATACACTCGGCTGGACGAGCAGGGACACGTGTATCTGGATTACACCGGCGGCGGTCTTTACGCCGACAGCCAACTGCGAACGCACACAGATTTATTGCGCCATAATGTCTTTGGCAACCCGCACTCAATGAACCCCACATCGCTGGCGGCAACGCAAAAGGTGGAGCAGGCGAGAAAGTACGTGTATGAGTTCTTCAACGCCTCGCCAGAGGAGTACGTGGTCATTTTTACGCCCAACGCCAGTGGCGCGCTGAAATTAGTAGGCGAATCTTACCCTTTTGGGCCGGACGGTCACTATTTGCTGGCCTTCGACAACCACAACTCGGTCAACGGTATCCGCGAATTTGCCCGCGCTCACGCTTCGCCTGTCACCTACATTCCCCTCACGCTGCCCGATATGCGCGTGGATGAGGCGCAATTGGGCGCTTATTTCGATCAGACGGGGAGCGCTAACAATAATCTCTTTGCCTTCCCCGCCCAGTCCAATTTTTCCGGCGTGCAGCATCCGCTAGAGTGGATTGAGCAGGCTCAGGCACAAGGTTGGGATGTGCTGCTGGACACTGCCGCTTTTGTGCCTACCAATCGCCTGGATTTGAGCCGCTGGAAACCGGATTTTGCGCCGGTCTCCTTCTACAAAATGTTTGGCTATCCCACCGGTGTGGGCTGTCTGCTGGCGAAGAAAGAGGCGCTGAACAAGTTGCGGCGGCCCTGGTTTGCCGGGGGAACCATCACCGTCGCCTCTGTGCAGGGAGACAAGTTTTATATGGCGGAAGGGGAAGCTGCTTTTGAGGATGGAACGCTCAATTATCTCTCACTGCCCGCCGTTGAAACTGGCCTGCGACACCTCAATGACATTGGCATCCAGACCATTCACCAACGCGTAACCTGCCTGACCGGCTGGCTGCTGGACAATCTGACGGAGCTGCGCCACAGCAATGGTGAAGCGGTCATTCGTGTTTACGGCCCTACTAACACTCAACAGCGCGGCGGAACCATTGCCCTGAACTTTTACGATCCACAAGGGCGTTACTTCAGCCATCACGTCATTGAAGAAGAAGCCGCCAGCATCAACATTTCGCTGCGGGGAGGCTGTTTCTGCAATCCCGGCGGCGGAGAAATTGCGCTGGAACTGTCCAAGCCGGAGTTGGCAGCCTGCTTCAACCAGCCGCAAGAGCGGTTGACCTTCGATGATTTTCAACTGTGCATCGATGACAAAAGTACCGGCGCGGTACGCATTTCAGTTGGTCTGGTCAGCAACTTCGCCGATGTGTATAAAGTTGTAGAATTTGCGCGGGGGTTTGTAGATAGAAAGGCAGTGAAAAATGAATAATGAATAATGAAAAATTGTTCACTATTCACTATTCATTCTTCACTATTCACTGTCTTTTAATAGTTGCTGTCGTCGTGAACAAAGATGCTGAGCAGACCGGTGATGATGCTGATGATCAGGGCGGCAAAAAAGGTTGTCCAGAAACCACCAACGGTCAGAATGTTGGGCAGCAGCCAGTTGGTCAGCGATAACATCATTGCATTGATGATCAACGTGAACAGGCCCAAAGTCAAAATGACCAGAGGACAGGTGAGCAGCGTAACAATAGGCCGGATAACGGCGTTCAAAAAGCCCAAAACAGCCGACACAATAAACAGATTGAGAAACCAATTAAAGCCACCGCCGTGAACGGTCATTCCCGGCATCAACCAGGCTGTTAAGCCCACTGCAACTGCTGAAACAAGCCAGCGTAAGATGAGATACTTCATAAAAAACCCTCCTGTTGGAACAATACCTTCGCCAATAGTAACTACTCAGGCTGATAAATGGCGAAGGTATTGTTGAAAATAGAAAGTGGTGATTTGATATCTCTATTCTACAACGTCCCGGTTCAATCGCCAATTTCCGATGATTGAAGGGGTGCATTTCAACTTTTAGGCAGATATGGAAACTTCACCGCAGACCTGTCCTGAGCAAAGTCGAAGGAGGCGCGGAGACACAGAGAAAAATATAAAAAATCTCTGTGACTCCGTACCCAAAAAGAGGGGCATACTATGCCTCTGTGGTAAAAACTCGCCTAAAAAGTGAAACGCACCCTGATTGAAGCCAAAAAATACCCAAACAAAGGGGCATATCTATTCTCCATCGGGCTGGGTAGTTAGCGCTTCAAAAATATACACTTCTCCTGCCCCCACGTCCGATACAAAAAGCCGCTTGCGCGTTGCGTCCATAAAAATACCCACCGGCTGTTGAAAGCGAAGCGAATCAAGCGCCGGCCAGCTATCCAAAAGCGCCCCATCGGCAGGCGAATAGCGCCGCAGTTGCCCCGCCAGCGAATTAGTCATCAACACCGAGCCATCCGGCGCCCAATCCAGATGCATTCCATCGAAGGCCGCCGGCGCATCCGGCACACTCCAGGAAGCCAGGAGTTTACCGAAAGGGTCTAAGCGCTGCCAGCGTTTAACGTTGCGCCCTTCGGTGATGTAGTAGGAGCCGAACTCGTCCTGAATAAGGTCTACCGGCTCGTTGAGTTGCCCCTGCCCGTCGCCAAAGCTGCCTACTACGCCCAAGGATGTCCCATCTAAAGCGTACAAATTCAACTGACCAACGCCCGTGTTGACAATTGCCAGCATCTGCTTGCCATCAGGCTGATCAAGCAAGGCCAAGCCACGCGGGTGATAAAGCGTTGCATCCGGGCCGCCCAGCTTGTCCACGGGTCTGCCGTCGGGGTCAAAACGATATACCCACTGCCGGGTTGAGTCCAGCACCCACACAAAATCATCTTGATCCACAACCAGCGCCAGCGGTTCCTCAAAGAAGCCGTCAAGGCTTTTTGTCCAGATGTTTATTTTCTGACTATCCGAAAAGACAACGACGCCCCGCAGCCCTGTATCGGCCACGTAAACGCGCCCCCGCGAATCAACGGCAATGTCTCGCGGCTCAATCAATCCATCAGACAGAGTAGCCAGATGGCGCAGCGACAATGAACGCATTTCAAATTTCAGCGGCGCGGGCGCAACCGCAGCGCCCGGCTGCCAGGCTGCGCCCATCGGCGGCCACAAATATTTGCCGGGAATTGGCTCCGGCGCGCCAATACCGGGCGGCGTCCAATACAAGTGTATCCGGGAACGGTCTTGCGCGTCCACAAAACGCACTTTAATGTTATGCAGCCCCGCCGATAGGGAAACCGCCGTTTCAGCGTATTGATTTGGCGCCTCGGCTGCCAGCAAGGCTTGATCATCCAAAAAGAGTTGCGCGCCGGAAATAGCTCGCAAGCCAAGACTATAGATACCGGCGACAGGGACTTCCAACTGCCCCACCCACTCTACCGAATAAGGGCGCGGCAGCGGCGTCAGATGGAAATAAATATCCAGAAAAGCATCAATCTGCGTAAAAGCGGGCGGCTCTTGCCAGTTGGGATTAGGATAGTATTTGCCCAACAAGCCGTTATTGCTCACTGGATTTTGATAAAAAGCGCGAGAGGGAATCACTTCTGCGGCCTGACCGGGCGGCTGCCAGCGCAATTGCAGTTGCCCCTGCGCTTCTTGCGCCACCCCTTCGACATCGCTCAGGCCGCGCACCGAGCTTGCCGAAGTGACAGGTACCAGCAAGCGCAGGGTGTGATTACCTCGCGCCAGTTCCAAATCCACCGATTGCTTCCCCGTACCGAAAAACACTTCTGCGCCATCGAGTTCCAGCGTGGCTTCGCCCGGCGCGTTCAAAAAGAAACGGTGCAGGCCGTAATGCTCGGCGTAGAGAATCCCTTCCCACTCCGCCACAAAGGGCGGCTCGATGGGCGACGATGCCCAATTCACGCTAATATTGCTCACGCGCAGCCCGCGTATGGGGATTTGATCAGACTGTATCTCAGACCCGGCCCAGTAACGCAAAACCAGCCCTTGCACCGAAGCGATGTCGGCTTGCGTGAGCGTAGCAATGTGTACAGTGGGCGGCTCATCCGGCCTGATGGCAGCGGTTTCAAAATGGCCGTTGGGATACAAACGCTGCGCTTCTTCATAAACCCAGCCGTCATCGGGGTGGATGAAGATGGCTGCCGGGCGCGCAGCATCGCTGTGGATGGGGAGCGCGTTAGGCAAGGGCAAGATGGTGTGATTGGGGGTGTCAGGCGATAGAAATCTGACAGAAGGATGATTCGCCAAAAAAGGAGAGAGGTAAAAATCGTAACCCGGTCCCAATTCGGCCATTTTGCGCCCGGCGATGCTTTCAGCGCTGGAAAAGGCGTTCCACGCGGCGAAATCGTTGGCCTGTTCGACAAAATAGAGACGCGCGTTAAGAAAAAGGACGTACAAAGCTACTGCCAGAAAGACGAAAGACGAAGGACGAAGGACGAATTTACTTTGTCTTTCGTCTTTCGTCCTTCGTCCTTCGTCTTTTAAGAGTACTCGCCGGGCTTCTTTTGCCAGCGCCAGCAACGGCAGAGCAGCAAAATAGGCTACCGCCGGAATAACGGCAATACTTCGCAGCGATTGCGGGGCTTCAAAATCCAGAGACAGGATGCCGCCCAGCAGGGAAACAGGCAGCAGGATGAGAAAAAAGAGGTTGGCCGATTTTTTGATATTGGCAATTGCCAGCCCCAGGCCCAGCATCATCAACACGCCCATCGCCGGATCGAGCATTGGGTTGCCGGGGAGGTTGTGCCGTCCGTTCTTGTCGCCTTCAATGTGGAACATCGCCAGGTGTTTGAAGGCGCTGGTGCGCAAGGCGCGGCTCAGGTCCGGGTCATCGCGGCGCGTGGTGATGGATGTGGTACTGACGCGCAGCCAATAGGCATCGGGATGACGCGCGGCAAATTGCGCCACCGGCATCAGGGCAATCCAGGCTGCCAGCGCCAGCATTGCCCCCCGCACCAGCAACTTTCCCCACCACGCCCCGCTTTTACGTCTGCCCCACCACTGCGGCCAAATGATAACGCCCAATAAGGCAAAAATGCCCAAAGCCAACACAAACAGACGAAAGGCCGTATAAAAACTCAGGCCAAAACCCAAGGTCAATCCGGCAAAAGCCGCATCGCGCAATTTCCCCCGGCGCAGCAGGCGAGTCAGAAAAAAAAGGGTCAAAAATTCAAAAAAGGGCGTATCTACGCCGGTCATTGCAATGCGACTGAAGTTGATGCCCCAGCGCATTACGGCCACCAAAAAGGCAAGGGAGAGGGGGAAAAGATGCAGGTGAGCAGGTGAGCAGGTGAGCGGGTGAGCGGGTGTGGATTTTTCGCTCTCCTTGTCTCCCTTGCTCCCCTGCTCACTTGCCCACTTTCCCACTTTCCCACTTTCCCACCTGCCCACCTGCCCACCTGCCATCTCTAATTCGCGGCCAAAAAGATACGCCGCCAGCGCACCGCCGACGCCAAAAAACGCAGAAACAAGGCGCAGGCCAAGAACGGAATCAGAGATAAAACGCAAGCCAAGACTGTAGAGAAAAATCAACAGGCCGCTGATGTTGATGGGCGCGTAAAAAGCGGGTTTGTACGCGGCGTCCGCCAACCACCGGCGCGCCTGCAACCCCGCTTCCGCCTCATCGTACCACACGCCAAAGGGGAGATCGCCGAGGTTCCAGAGACGGAGCAGAAGGGCCAGCAGGATAATGAGAGACAAGGAGACAAGGGGGAGGGGTGACAAGGAGAGGGGGAGAGGGGGAGAGGGGGAAAATTTCTTCCGCAGAATCCCCTTGTCTCCTTGTCTCCTTGCCCCCTTGTCCCCTTGTCCCCTTGTCCCCTTGTCTCCTTGTCCCCTTGTCAACAACAGCGTACCGGCCACAAAGAGAAACAGGCTCAAAGCGTACAGCCACCAAGCGAACGGGAGTGTGTCGGCGTCATCAAAGAAGAGCCAGCCGCCAAAGGAAGTCGCTACGGATGCCGCCAGAATCCACACGCCCGCTGGCAGCCGCCAACCGTCGCTTAAGCCCAAGGGAGCAAACAAGCCTCGGTAGGGAGGTAAAAAAGACGGCTTGCGCTTGTCCAGACCAATAGCCAGCGTAAAAATCACTATTGCAACCAGATAAAGCAGCGCGCCGTCCCACACGCTGCCCCGGTTGAAAACCGCCTGCGCCAACCCGCCAATGCCCAAAGCCAAAAACGCCGCCGCCAATCGGTTCAGCGTGCGGCGGGGGCGTTTTTTAGGAGAAACTGTGTGTATGTCCATAGTGCAGGTGAGCAGATGGGCAAAGGTATTGATTAGTAAAACTCAAAAATAACGATCTATATCAAGAGCTATATGAAACACACCCAAAATATCAATATCTTTAGCGGGCTTGATTAAATACGCAATTCTGTAGTGTCCATAAAGCAAAATGCGAACGTTATCATTAAGCTTCGAATCGTATTTGTATCCAATCTCAGGGAACTGGCTTAAGGTCTGCGCCCTATCATACAATCCATTAACAACTTCCACAGCAGATATTGGATTATCTTGGGCAATATAATCATAAATATCTTTCAACCAACTCTCAGCTTCAAAGGTCCAGTTTATGTTTGCCATAGTTGGATTCTTTTTTTCATCTCTTGGTTGCTAATTGTGCGACCTGTGCGAGAATCTTTTAAGCCGCGTTCAATCATAAGAGCCAATGCCAATTCCCGTAAAATATCCTCATAGACGCTGTCATCCGGTTGCGATTTGATGATTTTAATCATCTGTTGCTTGACTAAGTTCATTATTCCTCCTCTGTATTCCGCATCCTTTCGGCTACTACACTCGGCTGCGCTCAGTGCAGGCTTGGCTATGCCCACCTGCGGCAAGGCTCAAGACCGGCCTTCATTCTGGATACTGAAACTTCATTACCCGATTGTTGTCTGAATCAACTACAAACAAGGTGTCATCGTTACTGAAGGTCAGGCCAAGGGGGAGGCGGAAGGATTGGATGTCTTGACCGTATTGGCCGAAGGTACTCAGCAGGTTTCCCTCGTTATCGTAGACGATGATGCGGTAATTTTCGGGGTCGCTGATGAAGACGCGGTTTTGGCTGTCGACGGCGATGAAGGGCTTGTTGGCGATATTCTGGCTGTCCCAGCCATCCACCGGCCATTCGGCGACGAAGTTGAAATATTTGTCGAATTTCTGTATGCGCTGGTTCCAGGCGTCGGCTACGTAGATGTTGCCATCGGCGTCCAGCGCCAGACCAACCGGCTCCTCAAAGCGTCCGGGCGTAATGCCGCCGCCGCCAAACGCGCCCATAAATTGACCGTCGGGGGTGAATTTCTGGATACGCTTGTTGCCGGTGTCAGACACGTACAAATTTCCTTCCGGCCCAATGACAATATCGCGCGGCCCCCAAAAACTACGGGGCGCGGCCTCGACATCCCCTTGCGTGTCGGCAAAAGCGCCAAATTCGCCCAGATAGGCTCCATCCTCATTGAACATCTGCACCCGATGGTTCCAGGTATCAGACACGTAGACTTTGCCGTCTTCGCTGACGGCAATGCCCCAGGGTTCGGTCAGTTGGCCGGGAGCGGGTCCCTCTTCGCCGCCCCATTGCTTGAGAAAATCGCCGTTTTGATCAAATATCTGCACGCGATGATTGCCGCTGTCGGCCACATAAATTTGTCCTTGCGGGGAAACGGTTAAGGCGCGGGGATTGACAAATTGACCGTTGTTCTGACCGTTGCTGCCCCACACCAGTTGGGCGGGCAAGTCTTGCCGAACTTCGGCGTAGGGGTCAACCGCTGCTGCGCGTTCATCCAAAGCAACTGCGCCGGTTTGGTAGTCCCACAGTTCTTCCAGCACATCTTTACGCACAAAGAAGTACATTTGGGTGCGAAAGGGCCATTCATTGAAAGAATGGTTATCCACCCGATGATAGAAAAGCACGTTCCACAGCCATTTGCGGTTTTCCTTTATTTGCTCCGGCGTTGTAGCGATGGAATAGGTTACATTTACATCTTCACCCGAAGCCGGGACGATGTAGTTATGCCAGAAGCGCTTGAAACTCTGGTCGCGGTAGTCTTCGATGGGCCACCAGACCTGCCGGTAGTCAAAGCGTTGGTAATTATCGCCCAGATAAGGTTCCACATCCGCCAGCGTCACCTCGCTATCCGGCGAAACGATGACCAGCGGCGCGTCAAGAGCCTCTCTGGTGGGAGCGCTTCCGTAAAAAGCGCGGTTGGGATACTGGCGCATATACCATTCCAGCGGCCATATCACGCCGCCGTAAGCCACTTTTATCTGCCTGTCGCCAACCGTGCGGCGAGAGATGTCGTCAATTTCGTCCAGCATCCACTTAACATCAGGCGCGCCGTGAGCGTAAACCAGAAATTCGTTGGTGTAATCATAGTTAACAAAGGAAGACATCACGGCAAAACGAATGGTCAGCACGCTCAAAATAATGAAGACAAGCAGATAGGCAATCGGCCAGGTGAATCGCCTGCCCAGCGCGCGCCCCGCCCGCCATAGTCCGTAAACAATAGCCGCCGCTGCCAGAAGGGTGATGAGGAACTGCGACGTGGTCTGAATCTCCGAAATGCTTTTTCCCTGAAACGGTTTTACCGAAAAGAGTATCAGCAGCGCCGAAGCCAAAAGGGGCAGCAGAAAGGCAAAAACCAGCGCATCGCGGCGTTTGAAGACGCCCCAATCAAATTTATTGAATACGGCCTGCGTAACGTGTCCCATCAAAAAGATGAAGGGCAAGGTGATGTGAACGGTGAGCCAGGGCATCTTTTCGCCGGCCCAGCTGTAGATGACAAAACCGCTGATGGCCCAGAAGATGAGGTAAGCAGAAAAGGTTCCGCCGTCGGAGGGATGCAGGTGAGCTGGTGGGCTGGTGAGCGGGTGGGCGGGTGTAGACTCCTTGCTCACTTTCCCACCTGCTCCCCTGCTCACTTGCTCACTTTCCCACCTGCTCACCGGCTCACCGGCGTCTCCAAACGAGGGCGCTTTCTTGAACAGGTAGACCAGACCGCCGATGCCGCCCAAAAAGAAGGGGAGAAATTCATACATTGGCATCAGCATCAGGTAGTAGTAACCGGGCTGCCCGCCGCGAGCCACTTCTTGCTGCCTGAGCCAGTAGCTTACCGCTCCCCAGGTGCCGCTGACAAAGCCCGCCGGATTAGTAAAGAAGGTGGTATGCAGCAGAAAGAAGAGGGCTGCCGCCAGTAGTACCGGGCCGACCAGCACATTAAAGGCGTTTTGGGTTTCTGGTTTTAGGTTTCTGGTTTCCGGTTTTTTGTAGCTTGCAGTTTGCGACTGGTCTGCGTTTTTGAATTTTGAATTTTGAATTTTGAATTTAAATAGCGCCAGCATCGAGGCGATCGGCTTATTCCGGCGATCTACGTTCAGAGCAATGGTCAACACGCCCAGCAACAATCCGGTCACCATCATCAAAATACCGGCGAATGTCGAGGCGTTAGCGATGCCGCCATCCTCAACTCCGGCAGAAGCGTTAAAGAAGATCATCGCGGCAAACAGCGCAACAGCTATCGCTAATAGCCCAATCAACATCTGCTGAAATCGTTTGAGGGTCAGTTTTTCCCACGCAAAGGCGGCGGCAATGAACACCACGCCAATGAAGCCGTGGATAAAGGCCACTTCTTTGGTTGACAAGGATAGCGATACCGCCACAGCGCCGGCATAAAGCCACAGCTGTTTACGGGTACGCATAAACTGAAAAAGACTCAAGGCCAGCAAGGCCGTAAAAAAGGCGATGAAAGATTCATTGCGAATGTAGCGGTCGTAGTACAGCAGCAGCGGCGAAATGAGCAGGCCAAAACTGGTAACAAGCGCGCCCAGCCGTCCCAACCAGGGGCGAAACCATACCGGCAGCATGACCAGCGCCACGCCAAACAAAGCCGCCGGTACCCGCGCCGAAAAGTCGTTATCGCCAAAAATTAAATAGGCCAGCGCCACCAGATGGAATTGCAACGGCCCGTGCATCAAGGGATCGTGGGTGTAGCCTTCGCCGTTGTAAAGTTTGAAGGAATAGAGAGCGTGCAAGCTCTCATCGTGGCTCATCACCCTGATTCCCAGATCATAAAAACGGGTTGTCACTGCCACAATGAAAATGAGCGTGTAGAGTACAATTTCCCAATTGATGATCAGAGTCGCAAAAAGAGGTTTTTCCAGATATGATTGCGCTTTTGATTTGATTGTTGTTGTCATAGTCAAATTACGAATTACGAATTACGAATTACGAATTACGAATGAAAATCGGATACGCGTTCCGTTCGTCGCTCGTCATTCGTCATTCGTCATTCGTCGTTACTCCTGAGTTTTTGCCCACAACACTACCTGATCTGAACCGGGAAGGGAGGTGGGGAGATGGCGATAGAGATACCAGCGCAGCCATTCTTTGCCCTGAAGCAGGTTGGGCGTCCAAAAAGAGACCAGCGCGAAATCCTGGCCCACGTAAGCGCCTTCCAAAGGCTGTCCGGCGTCGGGGCGAGCGATAATGAGGGAGGCGTTATCGGCTGAATGAAAATCGGGTTCAAAACGGGCCTGCCGAAAGTTGCGCAGGCTCCAGCGCAGCGCGGCTTCGTCCAGGTCTACCACTACCACGTCAATCTGGCGTGAATCGCCCAAACGCGCCATAGATAGTCGCTCTATCTCATCCATCATCGCGGGCAGACGAGTGGAAGGCGCTAACTGAAGCACCGGCTGGTAGGGCAGGTGGCTCAACGGGCTGTAGCTCAATTTCCAGGCCGCGCCCAAAGAAAGAACGCCGCCAACAAATAACAAGACAAGACCCGCGCCGCGCCAAGCCATTTTTGGGCCATACCACATCCAAAAAACAATACTTAAGCCTGACAGCAGCGCAACGCCCGCTACAGGCAAAATCCAGGCGGTGTTACAACCGGCTTGAGCAGGCGTGCATTTTGTCCAGGCAACCAGACTGATGTAGATAAATACGCTGACCATCAAGCCAATGGCGGCAAAAAGACCTTCGGCATCAAGGCGGGCTTCTGTCTGCCATCCCTCCAGCAGCAGGCCAATCTGTTTGCCCGCCAGCAGGGCCAGCGGAAGCGCGGCCAGCAGGATTTGCCCCTCGCTGCGAGCGCCCATTGCTAAATCTATAATCAGGAAGATGGCCGTCCAGGTCGCCAGCAACCAGTCCAGCAGATGGCGATTCCACAAGGCAGCGACTACGCCTGCCAACCCAAAAAGCAGGATAAGCGGCTCGTAAAAAAGAAGATTGAAGATCGCCGGAAAGCCAGCGCCGGGCTGCATTTGAAGTTGAAACTGCCCCAGCCAGACGGTGAATATCTCCGAAACTACTGCTACGCCGGTCAAATTAAAAAGTCCGGCAGTCGCCAGTACAAAGAATAAGCCCGCAAAGAAGAAAACAGCGCCGCGAAAAGCGTCTCCGGCAGCGGACACCTTCTCTTGAGTCGCCGAAAACGCGCCGCGATTGGCAATCCAAACGATTAGCGTGACAATCCCCAAAACCAGCAAAGCCGTGTACCCGGCAGGCGCACTCAGCAGCAGAAAAACCACCCCCGCCGCGATTGCGTAAAGGCCAGGCGATTCCCCTTCAGTCAGAAACTTGACGCCGCCAAGCAGCAAGAGAAGCAAGCCCACAGCAACGGCAATATCGCCGCCGGCTGCGCGAGACCAGAAAAGGGTTGTAGCGGAGACGGTCAACAAAATGGATGTCGCCAGCGCGCCAAAGATGCCAAGCTGCTTGCGCAAGCCAAAGGGAAGCGCCACCAGAATTGTTCCCAACAAAACAGCCGGCAACCGCGCGGCCCAGTCCGATGGGCTGAAGAGGACGAAGGCAAAACTCATCAAAGAGGCCATCAGCGGGCTGTAGCCGGTAATCTCCGGAACCTGTCCGTTATAAATATCCAGCGCCGCCAACGCCTGCGAAGCTTCCGCGTTGGTGAGCGGATAAGCGCTTAAATTGAACAACCGCAGTCCCAGCGCCGGCGAAACAATAACGATGTACAGCGCCACTTCGACGGTGAGCCGGACAAGGGCGGGGGGCGTATTGGTTTGAGGGGGAGAAATTACGTTATCGCTGTGTTGCATAATCATCCGGTAAATGGTGAATTATGAATGGTAAACGGTGAATTGTAAATGATAAATGATGAATGGTGAATGGTGAATGGTTTACCATTTACCGTTTCTTACCGCCGGTAAATTGTTACGTTTCCCCGTTCAAAAGCCACATCCAAAAATTGCTCAAATTTAAGCAAGCCCTTGAGGCTGTAGATTTCTTTTTCCAGAGGGCCGACAATGACGTAGGTTATAGCATATTTATCCAGGAGGGTCAAAGTTGTTGCCGGGTCAAGGCCGTTGTAGAGCATTTCGATGTCGGGTTGGCGGAGGCTTTGTTCGTCATAATTGCCGCGCCACTGGGCTTCGTGAAAATCCCAGCCCAAAAGCGTGGGGCGCCCGGTTAAGGCGCTCATTCGACTGTGGTAGCGATAGGATTTTCCGGGACGCTCCAGAATAATCGCGTCGGGCGGCGCATTTTGGCGCAGCCACTGAATAGCGGCATAATCATCGGGATGTTGATTGGCAACCCAGGCGATGCCGTCCAATGTCGGTTTTGCCTGAAAGTTATTGGCTTTGTTGGGGATAGCCAGTACCGGATAGACCAATCCGCCCAAAACCATCACGGCAACCAAAACTTGCCAGACCGCCCGTCCCACGCCGCGCAACGCCTGATTCACATAATACACCCCAAAAGCCGAAGCCAGGGCCAACAGTATCCACGCCTGAAAATAGAATTTAAAAACCGTATTCATTCGATTATTGAATAAGTCGCGCAAAAAGGCAAATTCTACCGAAAGCGGGAGCAACAAGCCCATCAAGAGCAAGATCAAGACAAAAGTTTCGGGTTTCAGGTTTCCAGTTTCGAGTTTCGAGTTTCGAG
>DUEH01000124.1 GCA_011192195.1 Chloroflexota bacterium | reverse complement strand
CCCACCGGCCCACTTTCTCACCCGCTCACCGGCCTCCTTGTCCCCTTGCCTTGGCTGTGCTACAATCTGGCGTATGTCCAAACCATCCCCCATTAAAGATTTAGCTCGTTTGCTGGTATTGATTGTTCTACTGCCGCTGATTATTTTTCTGGCGGGCCCATTGTTGGTGTTTGCTGCCATTTTTGGCAGTATTTCCCTGTTTGGGGGGGTGAAAATTACGCCCGGCAAACGCCGCCGATGGGGACGCTTATTGGCTCTGGTTATTGGCCTGCTGCTATGGGCAATTATCTGGGGCGGCGCGGTCTGGCTATTTTTGAATAGCAATCCGACAATCTTGCGCGCGACGAACGGCGTACAACTGCCTGTATCTGTTACGCCAACCACGCTGACTTTTCAACCCATACCATCCTCCACGCCCGCGCCGCCAACGCCCGGCAGCGTTACGCCAAAGCCTGCCGCCACCATTCTAATTGCCACTAATACCCCCACTGCTACGCCAACGCCCGCGCCGCCAACCCCCACTCAGGCGGCAAACACTCCCACCGCCTCGCCGACGGCCACGCGAGTTGTTTCTCTTGCGTCACCCTCGCCAACTGCGCCGCCCACTTTTACGCCAGGTCCCGCGCCTCCCCCCGCCTTCACGCCTGACGAAGAAACGCAGGTATTTAATACCCTCACCCGCGCCAACGATTTGCTGCTTGCGGCTATCGAAGCGCCTAGTGATGAGAATTTGGCCGCATTGGAAGCGGTGTGGCAGGGAACCGCGCTCAGTCGCGCAACGCGGTTTGTCCACCTGATTAATCAGAAATACCAAGCGCCCATCCAGGCCAGTTACGGCATTATTGGCGCGCCGAGCATTGCATCAGGCGCGCCGTATGAACTATCGCTTGAAAGTCGGGAATTTTGGACATACCAATCCGGGGGGCAAAAAAAAGAAGCCTTAAGCGATTACAAATACATCTTGCAGCGGCAGGGCGACGGCTGGGCTATCACCTTTTATCAATTCAAGCCTGTCCCCTTGTTCGCAGCGCCGGCGACAATTACAACAACGGAGACGATTACTTTTTGACCGCCAACTAAATGACCGCTGACCGCCGGACGCGCGATTAAATTAGCAGCGGTCTGCGGTCTGCCGTCTGCGGTCAAATTTTCACCTCTGCCTCTAGCTGACTGACAAGTTGTAATTTCTGTTTTAAGGTCCCTAATTCTTTGGGCAGCAGCGGCACTTGACCTTGATGCGTGTGGGCTATTAAATTGACAATGGTCACGGAATCTTCGGCGGGGGTGTAGTAGACGCCGGCATCAGAGATGAGTTTGAAGCTATCAATGTCGCTGAAGGGGATGGAGATGGTGTTATTTAGCCGCAGCGCGCGTTCTTCCAGATTGAGAACAATTTCAATCTGCTGCGCATTGGCTTCGATTTCGCGGTTCAGAGAGCGTTGGGCAAGTTTGCCGATCAACACGCCCGCTGCCGCCCAGACAAGCATTGGCATTAAACCCAGCAAGCAAACAAAGGCCAACTTCATCGCTTTCTCTTGTTCGCTGATGTTCAGCATCCAGGTCAACGCGCCCACCGCCAAGAGCGTCGCTATGGCGGCAAGCGGGCCGTAAACAATCCAGCTTAGATTTTTAATGACCGGCTTCCCGGCGATGATGTATCGTTTTTGGCCGGGCCGGTGGTCTTCTTTCAAGGTGGTATCCAGCAAAGGCATTTGCATTGCCAAGAGCCACCAGGGACGTTGTTTTGCAGTCAATGAACGCGCCTCCAAATTTGATCATTTCCTCAAGGACGAGGGAACTTTAATTTTAACCGCTCAAGGGAGATGAAGCAAGCGAGGCCTTGTATGAAGCGAAAACTCAGAGGCATAAAACGTCAGGACATTCAGCTTGATTTCACCCTGTACAGGGTTGATGTGCCTATTCCAGGCGTATCAAACGCTAATTTAAGCGCTATTGACATCTGGCCGGAAGGGGCGCAGCAGACCATTATGTTTGTACACGGCTACGCAGGCTGCGCCGAAACCTGGGAGTTTCAGGTAAACTATTTCGCCCGAAACTATCGCGTTATTGTACCTGATTTGCGCGGTCACGGTCAAAGCGACGCGCCCTACACCGATTACACAATGCCGGAACTGGTGGCCGATTTGCAGGCCATTGTCACGCATCTCAACTTGCCGGAGAAATTCATTCTGGCAGGTCATTCTTTTGGCGGCTCGATATGCGTGGAATACGCCAACGCGCACCCGGAACGCCTGGAAAAGCTGGTACTCATTGCCACTGCCGGCGAATATCCTTTGCCCAAACTGGCGGCGTTGATCTACCGCATCCCCACGCCATTTTTTCGCTTTTGGTGGAAATATCGTCCGCGCTGGAACGCCGCAATTCACGTAGTCAAACGGATGATGCTGAATAACCTGATGAAGTGGCAGGGCTGGCCTCTGGTGCGAAATATCTCTACGCCCACTCTGGTCATCACCGGCGAGCGCGACCACTATTTCCCCCGCTACGTCTTTGATGATTTAGGCAAAATGGTTCCGGGCGCGGAAATCTACGATGTTGGCTCGGCCAAGCACAAGGTGCAGTTGGAACGTCATCAGGCCGTCAATCGCGCCATTAGCCGCTTTATTCAAGACAAAGAACGGCAATCCTGGCGCGAACAAATCAGCGAAACCAGCCCCCTCAGCAATCGTCCCTGGTTGAAGCGTTACAGCAAAGGAACGCCGCCCACCGTTCCGGTTCCCCGCCAACCCCTGTATAAATTTTTGGAAGGCGCCGCTGATTGGGTCCCCAAACGCGCGGCAACCGTGTTCTACGGCAAAAAATTAAGCTATCACGAACTGGATCAACTGGTCAATCAATTTGCCCACGTCTTGCATGGACAGGGCGTTGCGCCCGGCGACAGGGTGATGGTGGTGCTGCCGAACATCCCGCAAATGATCATAGCCTACTACGCCACGCTGAAAATTGGCGGCGTGGTGGTAATGCCCAATCCAGACGCCGACGCGCGCCAGATTGTGCAACAGGTCAAACAAACCGCGCCAAAGGTGCTGATAACGCTGCAAGAGTTTGGCCGTCTGGCCGCAATTGTCCAGAAAAATACAGATGTTGACCATTTCATCTTTGCCAACATAAAAAACGTTATGTCCGGTAGCGCTCACAAAAAACTGATGGGGCGTTGGAAAGCAGCCGGCGCCGGCGGGCTGGATTTTACTCCCAACTTTGGCCGCTCGATGGCCGACTTGATGGAAGACGCTTCTCGTAAACCGCCCGACCCAAGCGTAAAGCACAGCGATCTGGCCGTCATTATCTTCACCAGCGGTACTACAGATGAACCAAAGGGCGTGGGCTTGAGCCATTCCAACCTGGTGGCTAACGCGCTGCAAACGCGGCACTGGATTCCAGACCTGCAATACGGGCAGGAAGTCTGCCTGTCGGTGGTTCCCCTGATGCACAGCTACGGAATGAGTACGGCAATGAACATTCCCATCTTGCTGGGCGCAACTATTGTCCTTTTGCCTCTGTTTGAACTGGATCAGGTATTGGAACACATCAAGTTGTACCACCCAACCCTCTTCCCCGGCGTGCCTTCAATGTATATGGCTATCAATCAGGCCCCCGATGTGCGCTCTTACGGCCTGTCTTCCATCAAAGCCTGCGTCAGCGGCGCCGCGCCGCTGCCCGTTGAAGTTCAGGAATCCTTTGAAAAATTGACTCGCGGGCGGCTGGTGGAAGGCTATGGCCTCACCGAAACTTCGCCCATTACGCACGCCAATCCCCTCTACGGTGTGCGCAAGGCCGGCTCCATTGGCGTACCTATCCCCAACACCGACGCCAAAATTGTTGATCTCATCAGCGGTGAAACCCTGCCGCCGGGTCAGATTGGCGAATTGGCTGTAAAAGGCCCGCAAGTGATGCAGGGCTATTGGAGCGAAGTGGAACAATCTACCACCATTGACCCGGAATCTACGTTGAAGGACGGTTGGCTCTACACCGGCGACGTAGCCGTGGTGGATAGCGACGGCTATTTCCAAATTATCAGTCGCAAGCGCGATACCATTATGGCCGGTGAGTTCAGCGTGTATCCCCGCGACATCGAGGAAGTGCTGTACGAGAACAATAAAGTGATGGAAGTGGCGGTTGTGGGCGTTTCCACCGCCGAAAGCGGGCAAAAGGTCAAAGCCTTTGTCGTACCCAGACCCGGAAGCAATCTGACCGAAGATGAGTTGTTGAACCTGTGCCGCCGCCGCCTGGAACCCTACGCCGTTCCCTGGGAAATTGAATTCCGCAAAGAACTTCCCAAATCTTTTGTGGGCAAAGTTCTGCGGCGCATGCTGGTGGAAAACAGTGAAAAGTGAAGAATGAATAGTGAAAAATGGTTAATGATGTCATTGCGAGCCGCAGGCGAAGCAATCTCCAGCTTGTGACCGGAGATTGCTTCGGGTTGCGCCCTCGCAATGACATATCACTTTTCTGCCACGAGCTACAAATGATGGTTCTTTGAGAAATTGTGTGGTATCAGAGCAGAATTCACGGAATGATAGAATTAAAATTCTCACATTCTACAAATTCTGCTCTGAAATAGGACGGTCAAGCGCGTTTTACATCCTGTTCACCACAAAAAACCTCAAAGACCCCAAATGATAAATGACCTAATGTCATTAAGTTCAGGGGTTAGCATCCTGAGTAGCCTTGAAAAGGCGTATCGAAGGGTGCGGCTCAGGCGGCGAATCTGGGCCACCCCGCACCCTTCGATACGGTTTTCGCTGCGCTTCAACCTACTCAGGATGCTAACTTAATGACATTGACAAATGACCATTGACAAATGACAGATAACCTTTTGAACGCCATCCCCCGCTTGAGCGGAAAACGAATTTTGGTGGTGGGAGACGTGATTTTAGACGAATATCTCATTGGCAGCGCGGCGCGTCTTAGCCGCGAAGCGCCCATTCCGGTGCTGGAGTACCGCAACCGGCGCGTCATCCCCGGTGGAGCCGCCAATCCGGCGATGAATATTGCCGCTTTGGGAAGCATCGCGCTGCAAGTGGGACTCATTGGCAACGATTTAGTTGGGCAAGAGTTACGCTCGCAACTAGAAGCCTTTGCTATTGACGCCAACGGCCTCATTGTGGACGAAAGTCGCTGCACCACCCAAAAAACGCGCATTGTTTCTCAGGGGCGTTTTCCGCAGCAGTTGGCGCGTTTTGATAGAGTAGACCGTCACCCGCCTAACGCGGAAATTGAAGCCGCCGTGATACATCAAATTCAGGCGATTGCGCCAGGCGTAGACGCGGTACTGATCAGCGATTATCGCAGCGGGATGCTCAGTTT